>NZ_RQVB01000001.1:0-115192 GCF_003992265.1 Veillonella sp. CHU594
TGAAACCCGCACTCTGGCTTATGTTTACTTCTTTCGAAGTAATTACCTTTTATTGTTCAGTTTTCAAAGATCAACTTTGTCTTCACAACACTGTGTTGCGGCGACTAGATTATAATAACAGATTTACAATATCGTGTCAACAGTTATTTTTAATCTTTTTAATTTTCTTAGTTACTAAGCTGTAAGAAAATTAAAAGTGCTTGTGTCTCAAGCACTAAAAGTATTATATGCTATTTACCAATAATTTGCAACCCTACTTTTTACTATTTTTCATATATGTTTTCTATAGAATTCACCCTATATAATCTAGCCCTACTTAAAACAACTAAATTAAGTATATCTAAGCTAAAGCATAATGTACACCCCCTGCTTCTAATTATAATCGGATTTATAACACCATGTGCCAGCAATACTTATATTTCTTCTGAGTAACGTAGTTATACATAGAATAGTTTGTGGAGTTTCTTACTACCTAAATTCCTCAATCATCATAAGAGCACAGCACCCCACCCTAGAACGCAGTTATGCGTAGAACGCCTTGTGGCGATTATATTGACTAAATCACACAAATACAAGAAGAGCACGGTGTGCCCCCGAACAAACATTATGCAATACCGTTTGAGAGGGGGCATACCGCGCTCTGCCCTTTATCGTATTCAGTTAATAATCGCCACAAGGCAGAATAGCATTACAAGTGAAACCCTTGGGTTTTTGCAATTTCTACCAAAGCACTGCGCTTCTCATCCTTCATTTGTAATCGCCCCACTACTTGGTCTGTAAATTTAGGCAAGGGATAATTAGGACTACGAAGATCATAGTATTGATTCATTTCTTCATCATAATCTTCTAATAGCTCATGATAATTATCAAACGTACTATATTCATCATCAAATACATTTGCTTCTCTTGGCATGCGTGGTTTCAATGCTGGTTTTTGGTCTGCCATACCCAGTCCAAGTCCTACTACAGGGAATGTTAATTCAGGTAGGTTCAAAATTTCAATCATTTTTTCTGCATCATTTAAGATACTTCCCAAATATACTGTACCATATCCTGCTAGCTCTGCGGCAGTCACCATATTTTGTGCCGCTAAACAGGCATCTGTCCATCCTTGGAAGAATCGATCTGCATCATTTGCTGTATCGAGATCTAGCCTTTTTTCTTTCATAATTTGTGCATTTCGATACGCATCTACTACAAATACAAATAGCTCAGGCATATTTTTCACATACTCTTGTTTACATACCGCTGCAATGGCTTCTTTAATTTCTGGCTTTACAATACGTATGATACTGAATGTTTGCATTCCCATGCTTGTGGCAGTCCGTTTCGCTACATCTAATAAAATGCTCAAATGTTGTGGAGATACTCGCATTGGTTTATATTGTCGAATACTTTTATGATCTAACATAATATCAATAGGGTTCATAGTTTTACTCCTAACCTTCATCATACTTTCACATAGTTTATGTAGTATAATAACAAATACTAGATGTACTGTATATATACCATTGTAGGGTACTTATTTTTTGTTTGTCAACAGGTACATCATATAGAAAGGACGATTTTATGAAACATTCATTGCTTTTGAAAGCTTTCACTATCGGCGCACTGATGACATCTGCCACAGTGGGCACTATGGCTGCAGATATGACTGCAAATATGTCCGCTGGAGAAATATCCGTCACAGGCCAAGCTGTTCGCCAAGTGGCACCATCCTATGCATTACTTAACCTTGGGGTATCTAGCAAAAATACGTCTGTTCAATCTGCAAAATCTCAAAATGATGCGATTATGTCTAAACTTATCTCATCCCTACAACATTTAGGCGTATCTAGAAATAATATCCAAACATCTAACATTACTATCAACCCTAATTACGATTACATTGATGGGAACTCAAAATTAAATGGTTATAATGTAAACAACACTGTTGTTGTAAGGGTCTATAACACATCCTCTATTGGAAAAGCCATCGACGCAGCTATTGCTAGTGGCGCTTCTGATATCAATTCCCTTACCTTCCAAACCGATGTATCCCAAGAGATAGAAGATCAATTATCTGCATCTGCCATTAGTGATGCACGCCACCAAGCGGAAGTGATTGCAAAATCTCTTGGCCGCGAACTAGGTCCTGTTAAATCCGCAAGCTTAGGAACTACACGCACACAGACTATGGAGGTAAACCCTAGATATGCTATGCTTGCAGTAAAATCTATGGATTTATCTAGCTCTACACCTATAGAGAAGGGAGATATGTCCGCTAACAAAACAGCAAATGTAGTATTCTATCTGCAATAGAATCTATATCTCTTGATACAACTATCTGATTGCCAAAATATGTGCATTCACATACACCTCTAATGATGCAGTTGTACATATCACTTACTATATAAATATAGCCCCCACAAGAAACGTCATCCTATGTATGGCGTTTCTTCATTTTTCTAAAAAAAGCCGTAGCGAAAACAATCCTCAGTCGCTACGGCTTTTTCTTATTTTTTCTTAGGCACAACTTTAAAGCTATCATGCATTTGCTTTTTCATATCATCTGATAATGGACACGGCCATTCATTGATATCATTATGCTTCTTTAATTTTTTTAAATCCTCAGGACTTAATTTTTGCTTTTCTGCATCGTCAAATGTAATCATGATTCCATCACCTCTACTCGGAATACTAGAAAAGGAAAGACCAATTTCTTTCTAATTGTATTATATGATGAAAAGCACCTTCTTGTGAAGATGCTTTTCATATGTATACACAATACTTATATCATCAAAAATCCACTAGGATCCATGTATCAGATTCACGCAAAGTGCCTCCATACTATCCTATTTATTTTAGTGATTATGCACGATCTTTAATTTCTTGTTGGATATTTGCCAAGAATTCTTCCCAAGGAATCGCACCTTGTTCGCCTACGCCACGTTTACGAACAGCTACTTTTCCTTCTTCCACTTCTTTGTCACCTACCACAAGCATGTAGGATACTTTTTCCATTTGTGCTTGACGGATTTTGTAACCAATTTTTTCACTACGATCATCTAGTTCCACACGCACATAGGCATCTTTAAATGCTTTACGTAATTTTTCAGCATATTCTACATGTTTTTCACTGATCGGAAGGATTTTCACTTGTACTGGTGCCATCCAAGTTGGGAATGCCCCTGCAAAGTGTTCAATCAAGATACCAATGAAACGTTCCATAGAACCAAAGCATGCACGGTGAATCATGATTGGACGATGTTTTTGACCATCTTCTGCGATATATTCCAAGTTAAAACGTTCTGGCAAGTTCATATCCAATTGGATAGTACCACATTGCCATGTACGGCCGATAGAATCGCGAATATGGAAATCTAGTTTAGGACCATAGAACGCGCCATCACCTTCGTTGATACGATATGGAATACCTTTTGCTTCGATAGCTTCACGCAATGCTTCTGTTGCTAATTCCCAGATTGCATCGTCGCCAATAGCGCCTTCTGGTTTTGTACTTAACTCTACATGATAGGACAAGCCAAATTGAGAGTAGATACGACCGAATAAGTCGATAACGCTCATTAACTCTTCTTTAATTTGAGATGGAGTCATGAATACATGGGCATCATCTTGTGTAAAGCTACGTACACGGAATAAACCATGTAAAGCACCACTCAATTCATGGCGATGTACTAAACCAAGTTCTGCCATACGAATCGGCAAATCACGATAGGAATGCATATCGTTTGCATACACCAAGATACCGCCTGGGCAGTTCATTGGTTTTATGGCATATTCTGCTCCGTCGATTTGTGTTGTGTACATATTTTCACGGTAATGGAACCAGTGACCAGATGTTTCCCACAAATGTTGGCTTAAGATGATTGGAGTACGAACCTCTTCATAATCATAGTCATGATGTACTTCACGCCAGAAATCTTCTAAGGCATTTCGTACTGCCATACCTTTTGGCAAGAAGAATGGGAATCCTGGTCCTTCTTCTTTGATAACGAACAAGCCAAGCTCTTTACCTAATTTACGATGATCACGACGAGCTGCTTCTTCTAATAAGTGTAAGTATTCTTCTAGTTCTTCTTTCTTTTCAAAGGCAGTACCATAGATACGTTGCAACATTTTATTTTTTTCATCGCCACGCCAGTATGCACCTGCAATACTTTGTAATTTAAAAGCTTTTACTTTACCAGTACTTGCCAAGTGTGGACCTGCGCAAAGGTCAGTAAACTCACCTTGTTTATACGCAGAAATCACTGCATCAGCAGGCAAATCATTGATTAACTCTACTTTATAATTTTCCTGTTTAGCTGCGAAGAAATCTAGTGCTTCTTGACGTTCCATCAATACTTTTTCGATAGGCAAGTTTTCTTTTACAATACGGCTCATTTCCGCTTCGATTTTCGGTAAATCTTCTGGCACTAATTTATGTTCCATATCGATGTCATAGTAGAACCCGTTCTCGATGGCTGGTCCAATGGCCAATTGCGCATCAGGCCACAAACGTTTTACTGCTTGCGCCATCACATGAGATGCTGTATGACGGAATGCATGTTTACCACCATCTTCTGCAAATGTTAAAAAGCTTACCTTAGAACCATCCACCAATACTTCACGAAGGTCTGTTAATTCTCCATTTACATCAGCGGCTAATACTTTTTTTGCTAAGCTGTTTGATAGTTGTTTTACTGCTTCACCCAATGTAGTTCCAGCTGCAAAAGCTTTAGAACTTCCATCAGGTAAAATGATATTTACTTCACTCATAGGTTACCTCCCTAGGTCTAATACTACTATGCCATTGGGGATGGCAATACTTTTTTACCAACAAAAAAAGACCTTCTCCCACACAAGGGACGAAGATCTTCGCGGTTCCACCCTAGTTAGTCCCTATTGATAGGACTCACTCTTACGGACGATAACGGGTCCACACGGATTTGATTACAAGCTAAGCCTTCACCAAACCAGTTTGAAGGTGGTAACGTCTAAGTCTACACTAGATACTCACAGCCAAGGTATCTTTCTCTGAAAGTATAGATGGTTAGGGTCATGTCCTTCGCATCACTGTTCTATATGTATAATACAAATATAGTAACTCCAAACTATATATCTGTCAAGCGATTTTTTTCGATGTAATTAATTCCCTATAAAAAAGTACTACTCTCTGCACCCTGTCCGAGAACTGGCCATTGAGTAGTACTATGTATATGCTCTTAAGACTTGAACAATAGAATCAACTTTTATCCCATGTCTCTTTAGCCGTTTCTAACAAACCTTTGAGCCGGGCTAATCCTTTTCTTCGCAATCGATGAATATAACTATGACTGCACTCCATTGTGTCTGCAATAGATGCTACACTGTGATCTTTGTAATACACTTCTTCCACTACATGTTGCTCCGCTAAAGGCAACTGTTTCATGGCAGAGGTTACCATATCCCCATACATGCGTTCCTCGCAAACAATTTCTGTAGAAGGTCCCTCCGCAGGCAGTTGTTCCCACCAAGTTTCTCCATCTTCTGATTCAGTTTGTAACACAATGCCTTCCTTACCTTCTTTGCGAAGATAGTCTAATATGCGTCCACGAATACGATGCACTGCATAGAGGGAAAAAGCTACTCCTTTTTGGGAGTCATAGCGCTCTACTGCCTCAATTAGGCCAATCGTGCCCTCTTGAATACAATCCATCATATCTATCTTAGAGGATTGATATACATTGGCTTCTTTCAATACTAATGGTTGGTAATGCTCTATGATCGTCATGCGAGCCTGCATATCTTCATGTTCTTCATAGGATTTCCAAAGCTGTTGTTCTTCTTCCCATGACAATAATTCAATTTTATCCACACTGGCAATATAATCATTAAGCATACCTTCACCTCCTTTAGAATCGATAGCGCCACTGCGCCCCTAAATAGCGTTTATTTTCATTATTAAACCATCCTGTAGCACTGACATTACGATTGATATCATACTGAAAACCATATGATACATGATCGTTTTTTAGCCCTCTAGTTAAGGTAATCATCAAATCTGGCACTACATATTTACCTATGGTCACATTAAAGTTATTTTTCTCTTGGAAATCACGAGAGTCTTTTCCATCCAAAGAGCCTGTAGTAATATTTACCAAATCTAAGCCCAATGTATCTTGCAATACATCTTCAATATACCCAAAAGCCAAGGACTGTAAACTAGAGGTAAGCAATGCATTCGCATCATCTGATGTAACACCGCTGGCATTACCTACATTACGTCCAAAAGTCAACAAAGAAATAATTTGACGTTCCGATAAATTAGGTTCCGAAGTCAGCTTTAATCTCATCTGTGTAGCAGGGCCTTCTGCTTGCAAGGATACACGATAGTTCTTTACATTCGCCATACTTCGTACATTCAGCTCAGGAATCACACTACCTGTGACAAACTTGGCTTGCCCTTCAGTAATTTTAAAACGATTTTTCAAATATTTTACATGCCCTTTATTCACAGATAGCTTACCACTTGCCTTTGGTTCTCCTAAGGTACCTCCAAATTTTACCTGCCCTTGTAAGTACATATCATAAAGCAATGGATTATATAATCTCACATTGTTTTTAGCATTGATAGTTACATCTAGCCCCAATGGAATCGATGTCTCTGAACTACTAAAGGATAAAGGTATAGATCCTACCACATCATGAAGGTTGATGACGCCTACTAAGGTTGGCAAATCATTTCTATTGATCATATACAATTCGCCTTCCAATGGGCCGGTATAGAATTCATGACCAATTTCTATACCTTTCATTTGTAATGCACCATCATAAGAAGTAATTCGAGAACCTGTCCATCCTATATTTCCAGATACGCCAGCATTACCTTTCCCCATGGTAGTACTTCCTGTAATATCAACATGATTACCACGGAATAATAGCTGCCCCTTTAACTGCGTCAATGGTTTCTTTAAGGATTTAAGCTGCATAGATCCATTCGCTAATTCGATCGTACCATTAGCTAATACATTCGCAGAGTTTCCTGTTACATGAACAATACCACGAATAGCCCCTTCTCCAGACTGTACCTCTTTAAACATCAACGGAAGTACTGACAAGTTCGCTTCATTCATATCCACATAAACATCAAATTGCTTACTCGCATCATCAGACACATATTCATTGGTTACCAATGCACTCAAAGGTAATTTACCACGCACTTTAATAGAAGAATCCGCTTTCTTGATCATCCCTTGTTGGATCGATACCACTTGGTCTTCCATATTACCTAAGATGCTTAACTGATCCAAGCTTATACCATTGATGACGGCTTGTTCTATTTCACTAGAAAACTCTACCTTTGGAGATTTCGTAGGACCCTGTACATTAATAATAAAGTTCCAGTTTCCTTGTCCATTGACATCTGATGTTACTATAGGCAAGATAGTTCCCACAGGCACTTTTGATGCTACTAACTGAATATCTGTAACCCCATCTAAATCAGCTTTACCTTTACCAGCAATAAGCCCTTCTTTAATAGGTAAATTAAACGTACGGATATCAATGGTACGTCCACCATAGCCCACATCCAGTGTAGCAGTTCCCACTACTTCATCACGAATAGTTGTATTTTCGAGAGATCCTTTTACATCTAACCTTGGGCTGTCACTAGTACCACCTAAATCAATGGTCGCCTGCAACTTGCCATTTACATCTGGTACATTTGCATTACTTAATGCTAATAACTGTTGCAATTCTCCATCTCGTACACGAACATAACCAAATAAGCGTTTCGATTCATCCAGTTGAACTCCACCTTTTACTTCATATTGACTAGTGCCGCTGCCCGTGAAAGTCAGTCCTTGTAGATGTACCACTTTCGGCGTAATGTACACAGCACCCGATATATCATGCAATGTAGTATCCTTCACCTGCATAACATCTGACTGTACCACGCCCTCAAAGATAGGTGCATCCACAGTTCCACCTAGATGTCCTTCTGCGCCTACATAGCCAACCATGTTGAGACCCGCATCCCGAATAAAGGGTTCAATCGGCACCGCATCACCTACAAAATTAATATCTAACTGTTTGTTTTGTATATCCCCATCTACCACAATAGAGGAACCATAGGTAGTAATGTCCAACCTTGGTAAATGTAAGTGCCCATCCTTATATGCATAATATCCTTCAATAGATTCAAACAGTTTTCCATATATAGAACCATCCCAGGCTTTCACATATCCATTTACTTTAGGACGCTGTAAGGTACCTTCTATATGTACATCTGTGTGAATCCATCCCGTCATAGGAATATCTGTAAAGTTTGGCAATATGTCTTCAATACGTACATCCTTCGCAGAGCCTTTGATATCCACATCTTGGTCTCCATCTAAATTGATAGTTCCTCGCACATCATAGATGCTTTTTTTATATTCTAAATCACCGTCAAGGATATGCAGTTTTTTATCCTCTATATTTGCTTTCACAAACATACGGTCAAACTGTGTTACCCCATAAGAAAGTGCATCTCCCGCAATAGTAACAGTCCCTGTAGGGTTCTCTAAGGATCCCTGCAAGTTTGCTTCCATGGATACAGTGCCTCCCAAAGGTTTAGGTGACCATCCATTAAATTGTTCTAGTCCGATATGAGTACCGTATAGGCTAAGTCCAAATGTTCCATTTCCTAAGCGACCACTACCGGTGAATGTCCCCCTACTCCAGTTACCATTCATATAAGGTACTACTAGTTGTGTACCATCCCAAGATACACTAGCATCCAAAGTATCCACTAAAATAGATTGATACCCAATTTGACGTCCCCTTACAGAGCCCACTACATTTGAAATAGCACCTCCCTGTCCTTCCACAGTCAAATCACCGCTGACAGATCCCTGCACAGAGGATTGTCCTCCAAGAGGTAGCCCATATAAAGACACATTTTGTAAGTTTAGCTGTGCCAAGAAATCTTTTGTATCTATATGATACGAGCCAGTACCTTTCACGGTTCCACCTTGCATATTCAGTTCCGCATCCCTCACATGGATGACTTGGTCACCATAGGAAAGGTGTCCTTTCCCACGGTTTACTGTCATCCCTTCATAGGTGATATCTCGTACCTCTACATCTGCACTGGCTTTTACATTAGACACGGGACCTGTTACCAGTGCATCTGCTGTAATATATCCTGTCATTGGCAGTTGAGAAGCAAGATTCCATTCTTTCAATCCTACCGACAATTGCAAGGTAGGGTCTTCATCAAAAATATGATGTATGGTGCCATTCACACGAAGATACTCGTCATTCACATTCGTTTCTATTCCGTCTAAGAATAGAACATCTCCATGGATTTGAAGGCTTCCTTTCCCAGATGTCAATCGATGATCTTGGATGGTCGTCCCTACGTTTTGGAAGGAAAGTCCTCCTTCACCATACCAGAAGCCACCACGTTGTGTTACTGTCAACGCAACATCTGTCAGATCACCCGTCATAGAGCTTACTGCACTTGGCAGAGAAATGCGACTTACTATAGGAGCTATATCTAAATGTGGGGTTTCCACATAAAATGATCGATCACCGCTGCCATCCAGCGCCCATTGTATCTTGGAGTGAATTTGATCCTTTCCAATATGAGCATCAACGACTCCCTCCAGCATATGACCACCATCACCCAAGACAGTACCATTCACATCTGATAGCAATAAAGGCGTTGCCTGTGGCAAAAATAGTGAAATCGTTCCATTTTCTACACGTAGCAATCCACTAAATTGACTAGGTTCTTCTGAGTCCCGTTCTTTTACCAACTGCAGTATATTCCATTGTCCAGTTTCATCTTGTACTACATTCACATGAGGTGAGGAGACAGTAATCGTTCCCACCAAAGCATCTGGTGATATCTGTCCAAAAGGATATTGCAATACCTTTAACCATTGTATAGACACGGTCAAAGCGTCCGCAGTAAGTACAGATTGCCCCTTAGCATCTTCTACACTGAGATCTTTCATTTGAACAGAACCATCCCAACCAATGTGAAATGATGAATAGGAAACAGTTCCATTCAGTGCTGTATGTAATTGTTCTTGCACATAAGGTCCTACATAAGTTTCACTCAATGGTTGTAAGCCGAATCCAACGCCTGCTACACATCCACTTAGTACAATACCTAGTAGCCAGTGTTTCCCCTTCATAATTTACCTCATATTAGTAAGATGACTATCCCTGATTTACGATATTTACCCCAGTACCCACAGCAGAGTCAACCGGAATACCCATCGCTTTTTCTAAAGTAGCAATACTTAAATTGTAGTTATATAGTGCATCTACATAATTATTACGTGCCGTTGCTAAGGAAGTTTCTGCGTCTAATACATCCACATTTGTACCCACTCCAGAACGGTAACGCAATGTTTTAATGCGGAAATCTTCCTGTCCTGCTTCTACTGCAGCATGAGTACTTTTAATTTTTTGTTCTGCTGCTTTTAAATTTAAGTACGCCTCTTGCACTTGTAACTCTACCGTATCAATCGTTTGTGCATAGGCTTCTTTCGCTTTTTCTAACTTTGCTTTAGCAGCACTTACATTAGCTTTTGATTGGCCCCCATCCCATACATTCCAAGATAAGGTAGCGCCTACGGACCAGTCTTTGCTATCGTTACCAGCCCAATGTGCACCATTCATGCGTCGGCTAGCATTGGCTTTCACCACTGGAATATCAGAAGCATCTGCAAGGCCTACATTTTCTTCGGCTGCTTTCACTGCCATTGCCGCTTGTACAATGGCACCACGATGTGCTACTCCATAAGATTTTGCAGATTCCAATGAAATACCATATGGTGCATAGCTTAATTCTTTGTCTGCTGTTACGATTGGTGTAGATACAGGCAATCCTACATGATTATTGAACTTTGCCTCTGCTAAATTAGCAGCGTTTTTCGCTTCTACTAAAGCAGTTTTTGCATTCGCTAATCGTGTATTCGTAGCCAGTACATCAGATTTAGATACAATACCTACTTGATATTGTAAGTTAGCATTTTTTAAATGTTCTTCGTAATCACGGACTGTTTGTTCTGCTACATTTACCTTATTACGAGACATGATAAGGGACAAATAATTAGTTGCTGCCGTTAATTTAGCTGTTTGTGCGGCTTCCGTTAATGCTGCGCCACTGCCATCACGACTATATTTAGCTGCTTCAATTTGTGCATCCAAAGCACGATTAAATACAGATACTCCCACACCTAATTGATGCGAAAAGGCATTTCCAGTTTTACTAACACCGTTCACTTCATTTCCTGTATGGTTAGCGCTATAATTATACGTCACTACTGGATTCCTACCGCTAGTCGCAACTCCTACTTGTGCTATTGCCGCTTCATAATCCCATTGAGATTGATGTAAGGTTCTATTATTTTGCAATGCTAATGCAATGGATTGTGGCAATGTAATAGACACAGATTGACTGTTTGTCTGTGCTTGGTTTTTATATGCCTTTGTCATCATTGCTGCTTGCGCAGTTGCTTTTTCTTGAAAATGTACTAATTTTACTGTATCTGTTTGCGGTGCCGCTGCTCCTACTGTACATGCATAGGCTGCTAACATCGCTGCTACTGTCATTATTTTTGTATTCATTGGGTCCTCCTAAAATGTCTTTCTTAGCCCAAAATAATTCACACGGTTATGGTCATGTCCATACCAAGTCCATTGACCGACCGCATAGGTATCTTTCCATAATTGAATATCGGAACGAATCCGATAAGAACTATGTCTCAAGTCAAACAAAGCTGCTGATAAAGAAAAGGGTGTACCAAAATCAATATCAGCTCCGACGCCTAATTTTCCATCAAACAAACCTCCTCGTAACTGTACTTTATCTAGGACTTGCTTTCCATACGTCACATCTAAATTCGATCCATTTCCTACATTAGATAGTCCTAAGGTATATACTGAATCTTTCGTCATAAGGCGCACATCGGCATCAGTACGAACTTTTTTATCTTCTGGATTATACAGTACCTCTGCTCCTATTTGCGTCTTAAAATCCGACTTTTTTCCATCCGAACCTGCTTTCACATCTCCTCCTGTGAGACGATTTAGCTTCGTAGATAACTGTGCCGTATTATGTAAGGTTTCCTTAATATCTGCCGCACTTTTAGGGTCTGTTACAACGCCTTCCATAGCGCCTGCCATTTTTGAAATACTATCTGTAGTAGTTTTCAAATTATTCACAATTTGACGCATTTCTGTTCCTGCTTGACCATCTGCATTAAATTGTTTCATATTCGTATCCATTTGATTTGTCAAGGATTCCACATTTCGTGTAATGCCTACCATATTCGCTGTTAAAGCTGAAATATTGTCACTATTATTCGCTAACATAGCATTCATTTGAGCCGTCAAATTTGCTGTATTTTGAGCAATTAACTCTGTCGATTGTAAGGCATTGCGTAAAGCGCTTTGTGTTTTTTCATCACCAATGATGCCATTCATGGATTGCAATGTAGTGGTGGCCGCTTCCATCAATTTCGTAGCTTGCGCCATGGTTTTATCGATTTCACTTTTTCCATCCCCTGTAATGAAAGCACCATCATCTAAATACAAAGTACTACGGCCTGGCGTAATTTGGATGAATTTATCCCCTAAAATACCATCACTTTCCATGGTAAAAGCAGAGTCTGTCGGAATTTTTACATCCTTGTCGATGTCCATAGCCACCGTAATCCCTTTGTCAGTGACTTGCATAGATTTGACTTTCCCTACTTTCACCCCTGAAAAGCGCACAGTATTGCCTTCTTTCAACCCCGTTACAGATTGAAAATTCCCAGCAATATGCATAGTAGGAGCTGCAAATATATCAAATCGTCCTAAAAATACAATACACACAGCAAATAGGACTACCCCCACTACGGTAAATAGACCTACCTTCGCCTCTGTTGTCCACTTCATGGTATATCTCCTTCTTCTTGTATCTCTGTTTTCACAGATTTACGACCCTCTATAAATTGTTGTACCTTCGGATTCTTAGAATGTCTAAACTCTTCTGTTGGTGATACTTCAATAAACTTTCCTTTATCTAGTAAGGCAATGCGGTCTGCCACAAAAAAGGCTGAGTTCATATCGTGAGTGACCACGATAGAACTACATTGCAAATGAGATTGCATGCTCCGTATTAAACGACTAATGGTGCCCGATGTAATCGGATCCAATCCTGATGTCGGTTCATCATATAGAATGATTTTAGGATCTAAAGCAATAGCACGAGCCAAGCTAATCCGTTTTTTCATCCCCCCTGATAGTTCACTAGGCATGTACTGTTCAGTCTTTGGCAATCCTACCATACGTAGCTTTCTAGCTACAGTACGTTGAATCTCCTCTTCGCTCATCGTCGTATGTTGGCGTAGTCCAAAGGCTACATTCTCTCCTACACTCATAGAATCAAATAACGCAGAGTATTGAAAGACCATCCCCATAGTTTGTCGCAACCGATCGAATTCATTCTCATCGATTTTCGTAATATCTACATCATCTACTAAAATAGTACCACTGGTAGGCCGTAAAAGACCGATAATCAATTTAAGCAAAGTACTTTTGCCCGCTCCAGAGCCTCCTAAAATAGCTAGAGTTTCTCCATCATGGATAGTTAAATCTACATGGTCTAAAATAATTCTATTCTCATAGGCTAGGACCACGTTTTGTAATTCAATCATAGGTCCTCCTAGAATAATAAGACTGATAAAAAGTAATTTAATATAAAGACTAAAATGATACTGGTTACTACAGAGCTAGTAGTAGCATAGCCAACAGCAGTTGCCCCCATATCTGTGTACATGCCTTTATAAGATCCAACTAGGGCAATAACCGCTCCGAACACACAAGATTTAATGAGTCCGTACGTCAAATCAGATAGGATGGCAAAAATTTGAATGGAGTCTAAATAGGTAGAACCGGCTAGTCCTTTCACTATGGTAGCTACCAAGTATCCCCCACCTGTACCGATAAGAACACCATAAAATGTCAAGATTGGCACCATAATCATACATGCTACAACACGAGGTACTACAAGATACCCAATGGGGTTAACCGCCATGACCTTTAAGGCATCGATTTGCTCTGTTACTTTCATAGTTCCTAACTCTGCCGTAATAGCTGCACCCACACGACCTGCTAATACAACGCCAACTAAAACTGGGCCTAATTCGCGCCCCATAGCAATGGCCATAATACCACCCACAGTTCCCTGTGCACCATAGTGTATCAATACATCTGCCATTTGCAATGTCATCACAGCGCCTGCAAAAAACATAGTTAATGATAAAATCGGCAAGGAATACACCCCTAAGTGTGCCATTTGTTCGATTGTGAGTTTCCAATTTATTTTTGGTAATTGTCCTATGGTTCTCCATAGTAACAACATGGCCTCACCTATCTGGGATAGGAAAAAGATCATTTGCTTACCAATCCATGTTAACCAAATCATAGTTCCTCCTGAGTATTTGTATCAATCTTCAGTATATCACAAAACTCTTTGAATGTGCAGTAGTACCATCGGAGTTTTCAAAATAAAAGCAGGAAATGATGCTATATCACTTCCTGCTCTCTTCGGATAAGACTATTTATTTTTCTTTTGGTCTGACTCTTCTGCTTTTACTTTCTCTTTTAAATTTGAAAGTTTTTCTTTGATCCGCTGTTTACGCAAATGGTCTCGATCTTTTTTATCTACCACTTGTACCGTAAACTGTCCATCACCTAAGACAACATAATCTACTACCACTCGTGATGCTTCATTGTTTTCTTTTTCGTCATCATCAGAGGCTTTCAAACCTTTTTTATGTTTGCCTCCATTTGGCAACTCATCATCGTCCACATCTTCCTCGTCTGCTTCTAGGCGTTGCTTTTTCGCCTTGTCCCCAGACTCTTCCACCATACTGATATCATCGGCTAAAAACTCTGCTACAATTTGGTTATTCTGATCATCTTCACTGAGATCTTTGAAATATTCATCAAAGTTTTTATGCACTTTCAATCGCTCTACAATTTCATCTGTCAAATTATATTTTTGTTTTTCAAACAAGTATGGCAATGGAATCACGCCACCACCACGCACTTCAAGTGTATAGGTTCCTAGCTTTTGATCTTCTGGCACTTTAAAGATAATTTCTCGTTGAATCTTTCCTTCGCGGTAGGCTTGTAAATTGGCAGTAATCACAATGTTGTCCCCAGGAGATACAATGACTTGGTCTGCACTAGCATCGATGATCGTAGCTGTACGTTTTGCTTCTTCCACTTGTACATCTACTTGAATATCACGGATTTCATAGTCTTTGAAAGCATTATTCATTAAACTTTCTACAATATCGAATAATTCATCGATAGATTTTTCAGATACTGAGCTACTGGAGTACACCATATTCCGTCGTTCTAAGGTAGGTAATTTAGGATCTACAGGTGTAATCTTAATATTGATCTTAGCTGTACCACCACCTACACGGTCTAGCGTTTTGTTCAGCAGGCTATATACGGAGGTCGCCACCAAGGTCGGCGTTAGTTTAGAAGATTCCACAACCGTGACCGCCGCATTTCGCTCTACCCCACGATCTAAATCACGAAGTTGCATACGCACAGGAACACCTTTTCCAAATACCCCAACGGTACCAGCAATACCTGCCCCGCGATCTTCTGTGATAACACCTACTTCTCGCCCTAAGGACCCCAATTTAAAACCAGAATCTATACTTTTTACTACTGTAAAAATACTGGAGTTATTCATGAAATAACCTGTAGAGCCACGTTTATCAAATGGGTGTCCAAAGGCAACTACTTTATCCTTATCTACATAGGTAACAGTCCCCACGGCGCCCATCTTCAAATCACCTTTTACCAGTAACGCCGCAATAGAGCCACCAGGCACCATTGGTTTCACAATATCATCCGTGCTGTCACTAGCCGTAGCATATCCTTTATAACCAAAGTCCTTAAATTTTGTTCCCAAATATGCTAAGGATGTTTCATCATAACCATCTGCCATCAATGGTGTGCCCAACGGAATCAATTGTGTATCTTTCCATGGATTCGGTAAATCTTTTTGGTATTTCTCATCCCACAGTTTCACCATTTGATCGATAGGTGTTACCATGCCCAAAGTACCGTCTGTAAATCCCCAGCCATAGGCAACAGCACCTACCAATTTTCCATCAATGTATACGGGGCTACCACTCATACCATGAACAATCCCCCCCGATGCATCAATGATGGGACCTGATACTTTCACTAAAATCAAATCCCCCGATGGGCCACGTTGTTTCATAACGCCTAGGACTTCCACTTTGAAAGAATCAATTTTATCCCCTTGTACTACTGTATCCGCATGACCTACCATGCCACGGTGTAAATCCTCTACTTTCATAAATTCTATTGCATGAGCACTTGTAAAAGTAGCCCCACACAATAAGAGCGCCAGCACACCCTTAGTGTACCGACGCCAAAAACGATGTAATTGCATCTATATCGCCTCTTCTTATTGATTATTAATAATTAGTTATTGATCACTGTTATAATTTGACCTCGTTCCACTGTAGCACCTGGCTCCACAGAGACTGTTTGTACCACACCGTTCACAGTGGCACGGGATGCTACCATAGGTCCCCCTAATGTTTGTACTGTTAGCAATGGGTCCCCTTCTTTGACAGAAGTTCCTACACTAACCACAGATACGACTTCACCAGATAACACAGTTTCATGATTTACTGGTGCAGCCTCTGCCGTAGATGTCACTAAAAATGCTGCTAACAATGCCCCCAAACTATATAGAAAAACTTTTTTCATATATATACACCTCCTACAATTTTCTTCCATGTACAGTATATCATATTTTCAAGAGTCAGAACAATCAATTCCTAGTAAAATAGTCTATCTTTTCATACACTATCTTACTTCCCTTATCATAAACTTTGTATATGAAAAAATCATGAAGTCAAGTACCACTTATCGTAGTTCTTCCAAGGTATCGCGCAATTGATTCAACTCTGATAGCGCTTTTCCTGTGCCCAAGATAACAGAATACCTAGGATGTTCCACTACATAAGCAGGACGACCCGTTTTTTCTGTAATCATTCGGTCTAAACCACGAAGCTGAGAGCCTCCACCAGTCAAAATAATACCATGGTGATTAATTTGCGCCAATAATTCTGGAGGTGTTTTTTCTAAAATACCAATAATCCCTTCAATAATATCTTGCACAGGTCTATCCAAAGCAAACTTCATATCTTTTGAGGTAATTTCCACAGCACGCGGTAATCCTGTCACACTGTGCCGACCTCTAACGATAGCACGTTCCTCTCCAGATCTTGGATCTACGGTACCCACTTCAATTTTTAGATCTTCTGCTGTCAAGGGACCTATAAGAAGCTTTTTCTTCCGCTTCATGTATTGTAGTAACGCTTCATCAAAGGTATCGCTACCGATGCGTAAACTCTCACTGACTACCACGCCAGAATCACAAATGACAGCAATATCTGTGGTACCACCGCCTATATCGACCACCATGGCTCCCACTTGTTCAGCCTTATCTAAGCCAGTTCCAATAGCCGCTGCTAGGGGTTCTTCCATAAGCACTATTTTACGAGCCCCTGCTTGTAAGAGCACTTCTAAAACAGCCCGCTTTTCCACGGGTGTAATACTGGAGGGAACACAAGCAATCATACGGGATCGAATTAGCCCAGATACAGGCATGACACGACGAATAAAGTAACGCAACATATAAGCGGTTGTATCATAATCGGCAATAACGCCCCCTTTTAAGGGCTGAATCACTTCAATGCCCTCTGGCGTCCTACCTAAAATAGCTCGCGCTTCATGACCTACGGCAATCACTTCTCTAGTCTTTGTATCACAAGCCACAAATCCTGGCTCATCTAAAACTATACCTCGGCCTTTGACATACATCACTACATTAGTGGTACCCAAATCGATACCAATATCAGTAGTCCATAAAAGGCTCATTTTTTCAAGAAATGATAGGGAGCGACTTTCTCGCTTAAAGGACGTTTGCTTGGTAGTCGTTCCTATTGGTTTTCTACGTACACGACGTTGTTTCCGTCTATCCTCTCTAGTTTGAGGCTGTTTTGGCTTACTCGTCCACCCGAACAATGTTAGCACCTATTCCTTTTAATTTTGTAACTAAATTATCATAGCCACGATCAATATGAGTCAATTGCCCCACTTTGGTCACCCCAGAAGCAGCTAAGCCTGCGCACACAAGAGCCGCACCACAACGTAAATCAGTCGCTTCTACTTCAGCACCTACCAATTGTTCAACACCGGTTACGATAGCTTTACGATCATCTACCTCAATGGAAGCACCCATTTTTTTCAACTCATCCACATGCATAAAACGATTTTCAAAGACTGTTTCCATCACAGTACTTGTACCTTTGGCAATCGTCGTCATAGCCATAAATTGAGCCTGCATATCTGTAGGGAATCCAGGGTATGGCAAGGTTTTAATAGATGTTGCTTTCAACTGTCCATTACTGATAACACGAATACCATCAATATCTTCTTCTACTGTAACACCAGCTTCTTTTAACTTAGCTACCACAGGCTTTAAATGCTCTGAAAGGGCATTTTCTACATATACGTCGCCACCAGCCATAGCTGCAGCAATTAAATAGGTACCCGCTTCAATGCGGTCTGGAATCACTGTATGCACAGCACCTTTTAATTCTTTGACGCCTTCAATACGAATCACATCCGTACCAGCACCGCGAATATTAGCACCCATACTATTTAAGAATGTAGCTAAATCAACAATTTCTGGTTCTTCTGCAGCATTTTCAATGATTGTTTTGCCTTCTGCAAAGGTTGCTGCCATAATTACATTTTCAGTGGCCCCCACACTTGGGAAGTCTAAATAAATTAAATTACCTTTTAATCCTTCTGGAGCCTTTGCTTCTACAAAACCTTCTCCCATAGTGATAGTCGCACCTAGTGCTTCAAAAGCTTTTAAATGCAAATCGATTGGACGACTACCAATCGCACAACCACCTGGTAAGGCAATACGAGCTTCTCCTTTGCGCGCCAATAAAGGTCCCATCACTAAAAAGGAAGCACGCATACGACGCACTAGATCATAAGGCGCCTCAGTAGCAGAAATTGTAGACGCATCAAAGGTAATATTTTCTCCATCTTTTGTTACTTTCACACCAAGGGATGCAATCACATCACAAATAGTATGAACATCTTCCAAATCTGGAATTTCAAGCAGGGTGCTTGGAGTAGACGCCAATAAAGTCGCTGCAATAATTGGTAGTACCGCATTTTTTGCACTACTTACTCGAATACGACCTTGTAGAGGCGTACCTCCTTGAATAATAAGCTTTTCCAACTGAATTCCTCCTAATCTTATTTATAGTTATCGTTTAACGGTGATACCCTATCACCTTTCAAACATGTTTTGACTGACAAACATTCATACTCTAGTATACTAAATCTTTCCTCTATACGCAAGAAAAAGACCGCCTTTAGACGGTCCTTTCTATAACAGTTATGTGTATTCTATTTATTTTACTTTCATAGATAATTTTTTATCCAATCGATGGATAGTATCTACAAAACGAACGGTTCCCGTTTTATACCGCATCACTACGGAGTGAGTACGAGCACCACCAGGGAAATATTTAATAGAAGATAATACATTGCCTTCTGTAATGGCTGTGGCAGAGAAGATAACATCATCACCACTTACTAAATCATCGATGGTCAATACTTTGTTAAGGTCAGTAATACCCATTTCATGACAACGACGAATTTCTTCATCTGTAGCTGGTTTTAAACGAGCTTGCATGTCCCCACCTGTACATTTTAAAGCAGCCGCTGCCAGTACCCCTTCTGGAGCTCCACCAGTACCTACAACCATGTGAATACCAGAGCCTTCTAAACCACATTCCATAGCTGGGTTTACATCACCGTCTGTAATCAAACGAATACGAGCTCCGACAGCACGACATTCATCCATCAACCCTTGGTGACGTTCACGATCCAACATAACGACTGTTAAATCATCGATAGCACGTTCCATTTTTGCGGCAACACGGCGCAAGTTTTCAGTCATGGATTCATTCAAGTCGATCACACCTTTGGCGCGTGGTCCTACACACAATTTTTCCATATACATATCTGGAGCATGCAATAAACCGCCTTTTGGTGCAATGGCCAATACAGCAATGGCACCATTTTGACCTTTTGCAATTAGATTCGTGCCTTCAATAGGGTCTACGGCGATATCTACTTCTTCTCCGCCTGCCCCAACACGTTCACCAATATATAACATTGGTGCTTCATCAATTTCACCTTCTCCAATCACAACAGTACCAGAAATTGGCACTGTATCGAAGGTTTGTCGCATGCCATCAACAGCTAATTGATCCGCTGCATCTTTGGCTCCACGACCACATAAACGACCACTTTTTAATGCCGCTGCTTCTGTAACACGAACAAACTCTAAGGCTAATGTGCGATCCATTTTGACCCTCCCACTTGTGTCTACTATTTATTGGCTGCTTCCCAGTCCGCTAGAAAACGTGCTAATCCTGCATCTGTTAATGGATGTTTTAAAGATTGTTGTAACACATTAAACGGTACTGTAGCAATATGTGCACCTGCTTTGGCACATTGTGTCATATGCATAGGCGTACGAACGCTAGCCGCAATGATTTCTGTTGAAATATTATGAATCATAAAAATTTCAGCAATATCTTCGATTAATTGGATTCCGTCCATAGAAATATCATCTACTCGACCAACGAAAGGACTTACATAGGTAGCACCTGCACGGGCTGCCAATAATGCTTGGTTGGCAGAGAAAATTAAAGTTACATTCGTTTTAATCCCCTCTTTAGAAAGCACAGCTACTGCTTTTAAGCCCTCTGCTGTCATTGGCACTTTAATCACTACATTATCACCCAACTTAATTAATTCATGGGCTTCTTTCACCATTTCTGGTGCTGTTGTAGCAATGACCTCTGCACTCACTGGTCCCTCTACAAGATCAGCAATTTGTTGAATCACTTCGTGTAAGTCACGTTTTTCTTTCACGATTAAAGACGGGTTTGTTGTTACCCCTGCAATAAAGCCCATTTCATAGGCTGCTTTAATATCATCAAAATTAGCTGTATCAATGAAGAATTTCATAGCGGACTCCTTTCTAAGCCTCTGGATGAATATGAGTTAAACCACCCATATATGGTTGAAGCGCTGTTGGAATGCGTACAGAGCCATCTGCTTCTTGATTATTTTCCAAAATCGCAGCCACTGTACGACCTACAGCTAAACCAGATCCATTTAATGTATGTACAAATTCTGGTTTACCTTTTTGTTCACGACGGAATTTAATATTACCACGACGTGCTTGAAAATCCGTCATGTTTGAGCAAGAAGAAATTTCACGATATACCCCTTGGCTTGGCATCCAAACTTCGATATCGTACGTTTTAGCAGAACCAAATCCCATATCACCTGTGCACAATGTAATAACACGATGTGGTAATTCTAACACTTGCAAAATACTTTCTGCTTGCGCTGTTAACGTTTCTAATTCTGCAAAAGATTCTTCTGGTTTTGCAAATTTCACTAATTCTACTTTATTAAATTGATGCTGGCGGATTAAGCCACGTGTATCACGGCCAGCAGACCCTGCTTCGGCACGGAAACAAGCTGTAAATGCTGTATAATATTTAGGCAATTCATCAGCTGACAAAATTTCATTGGCATGATAGTTTGTCAATGTAACTTCTGCGGTCGGAATGAGGAAGTAATTTTCCCCTTCCACTTTATACATATCTTCAGCAAATTTTGGCAACTGACCTGTATTCGTCAAAGTTTCACGAGTGACAATGTAAGGCGTCATCATCTCTGTGAAGCCAGCACTACCATGCATATCTAACATAAAGTTAATCAATGCACGTTCTAATCGTGCACCAATCCCTTTGTAAATAGTGAAACGAGCACCACTTTCTTTAGCAGCTCTTTCAAAATCTAAAATTCCTAAGGATTCTCCTAGGTCCCAATGCGCTTTTACGTCAAAGTCAAAAGAGCGAGGCGTACCCCAACGGCGTTGTTCGATATTTTCGTTTTCATCAGCCCCTACTGGTACAGAAGCATCACACATATTAGGTAACATCAAAGCCACTTGTTGTAATTCTGTTTCCACGTCACGCAATTTAGTATCCAATGCACCGATTTCATCACCTACACGTTGCATTTCTGCAATTTTATCATCTGCATTTTCTTTATTGCGTTTTAATTGGCTGATTTCTGCCGTTACTGCATTACGCACTGCTTTCAATTGTTCTACTTCTTGGATGATAGCGCGTCTTTCATCGTAGAACTTCACAAAGCTAGCTAGGTCGCCTGTTGTATGACGACGATCTAAGTTTTCTTGTACCGTTTCAATATTCTCACGGACAAATTTTAAATCCAACATAATCATGACCTCATAGAATTCATTTAAGTACTTAATTAATCTACCTTTAATATTAGCACATTTGCTATTACTTTTCTACCTTAATAGGCATTTACTTGGGCAATTTCCCCTTACCCTTTCTCCATCTCTGAAAGGATAACAAAACAGCGACCAAACTCATTTCTGTTTAGTCGCTGTCCATCTACGCACCTCACAACATCCTGTGCGTATACATATATTATTCTTCTGCTATTTCTTCCTCTTCTACTTTCACCGCTTCTGGTTTCATGAGAGGGAATAACAATACATCACGAATGGATGCAGAGTCCGTTAAGAACATGACTAGACGGTCGATACCGATACCCAAACCTGCAGTTGGCGGCAAACCGTATTCCAAAGCTGTGACAAAGTCTTCATCCATACGATGGGCTTCATCATCACCCGCTTCACGTTCTTTTAATTGATTTTCAAAACGTTGTTTTTGATCGATTGGGTCATTTAACTCGGAATAGCCATTTGCCAATTCACGACCATAAATAAAGATTTCAAAACGTTCTGTAGTCAATGGTTTCTCACGATTTTGTTTTGCTAGTGGGGAAATTTCAACTGGATGTCCATATACTACAGTTGGTTGCATCAAGTTTTCTTCTACATATTCTTCAAAACACAAATTCATGATTTTACCAATACCATCGGCTTCACCATATTCTACATTTAAGCGATCTGCAATTGCACGTGCTTCACTCAAGGTTTCAATAGCATCAAAGTCTTCCCCAGTGTATTGTTTAATACCTTCTTGCATAGTGATGCGATTCCATGGTGGAGTCAAATCAATATCCATGCCTTGGTAGTTAATTTTTGTTGTACCAAGTACTTCTTGTGCACAGTAGGAAACAACCCCTTCTGTCAATGCAATAGCATCTTCAAAGTTACCATAGGCCTGGTAGGATTCCATCATAGTAAATTCTGGATTATGACGAATAGATACGCCTTCATTACGGAAAGAACGGTTAATTTCATATACGCGCTCTAAACCGCCAACGATCAAACGTTTTAAGTATAATTCAGGGGAAATACGCATATAGATATCAATGTCTAAGGCATTATGATGCGTAATGAATGGGCGTGCTGCCGCACCGCCCGGAATAGCATGCATCATAGGAGTTTCTACTTCCATGAATTGCTTGCTGTTTAAATACTCTCTAATTTTCGCTACGATTTTCGTACGTTTTACAAATGTATCACGAACGCTTGGATTTACAATTAAATCCACATAGCGTTGGCGATAGCGAAGTTCTGTATCTTTCAACCCATGCCATTTTTCTGGTAATGGACGAAGGGATTTAGACAATAAAGTCAATTTGTTGACTTTCACTGTAATTTCGCCTTTTTGTGTTTTAAACACATGGCCCTCGATACCTACAATATCTCCCATATCAAGCATTTTTACATATTTGTAATCCTCTTCTCCCATAACATCTTTACGGAAGTATACTTGAATATCGCCAGATAAATCGCGCAAATTAGCGAAGGCTGTTTTACCATGAGAACGAATTGTCATCAATCGACCAGCAATCACTACTGGTTGACCATCAAAATCACGGAATTCATCCTTAATTTGGAGTGCCTTATGTTGAACAACAAATCGTTGTCCAAATGGATAGATATTATCCTCTTCATATTGCGCCAACTTTTCGCGGCGTACCAACATTTGATCGTTTAAATCCAATTGTTCTGGCACATGTTTTTCTTCGCTCATGAGGGGCCTCCTTATACTTCTTTACCCTTATTGAATGCTTAATATTTTGAAACTCACCATACCATCTGGTGTATTCACTTCTACTTTGTCACCTTTCGCTTTTCCTAAAATCGCCACGCCTACAGGGGATTCATTAGAAATACGATTGTTGAAAGGATCTGCTTCAGAAGAACCTACAATAGTGTAGTCTAATTCTTCATTAAACTCTTCGTCTAACAAAGTTACTTTACTACCTACTGTCACTGTATCGCCTTTTACATTTTCATCAATGATTTTAGCTGTATTAATTTTATTTTCCAATTCAATAATGTGACCTTCGATGAAAGCTTGTTCGTTTTTCGCATCATCATATTCAGAGTTCTCTGAAATATCACCGTAGGAAATAGCAATTTTAATACGCTCTGCCACTTCGATTCGACGTACAGATTTATAATAATTTAATTCTTCTTCCAGCTTCTTCAACCCTTCGGCTGTAAGTAAGGTTTCTTTTACCTCTGCCATGTATGTCTCTCCATTTCTATTCCTCATATACAGAAAACAGTGCCACATGACACTGCCTCCCTTATGAAAAAGTTACTTAAATTTCTTATTAACAATAGCTATAATTATACTGACTTCTCTTGTAAATGTCAATGTGAAAGCCTATACTTGTACGACACACATGGAGTTTACCCTATTTTTTATAGACACTTTCATAGATAGCTAACGCATCCTTAGGTGTAAGATTACTATATGCTGTAGGATAACGAACACAACTATTAGCAATATCCGATAAGGATTCTTTTGGAATCCCTACTTCTTCCAAAGTAGATGGCACCCCTATTTCTTTGAAATATGCTTCTAAGGCTTCGATACCAGCTAATGCATAGTCTGTATCACTCATAGTGCCTTGTTCAATGCCCCACACTTCCTTAGCAAAACGCATCAACCGCGCTGTAGCATTGGGCAAAATCCAACGCAAATACGCTGGATGCATAATCGCCAGACCTGCGCCATGAGGAATATCATAAAAAGCTGACAGGGCGTGCTCTAAGGCATGCGTCATCCAGTCTTGATCTTTGCCTAATCCTAAGGAACGATTCAAGGCTAAGGTAGCACCCCACATAATGTTAGAACGAGCTTCATAATCTTCTAAGTGTTCCATGGATTTTCTGCCATTGCGCACGATATTTTTAAAAATTCCCTCGATGGCAGAATCTGTCACATTATCATCATCAGGTGTAGATACATATTGTTCCAATAAATGAGACAACATGTCTACGATGCCATAGGCAACTTGCTCTCGCGGTAACGTGTAGGTATAGGTAGGATCTAACATAGAAAATTGTGGAAACAAAGCCGGTCCATAACCGCTTAATTTTTTCTGTGTTTCCCAATCAGTAATAACACCACCATTATTCATTTCACTGCCAGTAGCTGCCATAGTTAATACTACACCAAATGGCAATGCCTCCATCACAGGCTGATGGTCTAAAAAGAAAGTTTGCCAAAAGTCAACCGTATCTGGTAAGGTAGCACCACCTGCAATGAATTTAGTGCAATCAATAACAGAACCACCACCGACGGCTAGAATAAAATCAATATTATGTTCTTTGCATAAAGCAATCCCTTCACGCACTTTCGTAGTTCGTGGATTTGACATAATCCCACTTAACTCAAACACTTCCTTACCTGCTTGTTGTAAGGCTTCTTTTACCGTATGATAAATACCATTCTTTTTAATACTACCTCCACCATAAGTAAGTAGCACTCGTGTTCCGTAGTGACTTAATTCAGCTGCTAGTGATTCCTTCACACAGTCTTTGCCAAACACTATTTTGGTTGGGTTATGGTAAATAAATGATTTCATTCGACCCTTGTCTCCTTACTATTAAATACGCCTATCGATGATAGAATGAATAGGCAATTGTTCTTTCATAGACTGTATCTGCTTTAGTCTTGCTTTCACCATTCATATTGATATCATTCGGCACAAATTGTGGCTCAATGGCAATGCCTGCATGACTGCCATAATGACGTTCTCGGCCATCTTCATCCAACCAATTTCCTGTATATACCTGAAAGTGTGGCGCATCTGTATGGAATACCGCTGTCACATCCTTACCTTGTAACACCGCAAAAGGCACAACAGAATCTACTGTTTTACTTCCTTCTACTGGAGTCGTTACAAAATCATGGTCATATCCCTTATATTGACTTAGGGCATCAGCATAATGCTCCAATGCCTTTTGTAGATCCATACCATTTCTAAAATCAAATGGTGTTCCATCCACTGATGCTGGTTCCAATTGCGGGATTTGATGGTCTCCAAATGGCATATACTGATGGGCTCCTAATTCTAATACATGGTTCGATAAGTCACCTTCTCCATGCAGATTAAAGTATACATGATTCGTTAAGTTCACAAAGGAATCTTCAGAGGTTGTGTACACATACGTGACTACTAACGTCTGCTCTACCAATCTGAATACCGCTTCTACATAGAAATCACCTGGAAATCCATCTTCTTCAGAAGTAATAGAATGAGAGAGATGTACCACTGTATCAGAACAATTTTCCTCCACTGCATCCCATAGACGATGCCCAATATTTCCTTTCCCACTATGCAATAAGTTGGGTCCATTGTTAGCTGTTAGTTGATGAACTGTACCATTCCACGTATAGGCTGCATTGGCAATACGATTCGCCACACGGCCTACGGTAGCACCCAGTTGTCCATGCTTTGTTTCATAGTCTTGTGCAGAATCATAACCCAATGCTAAATGGCGCTGCAACACTTTATCATAAACAGCGACAATGGTGGCACCATAATTACTGATTTGTACTCGTAGTACTTCATTTTCTATTGTATATACATGAGCCTCTTGGCCTGTTTGTAAGTGTCCAAAAGATTCTACTTTCATCATAACTCCTAACCTCCGATACGCCACATAGGACGTTCCACTTTTTCAATGGAATTTCCATCATGACTCGCGTATCGACCTTGTAATGCCTCTTCAATGCAATGCAATATAGTTTGTGGTGTACCGCCATTTTGTATAAGTCCACGCAAGTCTAAATCTTCATCACGCAACAAACATAAGCGTAGCGATCCATCTGCAGTGAAACGAATCCGATTGCAAGAAGAACAATATTGATTGGACAAAGGAAAAATAAAGCCAATTCGTTGTCCATCTGGCAATTGGAAGTATTGAGCTGGTCCAAATCCCAATCGGTCTGTGACTGGAGTTAACTCAGATCCCACAATGCGTTCAATCTGCTCCTTCCACTCTCCAAAGGTTGGCACATGACTTTGTTTCCCTTGGAATGGCATATATTCAATAAATCGCCAGACCACATCCCACTCTTTTCCATAATGCAACAAGGTTTCCACTTCTTTGTCAGAAAATGGCGCTTGCACTACAGTATTAATCTTTATGTTTTGAAAGCCTGCAGTTTTTGCAGCTTCTATACCACGAAGCACACCAGCTAATTGTCCATTGCGACCTACAGCTTTGGCAAAACCCTCTTCTTCCACAGAGTCTAAACTAATATTTAATCGCTGTACCCCTGCTGTAAATAAACGTTTCGCCTGAGTTTCTAATAGACTACCATTGGTAGTCATAGAAATATCGGAAAACCATTGGCTCTCTTGTATACGCTCTAACAACTCATATAAATGTGGATACAATAATGGTTCTCCCCCAGTTAAGCGCAAAGCTTTGATGCCTCCTAAGTGCAATGCCTCTAACAAAGGCAACCAAAAGCTTGGCGGCAACACAGGCGCCATAGCTTCTGTAATCTCCTGAGGCCGACAATAGGCACAACAAAAATTACACGCTTCCGTTAAGGAGATACGTGCATACTCAATGACACGCCCTTGGCTATCACGCATTGACTGGCTCCTCAACAATACGCACTGCATCACCTACTTGAATCTTTCCGCCTTCTAGCACATGGCCAAATATCCCTTGCGTAGGCATAATGCAACTTCCTACTTGTTGCATAATTTCACAACCTTGATGACACTCTTTGCCGATTTGTGTAACCTCTACGATAGTCTTACCTAAGGCTAATTTAGTACCCACTGGCAATTGAAATAAAGTCAAGCCTTCTACAGTAATATTTTCTGCAAAATCACCAGGGTTCACATCAGCACCGCTTTTACGCATTAATTCGATACTTTCAATACCAAGCAAGCTCAATTGACGATGCCATGGGCCTGCATGAGCATCTCCTTCAATACCATGATTTACTACTAACTCCGCTTCAGGGATGTTTGTTTTCTTTTGTCCTTTTGCTCTGCTAATTGAAATAGCAATAATTTTTGCGTCCATTATATCTCCTTAGATTATTATATTTAAAATTACCTATATAGTTTCTATTATATCACGTTTGTATAGTAAATCTATAACAAAAAGCACGCCCTTCCAGAAAGCAATCCATATGTTTGCATTTCTAAAGACGTACTCTTTATTTTATATTCTTTAAACTAATTATCTTTTTATATCCCTCTGACCTAAACCATTAAAAACCATATTTAATACGACCGCTAGAATACTGCCAAAGGTAATACCACTTTCAAAAATAATCTTCGCAGCTGGTGGAAAGTTATGATAAAACTGGGGAGCTCCAATAGGAATCATGGCCACACCAATACTCAATGCTACAATCATCAAATTATGATTATTTTCGTAATCTACCTTTCCCAAAGAGCGAATGCCGCTAGCAATAATCATACCAAACATGGCAATCCCTGCACCTCCAAGCACTGGGCTAGGAATGGATGCCACTACGGCTGCTAATTTAGGAAACAGTCCTAAGACCATCAAAATCATACCAGATGTAGCTACTACGAAACGGCTTTTCACATTAGTCACTGCAATTAATCCAATATTTTGAGCAAAAGCTGTATAAGGAAAACTATTTAAAAAACCACCTATGCATGTAGATAATCCATCCGCTTGTAAACAAGAACTTAATGTTTTCTTATCCACTTTTTTATCTACAATTTCACCTATGGCAATGGCATCTCCTGTAGTCTCTACCATACACACAGACATAACTACAAGCATAGCGATAATGGAGCTTACATCAAAGGTAGGCATACCGAATGCAAGTGGTGTCACTAAGCCTAACCAATCTGCCTGAGTCACCTCAATAAAATTCACTTCTCCTAAGGCATACGCAATCATAGTACCACCTAATAAGCCAATAAGAACTGACAAATTACTTAAAAATCCTGTAGTAAAACGATTTACTAAGACTACAATGAGCAATGTTAATCCTGCCAACCATAAATTTGTGGAACTCGCGTAATTAGGATCTTCTGGAGATACGCCTGCAATCCACATAATCGCTACAGGCATCAAACTAATGCCGATAATCGTAACGATAGTCCCCGTTACCACCGGAGGAAATAATCGAATGAGCCTACTAAAATAAGGGGCGATGAAAAAGGTAAATATCCCAGCCATTATAATGGCTCCATACACAGCTGGTAAGCCATGTTCTGTTCCTATAATAATCATAGGTGCTACAGAGGCAAAGGTAACTCCTTGAATCATCGGAATTCGCGCACCCACTGGTCCTATCCCTATGGTTTGAATCAACGTAGCAATACCACAAGCAAATAGGTCAGCATTTATGAGGCGAATCAAATCTGGAGTAGATAAACCTAAGGCATTCGCCAGAATGATAGGAACGGCTACAGCCCCTGCATACATAGCCAATACATGTTGTAAACCATAGGAAAACAACTTAGGTAGGGGTAAGATTTCATCAACAGGATGCACCTGTTTAGCACTTTCACTCATGCCATTTCTCCATTCTTCAATACACTTTATTAAGAAGTTATACTAATTATAATACTTTTATATTAAATCATAACTTATATAATTTGTCAAAAAGATAGCCTACTCATCAAGAGTAGGCTATATCTTATTTAGCTTTATATCCTTTTACAGTTGGATTATGGTCTTTCATAGCTTGTTCTAAGCCGAAAATAACCATCTCATTCATATATGTACGCAATTCATCATTTTGTACTTTTTCAGCGTGACGTGCTAATATGCCTAAAAACTCAGCTTTATAAGTTTCCACTTGATCACCAGCTACAAAGCGATGTCCATTTAAATAGTTTTGATAATCCATATATAGGCTATTCAATACTGTTGTGCCATAGCTATCTTGTTTCCAGCGATGGCTATCGATATAAAAGTTTTTACGTACATTCATATAATAAAGAGCATTCTTTACATCCAACTGGCCAGCAGAAACAACTTGGTTTGTTTGTAATTCAAATAATTGTTTACTATGTGCTTGTCCATAGTTTGCAAATGTATTGACTACTTGTTTTACTTCCCAATTTGGACTTTGTACAGAAACACCAGATTGCATATCAGCTATCACAGCTACCCCTTCTTGTGCTGGCAACATCAATGGGTCTTGTGCTGCATACGCAGTTTGCCCCAATGCAATAACACCTAATATGGCAGCTCCTGCTATCCAACGTTTACTTTGTTTTTTCATATAAAAGCTCCTTTCAGTATTTCATTCTATATCCCTATTATACAGATTGTACCTCTTTTATTCAATGAGCAATTGTATATTCATTTAGTCTATTATATTCTATCCATCAAAGTATATGTCTTGACTTTTATCAATCCATCAAGTACCATAAGAGTAACTATGATAATATCTATCATTATCGTTTTTACTGTGGAGGTGACCATGAAGTATTTTGAATTAGAAGCACTGCCTTATCCTGACCATGCCTTAGAACCGATTATCAGCAGAGAAACACTCACATTTTTGTATACCCAGGTGTACAGCCATGCCATATCTTCACTTAATGAACTAGTTGAAGAGTGTCCTGACCTTCGCTTTGGTCATATTGACTGTCTGTTAGGAGGCCTAAGCCATGTACCACAAGAAATTCGACAAGACATTCAGTGTTATGGTGGAGCCTATAAGAATGTAACCTTATTTTTGCACACGTTGACAAGCCCTAATACAAGTACCATCAACGGACCAATCAAAGATGCTATCAACCGCTCTTTTGGGTCCTTGGAAACATTCCAACAGCAGTTTACGAAGGAGGCTCACGCCCATGTTGGTAATGGTTGGACTTGGCTTGTCATCAACCCAGACAATACCCTTTCTATTACTTCCACAAAAGAACAAAACAATCCAATTATGGATATGCAAACTGCCATTTTAGGTATCAATATGTGGGATTACATGTATTCCTCATCTAACCGTCAAAACTATATTGATACCTTCTTCACCATTGTGAATTGGAAGATCGTGAACCACATCTACGAAGAAACATTAAAAAGTCCAAATCGCTTTGGCCACGAATAAAACAAATAAAAAGCTGTCATTACCTCGTTGTGTATGACAGCTTTTTTCTATTCTTCTGGTACGGTGCCCACATGGACTGCTACAATGCCACCTGTAAGTTCAAAATACTTAGCATCTTGTAGTCCCACATCTTTAAAAATTTGAAGAACACCTTCTTGCCCCACATAACGGCGCAATGATTCTGGCAGCCATGCATAGGATGATTGATCTCGGCTCAATTTCCCCAACACAGGCAGAATCTTTTCAAAGTATATATAATAGGCTTGTTTAAACCCAAACATAGTAGGCTTTGCCAATTCCAAAGTCACTACTTTGCCTCCCGGTTTAACAACACGTTTCATTTCACGAATCGTTTGTTCAATGCTTGGCACATTGCGCAAAGCAAAACCAGATACAGCACCATCAAAGGTATTGCTATCATAAGGTAAATCCATAGCATCCCCTTGGGTCAAGGTCACTCGATCTGTATATCCTTCTTTCTCTAATCGATTTTGCCCCACCGCTAACATTTCAGGACTAAAATCAAGTCCTTCCACATGTAAAGACGGAATTTCTTGTAATGCTGTTTTTGTTAACATACAAGTACCACAAGCAATATCTGCTAGTTGCATACCTTCCGTTAATTCTAATTGTGCTATAGCAAATCTACGCCACCGTGCATCTTGGTTAAAACTCAATAATGTATTCATCACATCATAATGCTTCGCAATATGAGAGAATATATCTTGCACGTAAGCTTTTTTATCTTCATGTGTTTTAAATTCCACAATATACCTCCAGTTATTTATACTGCTATTAATTATACACGAATGGATGAGGATATTCCATAATTTGTGATTTTTTTCTCTTGCCAAAAGTATATATTCCGTTTATAATGTGCTTACGTCTTTTATGAGTAGATATTTGTACTCGATTTTAAGTATTTATAAGTATAAGGAGTTTTCTATGAGGGCATTATTTCAATTCATCAATAGATTTAGCCTCATCCAGCAAATCTGCATAGGTCTCTTAATCGGCACTGGTATTGCCGTATGGTCTCCAGAAAATGCTGTGAAGTTATCTTTATTAGGTACCATCTTCGTAGGTGCATTAAAAGGTGTAGCACCTGTATTAGTATTTTTCTTAGTCATCGCAGCAGTCAGCCGTCATCGTTCCGGTCAAAAAACTGGTATGCGTTCCATCATCGTATTGTACTTAATCGGCACATTTGCATCTGCAGCTATCGCCGTAGCAGGTAGTTTCTTATTCCCTACGACTTTGCTATTAACAGCATCTCCAGCTGATACAGCACCTCCTAGTGGTATTACTGCAGTACTTTCTACTTTATTAACTAATATTGTAGAAAATCCTGTGAAAGCCATTTTAAGTGGTAACTATATCGGCATTCTTGGTTGGGCTTTACTATTTGGTTTCGCTCTTCGTCATGCAGCAAATGAAACAAAAGATGTGATGGCTTCCATCTCTGATGCGATTACATTGGCTGTACAATGGATTATTAAATTTGCTCCTCTTGGTATCATGGGCTTAGTAGCTCAATCTATCGGTGAAAATGGGTTAGGCGCTTTACTGACTTACGGTAAATTGTTATTAGTCCTATTAGGATGTATGTTTGCGGTAGCGCTCATCATCAATCCATTGATCGTAGCTATCGTTATGAAACGCAATCCATATCCATTGGTATTCCGCTGCCTTCGTGAATCTGGTGTGACAGCCTTCTTCACTCGTAGTTCCGCTGCGAACATTCCAGTTAACATGGATTTAGCAAAACGTTTAGGCATTACACCTGATACCTATTCCATTTCCATTCCATTAGGCGCTACTATCAACATGGGCGGTGCAGCTATTACCATCACTGTTATGGCATTGGCAGCTGTATCTACATTGGGTATTCAAGTAGATCTAGCGACAGCAATCTTACTTAGCATTATCGCTACCATCTCCGCTTGCGGTGCCTCCGGTGTAGCTGGTGGTTCACTCTTATTGATTCCATTAGCTTGTTCCCTATTCGGTATTTCCAATGATGTAGCTATGCAAGTGGTTGGTGTTGGATTCATCATCGGCGTGATTCAAGACTCCACCGAAACAGCATTAAACTCTTCTACAGATATCTTATTTACAGCAGCTGTAGATTATGCGCGTCACGGCTACCCAACGGACAAAGTATAAACGTATACTTCACACATACTGTTTGAAAGGTCTATTTGTTCTTTGGTATGGGATGCCCAATAGAATTTATAATTACATATGGCTTATGAAAGTAAGCCCTAAAAAGGACTGGTACAATCTGTACCAGTCCTTTCTTATTTGTGTCATCACTTATATTGTAAAGCAAACAGGATGATATGCTTTCTCTTATACCCCAGTGTATCCGTGTACTACATTCGGTTTCACTACGAATGTTGGCAGTACCGCTTCTACTAATTGGCTTAATTTTTGTGAAAGTTCCTCTTTCGTATATTTCACATCATGCGGTACTTGTACGTCAAAACTAATCTTTCTATGTTCCATATCAATTCGAATATCGTATAAAGAAAAACTGTCATCATAGGCTTGAATCACTGCCACTAAACGTTGTTGCAAAGCTAGGGTTTGCTCATTGACAACGATTGGATCCATATGGATAGTCAATTTTAACTGCAATTCTTTCAAAGCTTGTCGTTCTACACGATCAATCATATTATGGATGGTCATCGCATCTTGTTTCGCATCTACTTCTACGTGGATAGAAGCATACTCGTGGCCTGGACCATAATCATGAATCATTAAATCATGAGTTCCTAAAATGCCAGCCTTAGATTCTACAAAATTAATAATCTCTTGTACACGTTCTGCAGTAGGTTCAAATCCTAATAAACGATCTGTCGCTTCTTTCAGCACTTCAAAACCAGCTTTGGCAATGATAAGTGCCACAATTAAGCCTAAATACCCATCAACGCTCAATTGGAATATACCGCCCAACAATAAGCCAATAGCAATCGCTGCCGTCGCCCATACATCGGATAAAGCTTCTTTCCCATTGGCACGCAAGATAGGAGAATCAATACGATTACCAATGGAACGCAAAAAGAAGGATAACCAAATCTTCAAAGCCATAGCCCCTAACATAACAGCCAGTGCGGATATGGAAAACTCTACTACCTCGGGATTCATAATGTGCTCCACCGCTTCAATACCTAATTGAGCAGCTACTACAAAAAGCAAAATAGAAAAACCAATGGATAACAAATATTCCATTCGACCATGTCCATATGGATGCTCTGCATCTGCTTTACGGCCAGATAATTTAAAACTCAAAAAGGATACTAAGGATCCCCCTGCATCAGCCACATTATGGATAGCATCACTAATCATGGCAATGGAGCCGATAAGAAAACCAATGATTAATTCCCCTAAACAAACTAACACATTTACCACAATACCGGTGATACTCGCCATAATCCCATATTGTTGGCGTACATTAGTATCTTTGACTTCATCTTTATTTTTTACAAATAAACGGATTAATACTTCTGTCATACTACACCTCTTTTATCTATTTAACATATACTCACAATTCTACCCCATTCTAATCTGCTATATCACAGAGGTAGCTTTTTATTCTCATTTACTTTCTCATTATATACCATTATTTAACTATTATCAACTATAATTTTAATTGAGAATCTTTGATTTCAAAATAGTTATAACCTATGTCATATACTCATACAATAAGGTAGGCTATATTTTTTATACTATATTACACCTCTAGCATTACTAGCACATCATACTCATATCTGCCTATACAGAATAAACATATTCTGATTATAGGTACTGTAAGCAATATCAATTATAACTATGCAGTAGAGCAAAAAAACTGCAGTGATAGTATTCCCATCACTACAGTTTTTAGTAAATATCTTATTAATAGATTACCATTTATGTTCGTAGAATACTTGCGTCCACATAGACACTTCTGACAATGTTGGATGTGGAGCCATAGCCTCGCCAATGGAGATAACAGATTGTGGATCCAAGTACCGTGTCAAACCTTGTGCACGTAGTTCTTTCGTTGTATTAGAACCGATTTCTTCATGAACAGGCACTAATTTCACTTCACCACTATTCATTAAATGTACATATGGTTGGAACAAGATCGATGCTTGTGGTCCCACGATATGAGCCCCTATTAGACGATTCGTAGCTTTGTCTACTACTACCTTAATAAATCCGTCATGCACATCGCCTTTATCGATACCAAGGGCCATACCTTTTGCGGAGTTAGAATAGTGGTTAATACCAACTCCCACATCATAACCAGCCTCTTTGGCTTCTGCTTCAGTCATACCAACACGACCTACTTCTGGATACGTGAACGTCACCATAGGAATCAAATCATAGCGTGCCCAACGATAGTCTGTTGGAGATGTAGCACGATATAAATTATGAGAGATAATATCCCCTTCATAGTTGGCACGATGACGGAAGGCTGCATTACCATTCACATCACCTAATGCATACACACCTTCTACAGATGTTTCTAAAAATTCATTAGTTTTAATCCAGCCACCTGGTAATTGCTCAATATGAGTATTTTCTAGGTGCAAATCTTCTACAGACGGAGCAATCCCAGTAGCCACCAAAATTTCATCTACACGGATTTCAGATACTTCACCTGTAGTACGGTTTTTCACAGTGATTACTTTATCACCATTATCCACACGTACATTATCACATACAGTATCTGTTAATACGTTCACTCCAATGGCTTTCATTTCTTCTAAAATATGAGCAGAAATAGCTTCATCTTCTTTTGGCAATAAACGCACATTGCGTTGGATTAACGTCACTTCCGTACCTGCTGCGGCAAACACACCAGCAAATTCTGTACCAATAGGACCACCACCAAATACAGCTAGTCGTTTATATGGTACTTTTGGATATTCACTGCCAAAGAATTTTTCACTTGTAATATAACCTGCTTCTTCTAAGCCATCTACATGATTTACTTTAGAATGACCGCCTGTACCAATGATAATAGTAGGCGCTGTAATTTCTTCTGTTTTTGTACCATCTTGTAATGTTACATATAACACTTTATCGCTTACAAAAGTGGCAGCTCCATGGTATACATCAGCATTGTCAAAGCTTTCATAAAACTCTTTGACTCCTTTGCTTTTATTGATAGCTTTCCAAACCCGTTTACTCACTACATCCCAGTTAAGAGTCGGTGTGGCAGTTTCTACACCAATTTTTTTCCAACCATGGCTTTCATGTACCACATCTGCTGCCGTAACCATTACTTTTGTTGGAATACAGCCACGTGTTAAACAAGTACCACCAAATCCTGTTTTTTCAATAACAGCTACACGTTTACCTGCTTTTAATGCCGCATCAGCTACTAAGCTAGCACCACCAGTACCAATTACGATTACATCATATTGTTTCATTTACGTCATCCTTTCTAAACCAATGGATAATCTTTATTCTTTGTATATAGTATATCATACATCGACTATTTTAGATATGAGAATTTTTACTATTTTCCACTGGCAATAGAATCTAACAATCCAATATACGTTTCTTTTGTTAAAGGAGCTTCAAAGTTTTCTAAAATTTCTTCCGCAACCTGTGCCTCATCATATAATAAATCAACAATAGTCATGGCTAAGGCTTGAGCCGTTTTAATATAGGCTACATCTGGTACGGTAATATTATATTCCGCACTATGGAGCACCCCTTCAATACATCCCACCCAAGGGTGGATAACAGGCATTAAATGGGATACATCGCCCATGTCAGTACTTGCTGTCATATGCACCCGTTGACGTACATTGTCTGTACCAAATAGCGGTTCTGAGTTAGACCGCAATAAACTGTTCATATCTGGATTATCACGCATCGGTAAATAGCCCGGTAGATCATGAATCACACAAGTAGCCCCCACTGCATCTCCGCCAGCTTTCAAGGCACGATTGACACGTTGATTCCCATCCACAATAGCTTGTACATTAGAAGCACGCACATAGCTTTCAACTTGCACATAATCTGGTACACAGTTGACCAAGGTTCCCCCTTGATTAATGATAGGATGGAAACGGAAATAATCGCTCTCTTTGAAAGTCTCACGAATAGCATGTACTCCCATCACCCCCATCAAAGCTGCATTTAATGCGTTAATCCCTTCATGAGGAGATGCCGCTGCATGGGCAATTTTACCATGGTATTCAATCAGTTTTGCCACAAATCCATTGGAGGTACTACCTAAGTTCATTTCTCCCGTAGGTGTGTCCGCTGTTTCCACATGCATTTGCATAGCCATATGGATATCATCAAAAGCTCCTTCATAAATCAGCTGTTGTTTACCACCTAAGTATTTAATCGTTCCTTTTTCACGCAATGTATTGCGATAATCCACTTCAATCATCTCTTCTGCTGGCACAGCAAATAAAACTACATCCCCACCAAGAGCTTCCATAACGCCTTCCGCTTGTAAGCCCATGGCTACTGCAAATAAATTGGCAATTTGCACATTATGTCCACAACAATGGGCTGCCCCTGTCATAGGATCTGCCTTTGGATGACGGTGACATACGATGGCATCCAATTCACCGATCATGGCGACAGTTTTTTTAGATTTACCACCATGCAAACGACCTTTCACACCTGTAATAGCATGACCAGTCGTAAAAGGAATCCCTAGCTCTGTAAACATATCTTGTACTTTTTGAGATGTTTTATGCTCTTTATAGCCCAATTCTGGTTCATCCATAATGGCGCTAGCTAATGCACGCAATCGACCTTGACCTGCCACAATGGCATCACATACACGTTGTTTTACTTCTTCTTTCGTTAACATAATCGGTCTCCTTTTACATTGTATGAAAATACCTTTCACTAAAAGATATCTATGTATAACTCTTGAACTCTATTGTACCATGAAATCAAAAAGAGAGTTGATAGAAAATCCTCAACTCTCTTTCATTCGGTTCAACTATAACCTATATGGTTATATTCAAGTTTAAATCACACCTTGCATATGTAATACAAAATGAGCTACTGCAGCAGCACAAATAAAGGTACCTGCCGTTACCGCTAAGGCTACTGGAATAATTCTCCAAGATAGACGACGGAATGCTCCTAAGTCTTTTCCCAAGGAGAGACCTGCATAGGCTAATACTGGTGTGGTTGTAGCCAAGAATGTTACTTCTTTTGTTTGTGCAATAATCCATGCTTGCCCTGGCATGATTGGCAAGGAAGCAATGACACCTACTAAAGACACCCAGAAGACCATAGGGAATCGATTAGCTACTGGTAAATAGGAAATAATCGCACCAATAATTGCTAACCCAGCAATCACAAAGACCCCTACAAGGCTTGGTCCCAATAGATGCTTGCCATCAATGATATTACCCAGAGCAGTCATAATAGCTGCAATGCATATAACAATGACAAATTGTGTAATTTTTTCACTCATAGTCATCTTATTGTTCCTCCTCTGCCAAATCTTGTTCACGTGTACGACCTGTAAAGAAATTATATGTTTTTTCCATCACAGGCAAAGATACGAAAATACCAAAGTAAACGCCTAGTACAGTAGTCAGCAAATTCGCTGCCCCTGCTAAAGCTGCAATTTGAGCTTCATATTCTGGATATACTGCAATGATAGGGGCAGTAGAAGCAGCCATCATACTAGCACTACCTACACCCGCACCCATAGCCAAGGCCAGTGGATGGAACCAACCCATTTGAGCAAAAAATCCTGCTAGTACAGACGCCCACATAGCACCAATCAATACGCCACAAATATACATGCCCATAACGCCACGGCCTTCAGGAGAGCTAAAGCCAAATTTATCAATGATAATCGCTACATTAGGTTCCCGGTCTACAGAGTAACAAGCACCCACCGCTTCACGGCGCATTCCTACTAATAATGCCACTGGCAAGCCGAATAAAATAGTACCAAAGAAATGGCCTAACTCTTGTAACATAAGAGCCAACCCAGCAGTAGAAAGAATTTCTAAATTAGGACCAATCCCTAAGCCTACTTTAACCATTAAGAGCATCACTGCAATCCCAAGATAATCCGCTGATTTTTCCATGGTTTCTACTGTTAAAATTTTGAATGATGGAATGGATACAAACAAACCCATAATCAACGCGTAGAGAAGTGGTAAGAATACCACAGCTCCAAATCGTTGGATTCCGATCATTTCTGCAATGATGGTAATCACAAGAGCCAATGCATGTAATTTCCAGTTTTGTAATACTTGCATACAATACCTCCTATACTAATAACTATAACTATTTCTTTATTATAGTAAAGTTTAACGTGCACGGTCAATGTGTGAGTGATTCCGAATTAGCAATAGGGTTGCAAAAATAAAATAAGAGGTGAATAGATGTACTATCCACCTCTTATGATTAAGAGCTAGTATATTGAGTTATCATATGCCGTATAGTTGGCTTATGCGTTTACTAATGCTTTTCCTAATGCTTCACATTGTTCTTTACCAGAATCATCAGGTTCTCCCATAACTGGTAATTTGTCAACTACAACGCCATTCGCGCCTTCTACGCGACCAGCCCAGTCATCTAACCAAGAGCCACCCCAACCATAGGAGCCAAACAATACTACTTTTTTACCTGCCAATTTAGGTTCTAATGCTTCATAGAATGGTGCAAATTCACCGTCTTCCAATTCTTCAGCACCCATGTCAGCGCAACCTAATGCTAATTTTTCATAATTAGCAGCTTCATCAGCAGTGATTTCAGAAACGGATTTTACTACCACTTCTTGACCAGCATCAGCGATGCCTTTACCTACAGCTTCTGCCATTGCAGCTGTATTACCTGTTCCAGACCAATAAATTACAGCGATCATAATGTTACCTCCTAGCATGCCGTTACGGCAACCAAAGACTCTAAAGATTTTCCTTTATTCAACTGTGCATGACAATAGTCACGACACATTCGAAAACAATGAAATGCGTGCATAGCTGACGCTTGATTTCCATACACCTTCCAGTCGCCACAGACTTTATAGCCTGCTCCGCGGAATTGGATAAACGCTTTTACATCTTCTAATGGATATCCTAAAAACACACCGATTTCATGAGGAAATACGTCGCTCATTTCAATACGATCACGCAAATGTAATAACCAATCTGCCAAAGTTTCATAGGATTCATATCCATAATTTTGTAAAAATGCTAGCACCTCAGGTTGTCGCAAATAGTCCTCAAGCATACGTTCACGAAATACGAGTAATAATTTTCGTTTATCACAATGGCACAATTCATAAAAGAATAGACCTTTTTGATTAAATTTATCATTATACTCATGTGTTTTTTCTACCATCTTAGCCCCTAAATGCTGAGGTAAAGCAACAAGATTTGCCACTTTAATACCTCGAATCGCGGGCGCACAATGGTAACCGATAATCTGCTCGATGGATTCCATTTGTTGTACCTGCCTTTTTACTTATTTTGGGGAGAACACTTGCTCTCACAGCAAATAGATAATCCGGATATATATCATCTCGAAAGATGAATCAAAATAATGAAAATTATTTCTATTATTATAATACAAATAATCCTACTATATGTCAATAAGCATGAGAAGTTTTTTCATTTAAAGCAAAAAAGTTGCACTCTTTGAAAGATAGGTATTTCATACTACTCATAGTCAATACTATTCTTCAAAGTTTGCAACTTTTCTTTATAATAAATACTGTAATTGTTTTCTCAGTGCTGCATCTTGCACATTCGTCATGACATATTTCACTCGTGGGGCTCCTGTACTATCTGACAAGAATGTAATTTGCAGATACATAGGATATTCCACTTGCTTAAACCATGTATTTACAATGATTTCACCTGCATATACATGTTTTCTTACTTCTCGAAATGGGACAATCACTTGGAATGATTCAGGGTGTTCTTTTACATATGAATCATAGTCCTGAATCATAGCGACTGTATATTTAAACCCTACAGGGGCTGATGTAGGATTCCAACCACCTTGCTTAGGACCAAATCCATATAGCAAGGTGCCTTCACCATAACGGGCATAGTAATAATTGTTATTTTGTTTATCCATCAGCATGTAGGACTCACTTGTATCAATACCAATTTGTCGTAGTCCCTCTTCCAATGACTGTGGCATACCACTAGAAATAATACTAGCACTACTCCCTGCTTGCACAAGCATAGTAGCCGGCCATCTATCTGATACCGTATTGGATGCTTCCACACCAATCTTGCTGCCAACTAGCATACACACAAGCGTACATAGCCATACAAAATATGTTATTTTTCTATTCATTATATCCGCCTAACCTTGTTTCTTTTGCATTTTCGCCCAGGTATCACGCATACCTACAGTTCGATTCATCACAATATGGTCTGGCGTGCTATCCTTATCTGTTACAAAATAACCGGTGCGCAAGAAATGATAATGATCACCTACTTGTGTATTACGGAATGCTGCTTCACCTTTAGCTGATTTTACTTCTAAGGAGTTTGGATTCAACTGTTGTAAGAAATCCTTATCTGCCGATTCATCATCTTCTGCAGATAATAAATAATCGTATAAGCGCACTTCCATATCTACCGCTGTAGAGGCTTCTACCCAATGTAAGATACCTTTTACTTTCTTTTGACAGCCTGTTCCAGATTTTGTAGTTGGATCATAGGTACAATGGATTTCAGTGATATTGCCATTGTCATCCTTTACTACAGATTGACATTCAATGATGTAGGCACCTTTTAAGCGTACTTCTTTGCCAGGTGCTAAACGGAAGAATTTTTTCACTGGCTCTTCCATAAAATCACCACGCTCAATGTACACTTCTCGACCAAATGTCACTTCACGTATGCCCATTGCTTCATTTTCTGTATTGTTCTCGATCACTAATGTCTCCGTTTGCCCTTCTGGATAATTTGTGATGACAACTTTTACTGGGTCTAGTACTGCCATATACCGTGGCGCTTTTAATTTCAAATCTTCACGGATACAGAACTCTAATAGACCTACTTCTACCATGCTATCTGCTTTGGCCACACCAATACGTTCACAGAAATCCCGAATGGACTCTGGGGTATAACCACGACGACGTAAACCAGAAATCGTTGGCATACGAGGATCATCCCAACCACTTACAAGATTTAACTCAACTAATTGGCGCAATTTACGTTTACTCATGACCATATTCGTCACATTTAAGCGAGCAAATTCAATCTGTTTTGGTTTTTCTGTATCTTCCCAATCTTCCAACACCCAATTATAGAGTGGTCGATGCACTTCAAATTCTAAGGTACATACAGAATGGGTAATACGTTCAATCGCATCAGATACTGGATGGGCATAGTCATACATAGGGTAAATATTCCATTCAGAACCTGTACGATGATGGTCAGCATGTAAAATACGATACAATACAGGGTCTCGCATTACGATATTAGGGTCTGCCATATCAATTTTGGCACGTAATACTTTTTCTCCATCTTTATATTTGCCCGTTTTCATTTCTTCAAAAAGACGTAAGTTTTCTTCTACGCTACGGTCACGATAAGGACTATTCGTGCCAGGAGTTGTAAAATCACCACGAGTAGCACGGATTTCTTCTGGTGTTTGATCATCTACATAGGCTTTACCTTTTTTGATCAATACTTGGGCATATTCATATAATTTACCAAAATAGTCAGATGCATAATGTACATCCCCATGCCATTCAAAGCCTAACCATTTTACATCTTCTTCAATGGATTCTACATATTCCACATCTTCTTTCACAGGATTTGTATCATCAAAACGCAAGTTTGTTAAGCCATGATACGATTTGCCAAGACCAAAGTTAAGACAAATAGATTTTGCATGTCCAATATGCAAATACCCATTTGGCTCAGGTGGGAATCGCGTATGAACACGTTTTCCATAGGTATTTTCTTCATTATCTGTATTAATAATCGCTTCAATAAAATTAACAGTTTGAGGCGTTGTTTCTTCTGTACTCATCATCGTCTCTTTCGATTCCATGTGATTCTTCCTCTCTTAGATTGATTATACACAAGTGCACGTTCTGCACATTCTCTTTATTATACCACAGGAACAGCTATGTTTCACCGTTTTCTTATGAATGAAACCAGCAATTTTCATATCAGTTCTCTACCATTTATTTCTCGATGGATTGGTAATTAACACTTTCATTAACACAGGTCAACAATGGTTTACCATGTACACCAGCAATCAGGTTATTAGCTGTCAGCATAGCCATCTCTTTACGAGTGCGATCAGTGAAAGACCCAATATGAGGTACCACTAGACATTTACCAGTTTTAAGTAATGGATGGTCTGCCCCAATTGGTTCTGGATCTACCACATCTAAAGCCGCGTAATCGATTTGACCCGTTTCTAACGCGTGCACTAATGCGTCTGTATCCACAATTTTTCCACGTCCCACATTGACAAATAAAGCCGTCTCCTTCATCATTTCAAAAGCTTCTGCATCAATTAAATGATGTGTTTCCTCTGTCAATGGAGCCATTACTAAAATAATATCACTAGTAGTGAGCAACTTGCCCAGTGATACATATGTTGTCATGAGTAAACTATCGTCATTGCGACGATTACGGTTATGATACTGTACAGTCATCCCAAAAGCACGAGCTCTACGAGATACGGACACACCAATTTTACCCATACCTATAATGCCTAATGTCATACGGCTTAAATCTTTACCTTTAATATTTGAAGGGCGTTCAACCCATTTACCCTCCTTAACGAACTGAGCATTTTCATAAATTCTACGACTGGCAGCTGCCATCAATGTAAATGCTAACTCAGCTGTGGTTTCTGTTAATACATCAGGTGTATTGCCATAAGGTATATGACGTGCTGTTAACGCATCGATATCGATATTATCATAGCCCACAGAAGCCTGTGCAATTACCTTTAAATTTGGCGCATCTTTAACTAGTTCTTCATCCACAGCAAAATGATTAATACTCCATAATCCATCTGCATCACGAAGCCATTCTTTTAGCAGCTCTTTTGGCATTTTTTCTTTTTCTGTCCACTGACGCACTGTCACATGTTCACTTAAATAAGCGACTACATCTTTACGCACTAGACCCGGTACTACTACTATTGGTTTATTCATTTGTTACCTCACTTTCATGTATCCTATGTATCTACCCTATAAGTATTATGTTATATTATCCACTCTTGACTATTGCTAGTCATCGTTATAAATACCTCTTTTGTAAATTATATCATATCTCCTTTGGACAATAAAAAAGACAGTCCTATTTTCATAGAACTGTGCTTTTTATTTGTAGATACGGTAACTTGCACTCTCAAACGTACCCGAGAGCTTCTACGCTTTCTATACGATGATATGCTATTCCACAAACGTTCCTAGAATAACATGTTTATCCTACCAATTGGATTTTCCTTCATTGAACATTTCAAATGCATGTGCAATTTGGCGTCTCAATTTTAATCGTTGTGAATCACTTAATACATATTCTACACCATTATGTGCGATGCGCCCATTTTTTACAATGCTACTCAAATCGTAAAGAATTTCTCTAGCCATGCTTGCATTGCCTGCTAATTCATCAATTGTTACATCATAATAATTAGCCAATCGCTTTAAGGTTTCCAAATCAGGCTCTCGATATCCTGTTTCGTAATTTGACAGGGCAGCATTACTAATACCAATATCCCGAGCCACATCTAATTGACTCCGCCCAATCCGTTTACGGGCATGTCTTAAATTTTCACCTAATGCCATTGTATCACCCCTTATACTACGTGAATCTATAGTATAAATAACCTATCTCTATTATAGCATGAGATACAATAGATATGCTATAGAAAACCACTATCCCACATCTCACGAATTGTGTATCTCTCTATGTTTTTCAGCATTTTTGAATTGTATTACACGAATTGAATTGTTTATCCCAACTGCGCATGCGTATTTTTGATTATATTTTAATCAAAATTGATAGATTTCATTCTATTTTAATCGTTTTTTCTCATAAATTATTTATATTATTCATGTGCATGTTCTGGTGGCGGTAATTGTTCAACTCGGAATACCTCACCTATAGTTTGAATTTTTCCAGGAATGTATTCAACAATCTGTGTCATCAATACATATAACAATCGTGGATCAAAATTAGAATTTGCGCTTTGATTAATACAATCTAAATATACACTATCATCATCTTCTTCAATATAATATTTGAAGCTTTTATATGTACTGTTCTCACGATTGATAAAAGTCAGAATATCTTGACGATTTTCCTTAGTAACAACACCTGCCCCCATCAATAATCGAATTGTAGCATAAATTGTATCATCCAACAATAAAAATACTGGAATATCTCCTAATTCTGTTTGTACATAGGATCTAAATACAACCGTATGATCTTCATCGCCAACTTCACGCTTTTCAAAGCATGTCAATTGTTCATCAATGAGAAATTTTTCAAATAATCTCGCCTTTTCATTCATAGGTATCACCTCGTTAAAAAAAGGGCATTGCTTGTCACAATGCCCATATAATTTTATTCTATCAGTCTTAATCCTTTTTAGATTTTGTAGTTTTCCGCGGTTTACTTTCTTTTTTAGTAGCCGTTTCTTCTACTGCAGTATTTTCTACTTTAACACTTTCTACTGCTGCAATAATACGAGTTAAGTCTTTTTGTGTATGTGGATACAAGACCTCAAAAATAGTATATGCTACTAACTCTGGCTCAAAATTATCTCCACTCATTAAGCTTACATCTAAAAGAATTGCTTCGTAGCCATCTTCTTCCATTAGATAGTGTTTGAAACATTTAAATTCACTATTCAATTGATTTAGCACTTCCACTGTAGCTTTTCGTTGTTCTGGAGTGAAGCGACCACCTGCAATTTCTAAACGCACAAAACCAAATGGCGTATCATCCAATACTACAAACAATGGGAACACAATATCATTATACTCAATACTCGCATCGAATATCGCTGTATTATATTGATCATTTTCAATCTCACGAAGAGTAAAAAGATTTGTTAATTCATTTTGTTCAATAAACTGTTGAAATAATTCTGCTTTTTTGTTCACTGTCTTAACTCCATTCCAAATACGTTTAAAATTAAAACTCATTACCATAATGATAACACACAATGAGATATGATTTCAATGGATTAACAAGATTCATCTTCTTTATAAATACAACGATCATTTTCAAAGCGTGCAATTCGCACTAAAGAATGTACTTCATACCCTGCTTTTTCTAAACGCTCACGACCTGGTTGGAATGATTTTTCAATGACAATAGCAATTCCTTCTACCGTATCTCCTGCGCTTTCTACAAGCTTAGCCAATCCCATAGCCGCTTCACCGCTAGCTAAAAAATCGTCAATAATTAATACTTTCTCTCCTGCAGGTAAGAATTTTTTGGAAATTGTTACATCATAGTTCTCTTCTTTTGTATAAGAATATACCACAGAGTGATATACATCATCTGTCATCAAAATAGATTTTTTCTTACGCGCAAATACTAAAGGAACATCTAGTTCAATGGCAACTTGTAATGCGATTGCAATACCAGAGGCTTCAATCGTAACAATACGTTCAATACCTCGTCCTTCAAATTGTTTCGCAATTTCTTTACCGATTTGAACAAACAATTTAGGATCAATTTGATGATTTAAAAATCCATCTACTTTTAACACTCGATTGTTTAATACAATACCTTCTGCATCAATACGCTGTTTTAATAATTCCACGATGATCCTCCTTATTGTTTTCTGTCTTTCAATATATTAATAAATTGTGAAACACCTTCTGTTAATGCATCCATTCTTGATCGTACTAATACAATACGACGCTCTGGAATATGTAAGTTTGTTTTTAATTCGATTAAAGAACCTTTTTTTATTTTTTCTCTAGCCACTAATTCTGGCACTAAAGAAATCCCTAAGTTAATTTCAACCAAATCCATAAGTACATCCAAGCTACCTAGCTCAAAAGCTGGGCTCGTACATCGATTATAGGTAACCGTATCAAAAAAAGTACGACTGCTCGCCCCCATCGTAAGCAATAATAATGGCTCTGCCATAATTTCATCAATGGACCAAACCTTCGACTCATCTTTGTATATAGTGCCTCCTACAAATATATCTTGCATAGGCTCTAAGTCTAGGATTTCTAAATGATTATTATCATAGAGTCCATCATAGGCATGAACCACAGCGATTTGAGCCTCTCCCGATTCAAGCATTCCTACGCATTCACGGGATGGTCGATTCGTAACACGTAAACTAATATCTAGCTGTTTTTCTTGCCAACTTTTGAAAGTAGGTAACAAAAAATACTTACTCAATGTATCTGTAGCTGCTAAGTGTAAACTCTTATAATCCCTAGATACACGTTCTTGTAGTTTTACAATCCCATTGTCTAAAATGGAAAATGCTTCTACAGCTGTTTCAAAGAGTTCACGACCTGCTTTTGTAAAAGCTACTGATTTTGTTGTCCTTTCAAATAGAGGAATTCCTAAATCTTTTTCTAATTGCTTAATACTCTGGCTAATGGCCGATTGTGAGACACCATTCGCTTTCGCTGCCTTGGAAAAAGATAAGTGCAATCCTACTCCCACAAAGGCACGCAGTAATTCTGCAGACACAGACATAAATAACCTCAAATTTTCTATGAAAGTAATTCACTTCCACTATTACTTTACTATTATATATACTTATAAGTTTACCTATATTCATTACTATTGTCAAACTGCAAAAATACAAATAGAATTTTATCTATCTATTTGTAATAAAACTATATAAAATGGTTGCGTTCTAGCTTATAAACTAGTAATATATATTTGATAAGAAAATCTGGGGCATAACAATCCCCCCGTATGTATGAAAGGAATTTAACTATGCATTGCGCACAAAAATTGACTGATCATATTTATTGGATTGGTAGCAACGATTGGAGTACAGAACGTTTTGAAAACTTGTTTCCAATTCCAAATGGGGTAAGCTACAATTCCTATTTTATTGACGACGAAAAAACTTGTATTGTTGACTCTGTAGATGATAGCATTCGTCAAGAATTCTTTGACAATGTAGAACATTTGTTAAATGGTCGTGAGTTAGATTATTTAATCGTAAATCACATGGAACCTGATCATTGTGCTACATTAGTAGAATTGCTAGACCGTTACCCAAATGTGAAAATGGTCGGCAATAAAACTACCTTCCGATTCTTTGAGCAGTTCTATGGTCGTCCAGCTCCTGACAACTACTACGAAGTAAAAGAAGGCGACACCATCGATCTTGGTCATCATAAGCTTCACAGCTACACCATGCCAATGGTTCACTGGCCAGAAGTAACCTGTACTTACGAATCAACAACAGGCACTTTATTCTCTGCTGATGCGTTTGGTACATTTGGCACCATCAACGGCAATATCTTCGCTGATCAATTAGATTTTGATCGTGTATACGAAGATGAAGCTCGTCGTTATTACACAAATATCGTAGGCAAATATGGTGCACAAGTACAAAATGCATTGAAAAAAGCATCTTCCTTGAATGTAAATATCATTGCACCTCTTCATGGACCAATTTGGAGAACTCCTGATAGCATTTCTTATATCATCAGTAAATACATGCATTGGAGCACTTACAATGCAGAGAAAAAAGGCGTTGTCATTGCTTTCGGTTCCATGTATGGTAACACTGCTGAAATGGCTCAGCAATTAGCGAAGTTGCTATCTTTACGCGGTGTAACAGATATCCGTATTTATGATGTATCTAAAACTAATCCATCTTACATCATTTCTGATGCATGGAAATATAGCCACTTAGTATGTATGGCACCAACTTACAACTTAGGCTTATACTTGACTATGGAAAACTTATTACATGAGTTACATGCATTAAACTTCCATAACCATAAAGTTTCTATCGTAGGTAACCATTCCTGGGCATCCGGCGCGATGAAACGCATGGTTGATTACTTTACAAATGAATTTAAAAACATGGAAATTGTTGGTACTCCACTAGATATTAAAGGCGCATTACACAATGAACAATTACCATTGTTTGAAGAATTAGCAGATTCCATCGTTGCTTCCTTAGCAGAAACAGATATTAAAACTTTATAATCAATACAAGCGACTCTACTGTGTAGAGTCGCTTTTTATGTATACATCTAAACAATTAATAATACTATTGATGAATCTAGTTTTAGTATAACCCAATATTTAGTATAGAGTGTAACTGTAAATTCCTTGTAACATATACAAAATGAGCTATCATGAAGGGACATTCCCAACTTGATAGCTCATTTTTACAGGTAATATATGCATTACTATATCTGATAGCAAATAAATCTACACAGAGGATGTATAAGTACAATCACATCATTATATCTGGGTATTACCTATCGATTCTACTAACATACTATCGACGATAACGACCTAACATACGCGCCCCTTTTGGTGCTTCTAAAATCATTGACCACACCATTCCATGTCTAGCTGCCAATCGTAAGGCTTCCTTCTTAGACGTACCAGAATAAATAGGTCTGTCTTTCCTTACCTCGTTAACAGATATGTTTGCAGATTTCCTTCGTTTATCCTCTATTCGTTCATGGACTGTAGCACGCATTTCCTCTGCGTCATATCTCGGTGAGTCTACTGGCTTCTCATATCTATCTACATTCACTGGATTGCTTGTATTCACAGTCCCTTCGGAGGTGTTTCCCACCATTACATCAGGATCCATATTCACAGATTCCTTCGGGTCCCGTGAAAGTGTAATACCATAATACTCTTCCATTTCCTCCCAAGTCATATCCTTAGTCGGAACTGGTTTTTGTGACGATTCCTCGTTAGATGTTCCTTTTTTAAATATAAAGGACCCTAAAATAATCAGAATGAGTATCCCTATTTCCATAATCGGATACCTCCTCTACCTTATTCATGTGTACCTTTACCATCGATGGTAGACGCATAATCACCTTCAGAAATGCTTTCACGCATTTTAGTGTCCGCCATAATATTGTTCATCGAATAGTAATCCATAACACCCAAATTACCCTCACGTAACGCTTGAGATAATGCTTTTGGTACTTCCGCTTGAGCTTCTACTACCTTTGCTTGCATTTCTTGGGTATGGGCACGCATTTCTTGTTCTTGTGCCACCGCCATAGCTCGACGTTTTTCTGCTTGAGCTTGGGCAATTTTTTTGTCCGCTTCCGCTTGATCTGTCATCAATTGGGCGCCAATATTACGTCCTACATCTACGTCGGCAATATCAATGGATAAGATTTCAAAAGCTGTCCCTGCATCTAAGCCTTTATTCAATACAGTACGAGAAATATGGTCTGGATTTTCCAACACGTCTGTATGCTCTTCAGAAGAACCTACAGTAGTAACAATACCTTCCCCAACACGGGCAATAATCGTTGCTTCTCCAGCGCCACCAACTAAACGATCAATATTAGCACGCACTGTCACACGAGCACGAACTTTTAGTTCAATACCATTTTTAGCTACTGCAGAAATAATCGGCGTTTCAATCACTTTTGGATTGACCGACATTTGTACTGCTTCTAATACGTCACGACCTGCTAAATCAATGGCTGCAGATCGTTCAAATGTTAACTCCATAGTAGCACGTTCTGCTGCAATCAATGCATCAACCACACGGTCTACATCACCACCCGCTAAATAATGGGCCTCTAATTGATCTACCGTCACATCTAAGCCAGCTTTATTGGCTTTCACCAAAGGAAGTACGATTTGAGATGGAGATACACGACGAAGACGCATACCAATCAAAGTCATAATGCTGACGTTCACGCCTGCTGCTAGAGCAGATACCCATAGCCCTAATGGGACGAAATGTAAAAATAAAGAAATGCCGATAATTAGAATAATCGGAAAAATGATAAATCCTACCGTTCCAATAATTGTTTCCATATGTCCTCCTATCTATTTGTAGTTCTCACTACGATACGACCACCAGTAACAGAAATAATTTCCACTTCTGTGCCTGGTTCATAAAATTCACCATCAGTGACTACATCGAGGAATGTTCCTTCCACAACGATGGTCCCTGCTGGTCGCAACACCGTTTTTGTATATCCAATCTTGCCCAACCAACAATTTGGGTCTGGATGTGTAGCATATCCTTTTTCCTTAGTAGATGTTAGGTGCAATGTCAATCGTTCTCCTAAAGCTGTCTTAGGAAATACAGAGATAATCCACCACAACAATAGTACGCCCACTACTGAAAGCGAGGTGACAGTAACTATTGCCATAGGTCCTCCTCCCATCCAATCATAGATACCCCATAGGAATAGCAACAAGCCTGTTAGACCAAATATGCCAAATCCTGGTATCATCATTTCGATGAGGAGCAAAATAATACCACTTACTAAAAGTCCTATCATAGCGTCTCCTTTCTCTTTACTATCTCTTTATCTGTATTATATCACAATCTCTTTATATAAAAGATGAAAAAGCTAGATTTTGTTATCTCTATTCTCCTCTTTAATCTATATATAATAAAATAAGAGGCCTTCTAAAGAAAGCCTCTTAATTGTTTAGTGATTAAACGTCTTCGCGGTATGGAGCTTGACCGATTTCGTAGAAATCGTTTCCTTCGCTATCGATAACAACGATTGCAGGGAAATCTTCTACTGTTAATTCTGCCAAAGCTTCTGGACCTAAGTCAGCATAAGCGATAACATCATATTTTTTAATGGATTTAGCAATTAAAGCTGCTGCACCACCAACGGCTGCAAAGTAAGTTACGCCGTTTTTCTTCATAGATTCGATAACTTCTGGTTTACGGGAACCTTTACCGATCATGCCTTTGATACCTTGATCAAGCATTGTTGGTGTGTAAGCATCCATACGACCAGATGTTGTAGGACCAGCGGAACCGATTGGATCTCCTGGTTTAGCTGGGCTTGGTCCTAAATAGTAAACGATTTTGTCATGCCAATCGATTGGTAATTCTTCGCCACGTGCTAATGCTTCAGTCATTACTTTATGAGCAGCGTCACGAGCACTGTAGATTTTACCAGAAATAAGAACCATATCACCAGCTTTTAATTTACGGGATTGTTCTTCTGTTAAAGGTGTTTGAATACGAATTTGTTCTGCCATGGTTATTCCCCCTCTTAAACTTCACCGTGAGCATGACGGCTAGCGTGGCAGCAGATAGTTACTGCTACAGGAAGACCAGCGATATGTGTTGCTGCCCACTCGATATTAACGGAAACTGCTGTTGTAGAACCACCTAATTGAGGTCCGATACCAGTTTTGTTAACCATTGCATTGATTTCTTCTTCCAATTTTGCATATTCAGGATGTGCATTACGTTCTTCTACAGAGCGAAGAAGAGCTTTTTTGGAAAGGAATGCTGCGTAGTCCATAGTACCACCGATACCAATACCTAGTACCATTGGAGGGCATGGATTAGGGCCAGCTTTTTTAACGATTTCAAGAACTGCTTTTTTTACGCCTTCAACGCCATCAGCAGGAACCAACATTTTTACGCCAGATTTGTTTTCAGAGCCAAAGCCTTTTAACTCTACATTAATGTCAACTTTGTCGCCTGGAACAATTTTAGTGTAAATAACTGCTGGAGTATTATTTTTAGTGTTTACACGGTTGAACAAAGGTTCAGCTACTACGGATTTACGAAGATATCCGTCCACATAACCTTTTGCTACACCAGCTTGAATAGCTTCTTCAAGATCTCCACCTTCGAAGTGTACATCTTGACCAACTTCTAAGAATACGATTGTAAGACCAGTATCTTGGCAGATTGGACGATCTTCAGCATCAGCGATTTCCGCATTTTTGATGATTTGATCCAATACGCCTTTACCTACTGGAGATTTCTCACTCTCATAGCCTTTTTTCAATGCATTATACATATCTTTTGGAAGATGATATGCTGCATTCATACATAATTCTGCTACCTTTTCTGTTACTTTCTCAACGTGAATGTTACGCAAAGTAATCCCTCCTCAACTTAAAACAGAGACCTTTCTCTTGTGTATTATTGTATCACCATTACCTTATCTTTTTCAATTCTTTAAGAATAGGTACTATAACTGTTTATTATGATAGAATTTATTATCATTTAATGGTAAATGCATATAGTTCTCTATTTCTAAGGTATTCTTAAATCCCATGGTTCATTCCTTATATGGACAAATATCCACCCTTTATAAACCATTTAAAATACACATATATTTAATCTTCTCAATACATTATTTCCTACTAAAAACTACTATGTTTACACACAAAATATACCTCTATAAACTGAAAAACTCTCTCATTAAATCATAATAAGAGAGTTTTATTTATGCTATTTTATATATTTTCTTATGGAAATAGTGCTACCTATGATTTATTGATATAGCAAATATAGGTTATTTCCAGCCATATATGTAACATTTATTATAGACAATCATACCCACTATAGGTCAGCTGCTTCTATCCACTCTTGTAAATCGGCTTCTCCTCCAATGATATCTTCATCATAAGCGCCTGCTAACTCTGGGTAACGACATACTTCAATCGTATAGAGTATCGCTTCATCGCGACCATTACGGAAGGTGCCAATCCATACACCACGAATCGTAGACTCATACCATTCTACTGGTTGATCTGTATCTTTCAGATGGATCGTCACATCACCACGTCCCAATGTTTCCAATACTTCCACTTGCTCTTCCATAGTGAGACCTGTATTTTCCACATAAATCGTATAGGTTTCTCCTGTTTGACGCAAGTGCTGCATAGCATTTTTCAATTCTTGAAACACCGCTTTTACACGGCCAAATTCATTTTGCATAGAATCTCCTTATCAAATTATTACAGTTTATAGTATGTAGCAGTCTATTCTTCTTTTCCACTCACAGGACTAGCTGTTACATGCCAATTAGATAAAACCCTCAGCACTCGTTCTTTCACTTCTGCTACCGCAGCTTGTGTGGAATCACTCAAGGTAAGGCCTAATTCTAAACTTTCAGGTTCTACACCGATGACAACGGCATCTTCTAAAGGATCTTCTTGTAATGCACGAATACGTAAAATATCTTGCATCCCCACTTCATGCACAGAAATAGCTTCAGTAAAATAACTATTCATTTCCTCATGAGGAAACTCATATACTGTGCCTGGCACATCACCACCATTGATGGCATCCACTAATAATAGTTTTGTCATACCCCGCATATACGTAAGCAATTCCATGCCCATGGTGCCTCCATCTAGAATGGTAATAGGAGGATTAAATACATAATCCTCCTGTAATTGGTTCACCACATGGACACCGAATCCCTCATCAGTAAGCAAAATATTGCCTACCCCTAATAATACAATGGGATTACTTTTTATTTGGTCCATATAAGTCCTCTATATCTTCTGGATCTGTAGGATAAAATTTCATACCTGAAACCATACTAGATACTTCTCCAGATTCTTCCATAACATCTTCACGGAATGCCAAATATACGTGAATAATTGTAAATAACAAGAATCCCCAAGCAATATAATGATGAATCATATGCACTTGATATTCCGTAAATAATAAGTTCACTGGATTAAAAATTTGTGCCACCCATGTATCAGGATACACTTGGGCATACATAGCAAGTCCTGTAGAAATTTCTAAGAACATCATTACATAGACGCCCACATAACTAGTACGCGCTAAAGAATTACGCAAGAAACGATGCTCCCGTTGTTGTGGCAACATCATGTAATGCTTCATGGTATCCCATATACCAACCCAATAACTTTTTTTATGAAATCTTGGGAATAAGCGATCCCCTCGATAGCGAATGCCTCCGTAAATACGGAATACAAAAGATGCAATTAAGATAAAGGCTGCAATGAAGTGAATCTTACGAATCATTTCCATAGAGAACCAACCGCCTACAGCAATAGTCGGTTCCACACTACCTGGTGTAGCTTGGAATCCTGGATTCCCGATATACAAGCCAGTCCAGAATAGAGCCGTTACACAGAGCACCATAGTCCAATGGAAAATACGAAGCCATAAACTAAATACGCGATAGGGCTTTTTATTTAACGGTAACATAGATAGCCTCCTCCTATTTACATAGGGCATCTGTATTGACAGACACTATTTTTTCACCCTTTTTATTGTACAAGTGCGTCGCACATGCTAAGCAAGGGTCAAAGGAATGAATCCCTTTTAAAATTTCCAATGGTTTATCTGCAATTTTAACTTTTGTATCCATCATATTTGCTTCATATGCACCATGTTCGCCAGCAATCGTTTTAGGGCATGCATTCCAAGTCGTTGGTACGATACATTGATAATTGTCTACACGACCATCTTTGATGACACACCAATGACCTAAGCCACCACGAGGTGCATCTAATACACCTACACCTTTTGCCTCTTTTGGCCAAGTATTAGGATCGAATTTACGCGTGTCCGCCACTACAGTATCACCGGTTTTGATATTTTCAATCAAGCGATTGTAGAAATGTTGGCTCAAATTCGCTGCCACTTGTGCATCTAAACCACGAGCTGCGGTACGGCCCACTGTGGAACACATCCACACATGCGCTGGTACGCCTAGCACTTTGGATACAGCATCAATTTGGTCCACCATCATTTTCTCAGCCCAAGTTGGGTCTTTGATGATGCCTTGTTTTACTTTTACATAGACAACGATATATTTTGCCAATGGGCCCACTTCGCAGGCTTTTCCTTTGAATGTAGGAGATTTAATCCAAGAATATTTTTTCTCTTCATCCAAGAATTCCCATTTTTTATTTGTTCCCGTTTTAGGACCTGTGAAAGCAGGTTTTGTCACACCTTCTGTTGGATGCAAGGATGTTTCACCATTTGGATATTCAAACCAAGAATGATTGATTTCTTCTGACAAGAAGTCAGGGTTCATCAAATCTTCCCCTTCTAGTGCTGTAAATGTTGCTTTTTCCCAGCCAAGCTCAAAGTTTTCTACTACACCGTTTGCACGCACCAGCGCTTTTTTGAAATAATCTCCGTTGCTGATGCCAGTGAATGTATCATCTGGATAGCCACCATAAGCTAACACGCGTTTTTTCGCCAATCCGCCGCCGTCTACCATGCCAGCTTTTACATATAGATGGCCGATAGCTAGTAAATCTGGTAAATAGAAATAGTTCACCAAATCTTTTGCCAAGGAAATAGATTCATCTACACTTGCCAAACGAGCCGCATTGACAGGTGCATTCATATCATCCATGGAAATAGAGCAAGGCATACCACCTACAATGTAATGAGGATGTGGGTTTTTGCCACCGAAAATAACATGTGGTGTCACAATATCACGTTGACGATCCAAGATTGTCAAATAGTGGGAAATGGCCATCAAATGCACTTCTGGAGGCAATAATTGATAGTCTGGGTGATCCCACCATTGGGCGGAGAAAATACCTAATTGACCACTTTCTACAATTTTTTTCACTTTTGTTTGGATCGCTGCATAATACGTAGCATTTCCTTTAGGGAACTCCTTAGGGTATGCAGATGTGCCAGATTCCAAATCTTTTGGTTGTAATCCACTCACATTGTATGTGTCTAAGACTTGTTGTTGCAATTCTGCTGTTTTCTTAGGATCTGCTTTCAATGCCTCTACTGGACTTACCCAGTCAAGGGCATGCAAGTGATAGAAATGCACAATATGGTCATGCACATCTAAACAACTATGCATCATATTACGAATATAATTGGCATTTTTAGGAATTTGAATCCCCAATGCATCTTCTACAGCACGAAGAGCTGCTAAGGCATGCGTAGAGGTACATACTCCACATATGCGTTGCACAAAAGCCCATACATCTCGAGGGTCACGATTTTTAGCTACTAATTCAATCCCACGCCAAGCCGTACCACTAGATAGGGCATCTTGTACTTGGCCTGTTCCTTCATCAACACTAACTTCTACACGTAAGTGACCTTCAATACGGGTCACTGGATCGACTACAACTCGTTTCATTATTGGTCACTACCTTTCTCGCCAGATTCTTTTTGTTTTGCTTCTTGTTCAGCTAAGTATTTTTTCTCTTCTTGGATGGAATCATATTTATGTTTCGCTAGCGTAACCCCACCATGGGCAATGACTGCACCAAAAGCGCCGAATCCTGCCACTGTTCCTAATGTATCCACATCAGTGATGGTGTTTGGGGTATGAATATGAGGCAATCGTTGATAAAAGTTATCATTGTCCCAGAATCCCTTTTCAGAGCAACCAATACAACCATGTCCAGATTGAATTGGATAGGACAACCCATTCCACCAACGCAAATTGCCACAAGAGTTATATGTTTCTGGTCCACGGCAACCTACTTTATATAGACACCAACCAGCTTTCGATGCATCATCATCAAAATGTTCCACAAACAATCCAGAATCAAAGAAAGGACGACGATAGCATGTATCATGGATACGATTGCCATAGAATTGTTTTGGTCTTCCTTCTACATCAAGAGGTGGAATTTCGCCAAATAAAGCATAATGCATAATCACACCAGTCATGACCTCTGGAATCGGAGGGCATCCAGGTACTTTAATGATTTTTTTACCTTTTACAATAGAAGAAACAGATACTGTATTCGTTGGGTTCGGTTTTGCCGCTTGAATACCTCCCCAAGCTGCACAAGATCCATATTCGATGATGAAAGCAGCCCCTTCAGCGCATTCTTTCAATACATCTACAAATGGACGTCCACCAACTTGGCAGTAAGATCCATTTTCATCCAATGGAACGCCACCTTCAACAGCTAATACATACTTACCTTTTTTACTTTCTAACAAGTGATGTAAATGATGTTCAAATGGTTCCCCTGCTGCGGCAGCCAAGGTATCATCATACTCTAAGGCAATCATATTTAAAATCACATCAGATGCGAAAGGCGATGTGGATCGAATGAAAGACTCGTCACATCCTGTACATTCATGACCATGCAACCAAATCACCGTAGGTAATTCTTTTGTTTCTGCCGCTGCTACGACTTTATTGGTCAATGCTGGCGGCAACCCTAAAATAGCAGTTAAAGCTACACAGGATTTCATAAAAGTACGTCGGCTTAATTTACGCTCTTGGAATAGATTCCAAAGACTATTCAATGATTCTTTCACAAAAAAGCCCCTTTCTTGCAATAACTTTATAGCATCTCTACAAATTGATATACTATCCATAGTATATCATGAAAGATATTCCTTCTATAGAACATTAATCACTAATTTGTAAAAATATTTTTATATCCTCTATTTATAGTTTCAATAATTTACGTACAGAAGCTGCCTTCTTATAGCCTCCTACGCGATCTTTCTCTTTTCCTTTTTTATAGTAGATAATTGTTGGTACACCTTGCACATCTTCTTTTAAAGCAATCTCTTTAGCTACATCAATATCAATAGCAATCATACGTGCTACACCTTGCAATTCATCATATAACACATCCAGTTCTTCTTTCATAGATTGACAAGGAGAACACCATTCTGCTGTAAAGCAAGCTAAGACGATTTCATCCTCACCTTTTACAACAGCTTTAAAATCTTCATAGTTGTTAATCGATTCTAGTTTCATCACAATACCTCCTACAATAACAAAACCGCTCCGAAGAGCGGTTTTGAGCAAGCAATCAATAAGCCGAGTTCTGTCCTGCTTTCGCAGTGGCGATTATCTTTCTAGGCGCATAGTTGCCTATACGCTCAAGCGGCACAACCCGAAAGGTAGGCGGGCAACCCTTAACCCTTTCCTATTCGGCCTTGCTCCGGATGGGGTTTACCGAGCATACATGTTACCATGTACCTGGTGCGCTCTTACCGCGACCGTTCCACCCTTACCACCCAAAGGTGGCGGTTTACTTTTCTGTGGCACTATTCCCTATGGTCACCCACGCCGGCCGTTAGCCGGCATCCTGCCCTATGGAGCTCGGACTTTCCTCAAGTCAAGTAGACTTGCAATCGCCTTTCATACTTACTGTTTAAGTCTAGCATAGACCACCGAGAGGGTCAATACCTCTCTTATACATTATAAACCGAAAGTGCTTAGACTTCAAAGAAAAAATCTCTTTGCACTTTACTTTCTATGACCTCTACTTCTTGAGTTGTGAAAATTCTTTCTATCATTCGTTTCAATACTGTTTGGCTCATGTATTCTGTACCATAATGGCCCGCATCAACAACTGTGATTCCTAATTCTTTTGCTAGTTGCATATCATGGTATTTGACATCCCCAGTAATATACACATCTGCTTTTTGCTTAGCTGCTATCTTAATGAACTCCGCTCCACTACCCGTGCATAGACCTACACGTTGAATGGATGATTTCTTAGCTCCACCCCAACGCAATGTACTATGAGGGAATGCAGATTGTAATACTTCTTTGAACTCCTCTATCGATAGTGGTTGCGGTAAATTGCCAATGCGACCAATACAGTGTGCATCATAAGCATTCTCTAAGGCTACTATATCGTAGGCAATTTCTTCATAAGGGTGAGCTTCTTTCATAGCCGCTAACACCTGACCTAATAGCTTTTTAGGCACTACCGTTTCCACACGTTCTTCTGGCACAGTTTCAATCGCCCCTACCTGACCAATGAAAGGGTTCGTCCCTTCTAAGGGCAAGAATCTCCCTTCTCCAGCAACAGAAAAACTGCAATGACTGTACGCACCGATATGACCTGCCCCCGCGTTGCCCATGGCTTGGCGAAGTTGTTCACTATGCGTAATAGGTACATAAACAGCCACTTTATAAGCTACGTCACGTCCCGTTTCTTCTAACCCTTGTATATCTTGTAACCCTAGTCGTATAGCCACTTCGTCATTAAGCCCGCCAGCTGTAACATCCAAATTCGTATGCGCACTATACACATTAATCGTATGGCATAATAGATCTCTAATCATCTTACCTTGTATCGTATCAATGTTGATAGATTTTATACCTTTGAAAATCATCGGATGATGTGTCACAATCGCATCTATCTGTTGCTCTATCGCTTCTGCTACTACTTCTGGCGTCACATCTAATGCCGTTAACACACGTTGAACGGTTGAACTCATAGATCCCACTTGTAATCCGCAATTATCCCAAGACTCTTGCAACTGCAATGGCGCTTGACTTTCAATGGCTTGAGCAATATCTTTCATAGTTACCATATATACCTCCTATCCACCATCTCAAGGTATGATGTAACGTTCCATACTCATCAATGGTTATACTTTTTTTAATGGTGAAAGTTTCATCTGTACCTATTGTAAAATACCTTGTAACGCCTTCATTTCTTGTTCCATCACCTGAACAGCATCACTAGATTTCGCTGTATCACGCATATGTTGTAGGATAGATTGCAACGTTTCAATTCTACGTTGTATGTGCTGTGTCCAAACTTCAGATTGTTCTTGTTGTAACAAAGCACCATATTCCCATAACATCGATTCTCTAGATAGCTCATTATACACGGAAGTAGCGCCTCGTTGTACTAACCACATGTCATAATATTGGTTACCCTCTACTAAGCATGATTCTTGGACAATGCCATACCCTTGATCTACCAAAAATTGTTTCAACTCTCGTCGATGGCTTTGTGGTTGTAATACATAGGTATGTAACAATTCAGGACCTACCGTAATGATGTGTTGCATCAATTCTCCGCCCATGCCGCAAATGACTGCGCAGTCTACTTCTCCTTCTTTTGTGACAGCTAATCCATCTCCTAATCTACATGTAATATAATTTTCTAATTTCCGTTCTTTTACCAATCCTTTAGCGGATTCCAAAGGGCCTTGATTCACATCAATAGCGATAACTTGTGTAGCCACTTTTTCTTCTATGCAAGCCACTGCTAAATACCCATGATCGGTACCCACATCCGCCACCGTTTGACATTGTGGAATCATATGTAATACTTGTTCTAATCGTTTTGAAAGTGCCATATCTGTAATCTTCTCTTTCATTATACAATGAACATCTATAGATAACAAAAACCATCTCACATTGTGAGATGGTTTCTTATGGTGGGCCCACCTGGATTTGAACCAGGGACCGACCGGTTATGAGCCGGTTGCTCTACCCCTGAGCTATAGGCCCTCGTTTGGTGCGGATGATGGGACTTGAACCCATACGAGCGTACGCTCACCACCCCCTCAAGATGGCGTGTCTGCCATTCCACCACATCCGCATGAGGATATGTATATGGTGCCTCAGGGCAGAATCGAACTGCCGACACACGGATTTTCAGTCCGTTGCTCTACCGACTGAGCTACCGAGGCAAATATATAAATCGATATATTTGCTTAAAAATAGGTAAAAAAAATGGCGACCCCGATCGGATTTGAACCGACGATCTTCGCCGTGACAGGGCGACATGTTAACCGCTACACCACGGGGCCGTGTACTGAGTACTTATATACTATACCATAGGTATTACATCTTGGCAATACCTATGGTCAATTATATATATTCCTAAAATGCATACTAATTCTATTAATAACAATTTGGTTTTCTATCACGGAACACATTAATTTTAGAGCGAATGTGGTCTACAATGTCTAAATCAATAGTTACTATGTGAGTTTGCGGCGTTTCATCACATTCTAATAACACTTCACCCCAAGGGTCTACTACCATCGAGTGACCTGCCATTGGTAATTTACCAATAGTTCCACAACCATTAACACTACAGAAAAACATTTGATTCTCTATAGCCCTAGCTTGATTTAATATTTGCCAATGATGTAAACGTAACAATGGCCATTGAGCTGGCAAAAAGAATAATTCTATCCCTTGTAATGCTGATTTACGAATTAGTTCGGGAAAACGAATATCATAACATGTGGCACTGGAACAAAGCACGCCATCTAATGTAAAGTTATGAATCGAATTACCACCCGTGAAATATTCATTTTCTTTGGCAGGACTAAACCCATGCATCTTATCATACGTAGATAGCAATTCCCCTTTGCGGTTGTATACATAGGTTCTATTGTAGATAGTGTCTCCTTCTTTAACAGCTACTGATCCACCAAAGATATTCACATGTTCTGATTGCGCCAATTCACCCAACAAAGCTTGCGCCCGTTGACCTGATTCATCTGCCAATGCATGTAACTCTGGACCCGTCATAAAGCCCGTATTCCAAGTTTCTGGCAATACTACTACATCCACGCCTTGCTTAGCAATCGCTCGTACACAAGTTTCCACTGTTTCAAAATTACTATCTATTTGTCCAATCTCTGTAGCTAATTGAATGATACCTAATCGTAACTCTTTCATCATTCCTCCTAAATGTGCCAAGCCATATGATCAGTAAAGTCATTTGGCTCTAATGGCAACGCATGCCGTCGTGGTACATAGGATCCTTTGTCAAAACGATCTACTTTAGGGCGACGATATATAATATGCTCTGGTTCCGTTTCAAAAATGATCACATTCTTTGGTACATCTCGTTTAATGACTAGATTACAACCTATTTTTGAACCTTTTCCTACCGTAATATCACCTAGCACCTTTGTGCCTGCACCGATAAGCACATCATCTTCCACCGTAGGATGACGTTTTATCTTACGAGAATCCATCCCTCCAAGAGTCACCCCATGAAACAGTGTCACATTATCTCCTACAATAGCAGTTTCACCAATGACAACCCCCATACCATGGTCAATAAATAAGCCTTTACCAATTTTCGCACCTGGGTGAATTTCTATGCCCGTTACTCGACGTGCATGTAATGCTACTCGCCGGGCCAAAGTAAACCAACCTTTTCGATATAGACGATGCGCAAAAAAATGCCAAAATAATGCTGTTATATGAGGATATGTCCACACTACCATATACCAAGAGGTAGCAGCTGGATCAGATTGTAATACACGCTGTATATTGTATCGAATAGAATTCCATACCTCTCTCATAAATTCCTCCCTATACACAGATAGCATGGCCTAGACCATGCTATCTTTTGTATCACAATCGATTAAGAATGAATCCAATCTACACTTTCAAATTGAATCATAGATAGATATTTTTCTACTCCATCTGGAGCTACCACGACAACGTCTACATCTGGGAATTTACGACCATATTGACGAGCCACAAAAATCGCAGCTGCTGATGAAATACCAATACCAATACCAGTTTCACGCATGAAGTTAGCTACTTCTTCAATCGCATCTTCATCGGTTACTGTTTGTACTTCATCCATCAAAGAAGAGTCGAAGTTTTCTGGAATAAATCCAGCTCCAATACCCTGAATTTTATGAACCCCACCAGTACCGCGAGAAATAACTGGAGATCCTTCCGGTTCTACGGCCACCGCTTTAATATATGGGTGTTGCTCTTTTAAAGCTTTTGTTACACCTGTGAAGGTGCCACCTGTACCAATGCCAGCTACGAAGATACCTACGTTAGGCACATCGCGCAAAATTTCTTTCGCTGTTGTTTCATAATGTGCATGTGGATTTGCTGGGTTAACAAATTGCCCCAAAGTCACTGCATTAGGATAGTTATCAAGAATTTCTTGTGCCTTTCCAAGAGCACCTTTCATACCTAATTCTTTTGGAGTTAAAATTAATTGTGCTCCATAGGCTTTAATTAATTCACGACGTTCCTTACTCATACTTTCAGGCATAATAATGATTGTTTTAATGGACAACATAGCACCTAGCATAGCTAAAGCAATACCGGTATTACCACTTGTGGCTTCTACAATAATAGTATCGTTTTTAATTAAGCCTTTTTCTTGCGCATCTTGCAACATACCAAGAACAGCACGATCTTTTACACTGCCACCGGCATTGTATTTTTCTAATTTCACATATACATTAGTATCTGGAATTCGATACATTGGTGTGTTTCCAATTAAGTCAATTGCATTTTTTACAACAGCCATACTTATTCTCCTCTACTTAGACTTCAATATAAAACACTTAATTTTATTCCTATTCTATAGATAGGATTTGATTTTGTCAACTACATTCTTCTCAAAATTTTACTTATTTTGATTGAAAGCCACCATGCCCCATACGAATGCAATCTTCTTTTGTGATTCGTACATCTGCTAATAAACGTGGCGTTATCACATCAAAAGCGCTCGGATTATTGTACAATACACCACCTGGTACCCCCAGTACTGGCGTACTATCTTCCAAATACGCAATGCACACCATCGAGCCTGGCAACACTGGTAGCCCATAAGTAACTACTTCTTTCGCACGACGTGCAATGGCACCTGGAGTTAAATCATCAGGATCTACACTCATACCACCCGTGCAGAAGATAATCTCTGCCCCTTGGGACTTTACTTTGTCTATGGCCTCCACAATTTGATCAGTATTATCTGGCACAATTTCATGAGCTACCAGTTCTACACCATAATCCGCTACACGGTCTTGGATAACCGCTGTGAAAGCATCTTGAATGCGCCCTGCAAAGACTTCACTACCTGTAGTAACAATACCCATTTTTTTACGCACAAATGGATAGACTTGTAAGATAGGCTCCTTACCTTCACGTAATCGTTTCGCTTCTTCTAACTGCCATGCTTCTAATAATAATGGAATACATCGCATGCCTGCTACCGGTTGCCTAGCTTTTACAGGTGTGCCGTGTAATCTTGTAACAATGGTCAACTCCCCAATACTATTGATTTCATGCAATCCTTCCACATCCACGGTCAATACACCATCATGATTTGCCAAGGCTTCAATTTTGCCTTGTTGTACTGGGGTAGGGCTGAGAGATGGATGTTCACAAAAACGATATAATTCTTCTGCTACTTGCTCCTCATGAACCAAATTATAGTCGGATTCTTCCATTACATAAATATGCTCTTTTCCTAATTGCAATAATAATTCCACATCTTCCGCTCTGATGATGTGTCCTCGTTTAAATGGTGTGTCTTTTACTTCTCCAATGACGATGCGCACAATATCGTGGCATAGTGCTTGACCCACTGCATCTTTTACATGTATTTCTTTCATTCTAGTATCCCCACATTCGTTTACCAATGGTGAAAGCTAGCCCGCACAGGCCATACCCAACCAATACCTGTCCACCCATGTAGGATAGCATATACCACAAACCTTTCTCTTGCAGCATATATCCTTCAAAGATAAAGGTAGAAAAGGTTGTAAGTCCACCTAAAAACCCTGTAATACATAACAGCTTTACCCAAGGTGACACATTAGGTTGCCCTTCAATATATGCCATGCCCAAGCCAATAAACATGGACCCTATGATATTTACTAGCACCGTTCCCCAAGGATACAGTGCTCCTTTCGTGACCATATACTGTCCAATGCCATACCGCGTCATGGCACCAATAGCCCCACCAATAGCCACTGCTATATATACATTCATAATCAAACTCCTTTATTCCTTTATTATACACTACCCTAAGCGGATTATATACTAAACCGCGAATTTTTCTCTCTCGATTTATATATAAGTTGTTATAGTTACACCCTATATTAGAAGTGCCCACTATTTTTTTCACTATATGTCATATCAACATTATACACACATGACATCTCTCATGTAGCATAAGCTAGTACGTATACTAGATTCATACACGCTCCATACCAATATAACTCCTACTACGTGTTACAGAGAGCTTACCTATAAGAGCTATACTAAAGAAGACCCACATAGACTACCTAGCTCAACTACTTTGATACAACAAAAAAGAACTGCCTATTTCTAAGCAGTTCCTTTATATACATTAGTTTCCAGGATTTTTTACTAAATCTTGACCCGCAATACCAGGGCGCGTCATTTCTTTCGGAGAAAGAATATAATCCATTTCTTCTTTCGTTAACAATCCTTGTTCTAGAATGATTTCTTTTACGCTACGATCAGTTTCCAACGCTTCTTTTGCCAAAGCAGAGGCATTTTCATAACCAATATGCGGCAACAAAGCTGTGACGATACCAACAGAACGTTCTAACCAATATTCACATTGTTCTTTATCTACTTCAAGGTCAACTAACAATTTATCTACAAATGTATTTACCGCATTTTTTAAGTAGCACATAGAGTTGAACAAGTTATAAGCAATCACTGGTTCCATAACATTTAATTCGAATTGTCCATTTTCTACGCCAAGAGAAATTGTCAAATCATTGCCGATAACTTGGTAACAAGTTTGGTTCAACACTTCCGCAATTACTGGATTTACTTTGCCTGGCATGATGGAAGAACCCGGTTGACGTGGCGGTAATTTTAACTCACCAATACCACAACGAGGGCCAGATGCCATTAAACGGAAGTCATTAGCCATTTTAATTAATACTAGGGCTGTTACTTTCAATCCAGAAGAAATATCCGCAAACACATCTGTATTGTTCGTAGCATCAATTAAGTTGTCCGCCGTAATGAACGGTTCTCCTACAACACGGGATAATTCATCTACAACAGCTTTGATATACGTAGGCTCTGCATTCAAGCCTGTACCCACAGCAGTAGCCCCCATATTCACAGTATGTGCTTCTAACATAGCAGATTTGATACGACGAATACCACGGCGCACGCCAGATGCATAAGCACCCATTTCTTGACCTAATGTAATTGGCACCGCATCTTGTAAATGAGTACGACCCATTTTTAAAATTTCTTTATACTCTTCAGCTTTTTTATCTAATTCATCTGCTAAACGACGAAGTGCCATTAATAAAGGTTTACTTTTCATAATCGCACATACTTTGATAGCTGTTGGGAAAGTATCATTTGTAGATTGTGCCATATTCACATGGTTATTCGGAGATACAATGTCATATTGACCTTTTTCATACCCTAAAATTTCCAAAGCACGGTTCGCTAATACTTCGTTCATATTCATATTAAAAGAAGTACCTGCTCCTCCTTGGATAGGATCTACAGGAAATTGATCATTGAAATTACCACGTACCACTTCATCTGCAGCACGACTAATAGCTTGACCTATTTTTTCATCTAAACGACCAGTACTCATATTCGCTAAAGCACAAGCTTTTTTTACCATAGCCATAGCTTTTACGAAATCTAAGTCAATTTGTTTACCTGTAATAAAAAAGTTTTCAATACCACGTAATGTTTGTACTCCATAGTACAACTCATCGGCTAATTCTAATTCACCTAGAAAATCATGTTCTTTTCTCATAGTATACCTCATTTCTTATAACATCATATGTATCTACTGTATAAGCTTTGTGTATATGATATACCTGTATTATATCATGTATCTTGTATACAAAATAGGTGCATGCTTTCTAGTTCCGAATAATGCCTCCTTGTACATCTAATAAAATAACTAAAACTCATAGCAATCATTAATTTTGCTCATTTTTATATATTTCTATAGACTATATAGGAATATATATGATATAAAATTTATGTTATAAATACATCCAGTTCTATATTACAAGGACCCTCTGCTATATAGGAAACATATAAAAGCTAACTCCAACTACACTCCAGAAGAATAAATGTGGTTCCAACCGCACGCAAAAAAGCATAAAAAGTGGCGCCAACCGGGAGCCAACGAACTCAAATTATATCTTTTTAACCACTTTTAGAAAACAAAAAACCCAGTAACTAAGTTAGCTACTGGGCTTATATTTGTATAGAATTATTCTGCTGTGAATGGCAACAACGCGATAGCACGAGCACGTTTAATTGCAAGTGTCAATTTACGTTGATGTTTAGCACAAACGCCAGAAATACGACGTGGAAGAATTTTGCCACGTTCAGTCGTGAAACGACGAAGTTTAGCAATATCTTTGTAGTCGATTTGATCAGCATGGTCAACACAGAAGTTACATACTTTTCTTCTTGGTTTTCTGCCTCTATCTCTTCTCATTGAGAAACCTCCTTTGATATAGTTGTGGAGTTCTTAGCTTAGAACGGAATTTCTTCACCTGCGCCTGCACCGGAACCTGCACCAAAATCATCAAAATTGGATGCACCACCGTCAAAGGCATCAAATGATTGCGTATCTAAGGCTTGTCCCACGAAATTAGCAACTACTTCTGTTACATATCGTTTTGTACCATCTTGTGCTTCGTAAGAACGAGTCGCAATACGACCTTCTACAAAACAACGGCTGCCTTTACGCAAGTTTCCCGCAGCTTCTCCTAATTTTCCCCAAGCTACACAATTTACAAACGCTGTTTGTTCCTTAGTCTCGCCATTTTGATCCACATATGTATTGGATGCAGCTACTGTGAAAGTAGCAACAGCACGACCAGTTTTTGTGTAACGCACCTCAGGGTCACGAGCTAAATTCCCTAAAAGTTGTACAGAATTCATATCCTCAACCTCCTTAGGCTATTATTCTTCGTGTTTTACAATCAGGTGTCTAAGAACGTTATCGTCGATTTTAAGTACGCGGTCGATTTCTTTGATTTCGCCAGGAGCTGCTTCAAAGTTAATCAATACGTATACGCCATCAGTATGTTTATTTACTGCATACGCTAAACGGCGTTTACCCCAAACGTCAACTTTCTCAACTGTACCGCCAACACGAGCAATTAAAGCCTCAATTTTATCAAAAGTAGCTTTGTTTGTCTCTTCATCAGCTGGTTTCACAATCACCATGACTTCGTATTTGTTCATACAAAATCACCTCCTCTTTCGGACTAACGCCCCTATCTTACATAGGGGTAGGAAGATGCTTACCATCAATAAGCCTTATTATTGTACAACATTCTAGTCTGAATTGCAAGAAAAATATGAAAATAGACATAGTCCCCAAGGAGCCATGTCTATTTCATTAACATACTAATTATGTATATTATGCTTCTGCTTGTTTTGCTAATTTAGCGTAACTTTCAGCTTCTACTTCTTCTTGTGTTCTAAAATCTTGTGGTAATGTAGATAATCGAATCCAACTACGAATTGCCTCTACTAATACAACAAGAATCATAATAAACATAGCTACAGAGAAGGCCACTAAAATCCATTTACCAGCTGGAATATAGTTGAAGAATACGTTTTCAATATCAGCAGCGACTGCTACAATCGCCATAAGAATAGTTGGAACACCTGTTACCCAAGCATACCGTTTTTTCCCTAAACGCATGATGATTGTTGTACTTACTGCCAATGTCATCGTACCTAATAATTGGTTAGATACACCGAATAATGGCCAAATTGTGCCAATGTTGCCTTGTAATACTAGGTATCCCCACATGATACAAATCAATGCAGCACAACCATATACACCAGGAGCCCAATGTTGGTCATTGAATTTAGGCCAGTATAAGCCAAGTAATTCTTGTAATAAGTAACGACCTACACGAGTACCTGCATCAATCAAAGTCATGATGAACAAGGCTTCAAACATAATACAGAAGTGATACCAATAGCCCAATAAATGATCCATATTAGGTAGGCGAGAGAAGATATGTGCCATACCTACTGCTAAGGATACAGCGCCACCAGGACGATGCATCAAGTCTTCCCCTACTAGAGCTGATAACGCTGGTAATTCATGCACTTGAAGTCCCAAGGCTCTAAAAGATTCTGCCGTAGAGTTGATTGCAAAATAATCATCTGGATGCAGTGCAGTAGCTGCAATCATTGCCATCATAGAAATGAAAGATTCTGTTAACATACCACCATAACCGATAGGTAATACTTCTCTTTCATTTGTTAACATTTTAGGTGTTGTACCTGTTGCGATAACCGTATGGAACCCAGATAAAGCACCACAAGCAATGGTAATGAAAATATATGGGAATACAGAACCTTTCAATACAGGACCGCCACCCCAAATATATTCTGTCACTGCTGGCATTTGGATTTCAGGCATAACGATTAGAATACCAAGTGCTAAGGCTCCTATAGTACCAATTTTTAAATAGGTAGATAGGTAATCACGAGGAGCTAATAACAACCAAACTGGTAATGCTGCTGCGAAGAAGCCATAGACAGCTAACATAATTTCAATTGTTTTCAAATCATAAATAAACCAAGATGCATATTCACTAGCCGCTACATTGGGACCATAGATAATAGCTGCAAAAATAAGACCAACCCCAATGATTGTTGCTTCTTGAATTTTTCCCGGACGCAACCATTGTAGATAAATACCAATAAAAATTGCAATAGGAATTGTTGCAAACACTGAGAAAAATGCCCAAGCAGAGCCGTGAAGCGCATTGGCTACTACTACTGCCATACCTGCTAATGTAATAACAAGCAAGAATAACGTCGCTAGCATAGCACCTAAACCTGCAATTTTGCTAATCTCTTCACGGGTAATATCCGCAATGGATTTACCATCATAACGAATAGACGCAAATAGAATAACCATATCATGGACTGCACCAGCAAATACGGAGCCGATAAGAATCCACAGAGTACCTGGCAAGTACCCAAATTGTGCTGCAATTACCGGTCCCACTAAAGGACCTGCCCCAGCAATTGCTGCGAAATGATGACCAAATGTGACCCATTTATTTGTAGGCACATAATCATGTCCATCATTGTGAACCATAGCCGGCGTCATTCGATACTTGTCTAAAGTTAACACCTTCGCCGCTATGAATGCCCCATAAAAACGATATCCTAACATTAAGATACACGCTGAGGCAATAACTAAATAAATACCATTCATGACCATACATACACCCCCTAAATGTTGGATGAGTCACGCTATATATACCCATTCATTGCATGACATCACCCTATGATCTATGCAAAAAAGTAAATTGGTATTTCTGATTTAATTATAGTTACAAATATCATCCATGTCAATTTACTATTTCTCATAATGGTACTGATTTAGTCTTAAAGAAACTCCGTATTTACAATACATTCTAGGCTTATGAAGTTTCTTTATTCTCAATATAATAAGATTTCATGCCCTTTCAGAATGCACAAAACACCTTACATTGTATGCCCCGAACGGCTTTCCAAGTATGCTTTATAGTCATTTACAACGTTGATAAATGATTCACGTCCCATAGCAACATTGAGAGCATTTCTCCATCTTGCTGCCTCTGGCAATCCTTTGATATAAAAGCTAGCATGCGTTCGAATCTCACGAGTTGCTAAGTCCACACCTTTATAGTGACATAGCAACTCATAATGACGTAAGAGCATAGTAATTCGCTCTGATCCCGTTGGACTAGGGCTGTAGCTACCTGTTTCTAGGTATTCTTTAATTTGTCGAAATAGCCACGGATTTCCTTGCGCTGCACGCCCTACCAAGATCGCATCACAGCCGGTGTATTCCAACATCGCTTTCGCACTTTCTGGAGAGTTCACATCACCATTACCTATGACTGGAATCTGCAAAGCAGACTTCACCTCTTTAATGTAATCCCAATTGGCCTTACCACTATACATCTGTTCACGAGTACGACCATGCACAGCTACTGCAGCTACTCCTACAGATTCCATGCGTTGTGCCATATCCACTACATTGATACACGTCTCATCCCAACCTAGACGCAATTTAACAGTCACTGGAATTTGTACCGCTTTCACAGCTGCCTCCGCCACCTTCATGGCTAACTCTGGAGTCTTCATTAACGCAGAGCCATCTCCAGAGGATACTACCTTTTTCACAGGGCAGCCCATATTAATATCTACTATAGGCGCTCCCGCTGCCTCTACTACTTTTGCTCCAATGGCTATGGCTTCTGGATCTGACCCAAAAATTTGCATAGAAACAGGCTGTTCTACGGTTTCCATATAGAGCAATTCTTTTGTATGTTCATTATTGTATTTAATCCCCATGGCACTCACCATTTCCGTACACACGAAAGAGGCTCCCATTTCTTTTGCTAATAAGCGATAGGACACATCGCTAAATCCAGCCATGGGTGCTAACCCAATACGGCCAGGAATTATGACATGTCCTATGTGCCAGGATGTATTATTGATTTCTTTCATAAATAAGTCGTAATCCTTCTAATGTCATCATTGGATCAATGTGATCAATCACATCAGTTTCAGCACTAATGAGAGGCGCTAAGCCTCCAGTAGCCACCACTTTTGTATCCTCTGGCATTTCTCGTTTCATACGAGCCACAATGCCTTCCACTTGTCCAACATATCCAAATAATACGCCTGCCTGCATAGCACCAACTGTATTGCGACCAATGACAGGACCAGGATTTTTAATTTCAATTCTTGGTAACTTAGCAGTGCGACCAAACAGGGCTTCTGCAGAGATGCCAATACCAGGAGATATAGCCCCACCTAAGTATATACCACCGTCTAATACAGCAGAATACGTCGTCGCTGTGCCAAAGTCAATGATAATTAAGTTTCCACCATACTTTTCATAAGCAGCCACCGCATCTACAATTAAATCGGCTCCTAGTTCACGAGGGTTTTCGTATTTAATAGAAATACCTGTTTTAATACCAGGGCCTACGAATAATGGTTTTTTGTGAAAATAGCGCAAACACACACGCTCTAACGTAGGGTTCAACGGAGGTACTACAGAAGAAATAATGACAGCTTCCACATCCTCTTTATTCACCTTTGGATCATGAAGAAATAAATTGCTCAACAACATGCCATATTCATCAGTAGTTCTCCCACGATCTGTAGAAATGCGCCAATGAGCCATAATTTCTTTTCCCTCATATACGCCTAATACGATATTCGTATTCCCTACGTCTACAACTAATAACATCTTAATATCCTCCTCCAGCGGAGCGTATGGACACATCTCCTGCTATGATACGTTCCTCACGTCCATCCTCTAATTGAACGATCAGATTTCCATCTCTATCCAAATCTTTAGCATACCCTATATAATCTTTATCTGGCGCTTTTACCAGTACTTCTTTATATAAAGTTACACTATACTCTTTCCATTCTTCCAAGGTAGAGTCAAAGCCTTCTTGACACACCTTTTCATACTGATCCTCTAAGGCTTTTAAAATTACAGCGAAGGCCTCTTTGCGATCTATCTCTATCCCAGCTATAGCAAAAGACATGACTTTATCTTTCAGATCCTCGCTAACTTCTTCTATCGTCGTATGCGTATTGATACCAATCCCTAAGACAATATAGTTAATCTCTTCCATAGTGCCATTCATTTCTGTTAGAATACCCACCATTTTACGAGACCCTACCAATATATCATTCGGCCATTTGATGCCCGCCTCTGAAAGCCCCAAGGTACGGAATGCTTTCACTAAGGCAACTCCTGCCATTAAGGTACATTTTGACGCTTCCATAGGTAAGAACTTGGGTCTTAGAATTAAACTAAACCAAAGCCCTTTTCCATAGGGAGAATACCAACCTCTAGATAAGCGACCACGACCGGAAGATTGTTCTTCTGCACATACCACTGTACCTTCTGGAACTCCATCCATAGCCAAGGCCTTTGCGATACTATTTGTGGAATCTAACCGTTCTTCATATACATAATAACGGCCAAAGGATTTTGTTTGTAATACCCCTTCCATCTCTTCAGGACTAATCAGGTTCGGCTCTTCTAGCAACCGATACCCTTTTTTTGTAAAAGATTCTATCACATAGCCTCGTTTACGTAGTACTTCTATATGCTTCCAAATCGCTGTACGTGACACCTGGCAAGCCTCTGACATCGCTTGCCCAGATACAAATTGATTTCTGTTTTCTTTTAAAAAGTCTAGTATTTCATCTCTCACGGCTTGTCGCCTCCTTACCTTTATCGAGGTTTACAATACGATTGTACAGAGGTCCTACATAAAAAGCAAGTCTTTTCTAAGTAATTCACCATCCATAGCTATGCCAATTTGGTACACCTACAAAAAGGGCTCTCATAATACACCTTGATTAAATCTAATATGTACAAAAGGTACCTTCCCCTAGGGGAAGATACCTTCCTATTAGCATCTTAGATTATTCTTTTGATACATCAATTTTATCTGGCATCACGATACCTGCTACTTCTAGAGGAGTTTTCTTACTATTCTCTTCCTCTTCTGCTTTTGCTTGTGCTTCTTCTGGACTTAGTAAAGTACCATAGCGATACAAGTTTTCCACTTGCTTAGCATCAATTGTTTCTTCTTCTAATAAAGCTTTCGCCATATTATGTAAGAAATCAATATTTTCTGTTAACAAGTTCATTACATCACCGTATGCTTCTGCTACAATGCGATGCATTTCATTGTCAATTTTTTCAGCTACTGCTTCACCATAATTACGTTCAGAGCCTAAGCTTTTACCTAAGAAGACTTGTTCTTGATGTTCACCAAATACCAATGGTCCTAGCTCATCACTCATACCCAAACGAGTAATCATTTCGCGAGCAATGTTCGTCACCATTTGTAAGTCTCCAGAAGCACCACTACTGATTTCTTTCAGTACAATCGCCTCTGCACAACGTCCACCCAAAGCCACGCGAATCTGTGCTAGCAATTGGGAACGTGTCATATAGTTTTTCTCTTCTTGTGGGAGCATCATGGTGTAACCACCTGCGCTACCACGAGGAATAATTGTTACTTTATGAACAGGATCTGCATTGGGCCATAAATGAGCCACAATGGCATGACCAGATTCATGGTATGCTGTCAATTCACGTTCTTTTTCACTCACCACATGACTTCTGCGCTCAGGACCATAGCTTACTTTTTCACTAGCTTCTTCTAAGTCATGCATGGAAATGGATTTACGATCTTGACGAGCTGCTAACAACGCTGCTTCATTTAATAAATTGCTCAAATCAGCACCGGTAAAACCAGGTACTTTTTTCGCAATCGTTTTTAAATCCACATCTGGATCCAACGGTTTATTACGAGCATGCACTTGTAAAATCGCCTCACGACCACGAAGATCTGGACGACCCACTGTCACTTGGCGGTCAAAACGACCTGGACGTAATAAAGCTGGGTCTAAAATATCTGGGCGATTCGTAGCCGCAATGGTAATAATACCTTCATTGGCACCGAAACCATCCATTTCTACCAACAATTGGTTCAAGGTTTGTTCACGTTCATCATGACCGCCACCAAGGCCTGCACCACGTTGACGACCTACTGCATCAATTTCATCGATGAAAATAATGCATGGTGCATTTTTCTTAGCTTGACTGAACAAGTCACGCACACGAGAGGCACCAACACCAACGAACATTTCTACAAAGTCAGATCCACTAATGGTAAAGAATGGAACTCCTGCTTCCCCTGCTACAGCACGTGCTAACAAGGTTTTACCTGTCCCTGGAGGGCCAAACAATAAGACCCCTTTTGGAATTTTAGCCCCGATCGCATTAAATTTACCAGGATTACGTAAGAATTCAACGACTTCTTCCAATTCTTGCTTAGCTTCATCTGCACCAGCCACATCTTTAAAGGTCACATTAACTTTACCTTCTCCCTGCATTTTAGCACGAGATTTGCCAAAGTTCATGACGCGACCAGATCCACCTTGTGTAGACTGCATCATAAAGAACCAGAATCCAATAATTAATACAATTGGTAAGGCAGATGTTAATAAGCTAACCCACCAAGCTGGTTGCTCAGGTGGTTGCGCCGTTACATCAACACCACCTTCAGACAGTTTTGCAAAAATACCTGCATCACTTGGTGCATAGGTAGCAAATTCTGTACCAGATTTTAATTTACCTGTAATAGAATGATCCCCTGTAATTGTGACACTCTCTACATTTTTTCGTTGCACCTCTTGTAGGAACGATGTATATGTAATTTCTGATTTATTTTTTGTACCTTCAGAAAAAGAGTTAATCGCTGCCACTGCTGCGACAATTATCAACAAATAGAGGAGTACGTTTTTTAAGCCTCGCTTCAAATTTTTCTCCTTTCTCATCTATAATCTAAATTGATACTTATTTATCATATCAAATTTTGTCGAATATATCAACGATTATTGATAGACTTCTTCTTTTAAAATGCCAATATACGGCAATTGACGATATTTTTCATCGTAATCTAAACCATATCCAATGACAAACTCATCTGGGATGACAAAGCCTTCATAGTCTACATAAACATCTACTTTACGACGATCTGGTTTATTCAACAAGGAACAAAGACGAACACTAGCCGCTTTGCGAGATTGCAAGTTTTCTAGTAAATAGGACAAGGTTGTACCAGTATCTACTATATCTTCTACTACAATCACATGTTTTCCTTCTACAGGACGATCTAAATCCTTTAAAATACGAACTACCCCACTACTTACAGTACTACTACCGTAACTAGAGCAGGAAATAAAATCCATTTTTACATCGCCTTCAATATGACGTGCTAAATCTGTAAAGAATACAATGGCCCCTTTTAATACACCTACAAGGACAATTTCTTTACCTTTATAATCTTCTGTAATTTGACGACCTAATTCCGCCACTCGTTTTTGAATTTGTTCTTCCGAAAGCAATAATTCTTTCACTTCTGGTATCATAGTAACTCCTTATTAGTTAGCTCTATTTCTTTTCTATGTCACTACATAGAACAACCTTAATTGTATCATATGACGTCAAAACTTGCACCTGACGGAAACGAAATTCTTTTCCCTTTGGACCCTTGACTAAAGAACATAAACCATCTATAACTGCCTGATTCAATTGTTCTGGTTTCACATAAAGGCTTAGTACTCGTTTCCATAGTCGGCTCACTAAGGCATCATGCTTACCCATCAGTCCTCGTTTATCCAACACTATGCCAGTTTCATCATGACTGACATAGTCCGATTCTAGCCGTGTCACCTCTTGCTCAAAATAGGAGGTATCACATTGCGCCAATGCACCTAATCGATACAAGGCATTCACTGTTTGTGGATACCTTTCCGTACAGGTAGGTATCAGGACTTGTCGAATCCAATTCCTATCATAGGTCGTGTCTTGGTTAGACACATCTTCTCCATAAAAACACTGCAACCACTTAGCATAATCTTGTAATACCTGTTTAGGTAAAGATATACAAGGTCTCCACAGATTTTCTGTGATAATTTTCATTCCTTGTAAACCCTCTAGTCCAGTTCCACGTAACAAGTGAGCTAAGATTGTTTCCCCTTGGTCATCTAAATGATGAGCCGTCACAATATATTCATATCCCTTATCTTCTGCAATATCTTGCAGATGAGTATACCTCAATTGACGCCCCATCATCTCAAAGGATATACCTTCCTCTTTGGCCTTATCACCAACATGTTCATGCACTGTATAGCAGGGCATACCAAATTGTATGGCATACCATTCTACTAGCTCCACTTCTTCTAAAGCCTCTACTCTAAGTCCATGGTCCATAGTAAATACGCCTACATTCGTGAATCCCTCTATATAAAAATAATGTAATAAGGCTATAGAATCTACCCCACCGGAACAGGCTAACAATAGAGGCGTATCTTTTGTTACTGAATCCCCCATCGCTGATGTCACTGCCTGCCGAAACCGCAACACAGTAGCCCACATATCTCCATATAAGGCTTTCTCTCGACTACGATTCATAGGGATAGTAGATTGATACATACGGTGTCGATACGTATGATACTGATCAATACAATTCTCTCCATAGTATCTATTCAACACGGTGCGACTGTTATCTACTTGCTCAGCCAATTCTTCCATCGTCAGCAAGGGCACAACCATCTCCACATATTTGCGTGTTTCATTGGCCTTTTCCACTTCTATACTGGTGTGCAAATCTCCTTGACTTTCATAGGCATCTAACAAACTAGTCACCAAAGGCGCCCAAGAATAATAGGATTTATTTTGCACCATATTGCGCTTGCCACCCTTCTAATCCATCAGCTTCACTGACCACAATCGATCCAATTTGATACGTATCCATAAGAGATGTAATAATCTCGGCCCCTGGCACAATAATATCTACACGCCCTGGTTGCAAACCTTTCACTTCCAACCGTTCTTCACGACTCATATACCGAAGCTGTAATATCATAGCTTCAATAGTACCGCGGTCCATACGATGCCCCTGTATTCGTCTAGGATCGTAACTTTCCATTTGCAAATCTATGGCCGCCAAGGATGTTGCGGTGCCACCAATACCAATAAACTCGCCAAACGTCCCTTCAATGGGTAGTTCATCCCACATACGCACAGTTTCTTCCCATACACGTTGGGGTCCCTCCCTAGATATATCTTGCATACGCACAGCACCAGCGGGATAGGATTTTGTAAAGTACACATGGTTCGCATCACCCAAGGCAATTTCCGTACTTCCTCCCCCTACATCAATAGTAGCATAGTGAAAGTCTGGATGTTCATAAACCGTGGCCCCTATAAATCCATAGGTAGCCTCCTCTTCACCACTTAGTACACGGTACTCCATAGGACACACTTGCTTGGCTTTCTCTAAGAAGTCCTTACCATTTTCTGATTCTCGAATGGCACTCGTAGCAAGACCAATGCGGATAGTAGCCCCATAGTCAGTGAGTACCGCGTCTATTTCTTTGAGAGCCTGAACACCACGCTCCATAGCTTCCTCTGTTAATAGTCCATTACTATGACGTTTACCTAATTGTGTAGTCCATAATTGCTTCGGTTCATTCTGCCACTGCGAACCATCATAGGTCCCCAACAATACCCGAAACGAGTTAGAACCTAAGTCCACAATTCCAATCCGGCTGCCTTGTTCTACTATACATTGTTCCATTTTTATCGCTCAACTTTCTATCCCTAGTTATTTACAATTATATCTATAGTCTATCCATAGTGTACACAAAAAAAGTGATACTCTTGTATCACTTTCCCTTATCGAACATAGGGAACTTCCCCTGGCTTAACTAAGCCTAGTTCTTCCCGTGCTACACCTTCGATATGTTTATCATCTTCTAATAACTTTTTTTGTTCTGATAAATCTTCATTTTCTTTCTTTAATTCTTGCAACTGCTGTTCAAGTTGATGTTTTTCTTGATGTAAACTATAGATTGTATATACTTGCTGCACTACTACTATGGCAAACAAGATAAACAAGGCTAAGCGAACTTTGTCTAATTTTCTATTTACTTTTCTCTTTGCCGATCCTTTCGGTTTTCCATTTACATTTGCCATACCTATCACTCCTGTATTGTATCTATAATTGTATTATAGCATATGTAGGCATTTCCGTGTACACTTCCTATAAAAGAGTGCGACTACTACGATGCCTCCATGATATACAATAAAAAGCGACCCCACTAGGAGGTCGCTTTTTATATGTGAATGTAAGGATTAACTATTCACCTTTGTAGTTCAATACTTTTTGAGTTACAGGTGTTGCATGTTTTTCGAAGTATTGAAGAGCTACTTCTGGGAACATTGCGTATGTTAATACGTCTTCTTCTGTTACGCCAGTGAAGCCTTTAGCTTCAAGATCAGCACGCATTTTTTCCATTTCTGGAGCTACGTCATCAGCTGGACGATGAGTGATAGGAGTTTCGTCGCCAATGATTAATTCTTTGATTTCTGGTTTTACAGCTGCTGGAAGTTGACCGTATTTACCACGAACTAGGTCTTTTACTTCAGCTGGTGTAGTGTTGTAACGAGGCAATCCTTGAGATTGGAACAACACGTTCATCATAGCCATTGTACCAACGATTTGAGATGTTGGAGTTACCAATGGAGGGAAACCAAGATCTTCTCGAACGCGAGGCATTTCATCCATTACGTCGAAGAATTTGTCAGCCATACCCATTTCTTTCAATTGATTTTGAGTATTGGACAACATACCACCAGGAATTTGGTAATGACGAACTTCTGGTAATACTTCATGAGCTGGAGTCAAACCGAATTCATCAGCGATTTCTTTACGAACGCCACGGAAGTATGTAGCTAATTCACGCATTTTAGCAAGATCTAAACCAGTGTCGTATGGAGTGTTTTTGAAGATTTCAACGATAGATTCAGTAGCAGGTTGGCTAGTTGCATGGCCGAATGGGCTCAATGCAGTGTCGATAATATCAACACCAGCTTCAACTGCTTTTAAGTAAGTAGCAGATGCTAAACCGCAAGTGAAATGGCTATGTAAATCGATATCGAATTTTTCGCCAAATTCTTTGCGCAAATCTTTTACTAAGGATTCTGCATCGTATGGAGCTAATAAGCCGGACATATCTTTGATGCAAAGGGAATCAATACCCATTTCTTTCAATTCTTTAGCTACTTTTACGAAGCTTTCGTTAGTGTGTACAGGGCTGATTGTGTAAACCATAGTACCTTGTACATGAACGCCTGCTTTGTTACCAGCTTCGATAGCAGCACGCATGTTACGAGGATCGTTCAATGCGTCGAAAATACGGATGCGGTCCATACCGTTTTCTTTTGCTTTGCGAACGAATGCTTCTACTACATCATCAGCATAATGTTTGTAACCCAATAAGTTTTGGCCACGAAGTAACATTTGCAATGGTGTGTTTTTTAAGTTTGCTTTTAATGTACGAAGACGTTCCCATGGGTTTTCATCCAAGAAACGGATACAGCTATCAAATGTTGCACCACCCCAGCATTCCAAAGCATCATAACCAATTTCATCCAATTGTTGTAATGCTGGAAGCATATGGCTCATACGCATACGTGTAGCCAAGATAGATTGATGACCATCACGAAGAACTGTTTCTACTAATCTTACTCTTTTTGCACTCATAATCCTTCTCCTTCACATTGACCCTTTTCTATCAAGACTCTACCACCTGATAGAAAGGGAATTATTAAATACATGAGTAACAGTTATCTCATGTATAATGTACATAACTATATTAGACTACTAAACGCCATCTTTGTCAACCTAAATACATGCTTTTTAATCATATGAATTTTATCGATGTAGTTACATGTATATCCACTATTTTAGAGGGGTTTCACCACTTTTGTTTCGATATTCATTGTCAACTGATGTATATCTATTTCACTTTTTTAGGCGCTGTTTCTAACACAATATGTTGACCATTTCGTTTTACCTGAATAGAAAAGTCTTTTACATCCTCTTTAAAATAATCCATTTTTATCGCTAGCAACAACTTGCCAATTTCTGTTTTTATCCGCTCTGTTAAAAACTCTTGATAAAAATCATCTTCCGTTTTATGTGACTTTACTTTGGCCCCTAGTTTGTTACCTGTACTGGCATTATCTTTCAATATAGCAGTCTCAAAGGTTTCTGTTTCCACAAACCCTTTCATCATGTCCGCATCACTTAATCCTTTTTGGATTTTAAATTTCGCCATTTTTTAGTTCCTTCTTTCCATATGTCCCACAATTTTGTTTCTATTATGACTAATTGTTATAGCTTTTTATGAAAGACAGTGAATTTTATTACTGAAAGTTACATGTATCGTATAATTCTTTATTGCTTTTTCTCAGAAGAACCGCTATCTTTAGCAGTCTCTTTATCCTTTAAGATAGAATCTACAGTAATTTCTGATAATTCTGTTGGGTTATCATAGGTATAAACTTTATTAAACCCTACCCCTAGTTTACCTTCATAGGCCTCTAAGGCACGATTTTTATCATCCACTTTAACAATGTAAATCAATTGACCTTGGGTAACACCGATTAAACGGAATTTTCCCGGAGGGTTGATGGCACGCCATCCACCTTCTGTACCATTGAACATAAATACATCTCCAGTACGTACATTATCATAGAAGAACCGATCTTCATTGTAGAACATGCCGATACGCCCAATATCAGACGCTTGCATATAGACACGACGCGTATCATAGTTTGCATCTGTACGATATACACGATATGCACCGTCTCCGACACGGACCTTCATGTAGACTACATTCGTTGCCGCAGAGTACGCCACATCTGTAATACGCGATCCATTAGGAACAGAATTAATAGTTGTATCAATTTCATGTTCTGGTGCTTCTGGGTCAATACGAGCTAACATCACATCATTATGACGGCCACCAAATAAACCAACAATGGCTAAATTACGATCTGACATCCATTCAAAATAAGATACTTCCCGTTCTTTTAAATCCAAAGTAACAGGAGCTTCTTTACCAGCCGTGTATATATCCACACGATTTTGTTCCACTACAGCCATATATTTATGGTCATGAGAGTAATAGCGAGTTCCCTCTTTCACATCTGGAAAGTTTTTATCTACTTCCTCGCCATTGATCACCTGAAAATTTGTAGTAGGCGCTAAGTATACTTGGTCTAAATACAGGTAGACACCACCTTGCAAAACTAAGCCTAGCAAAAAGGCTGTTGTTACTTTTCCAAAGGTATTCATAGACTCTCCTATTTCACGATAAATACAGTAGGAATCATGCGTTCACCTAACAAATCTGCAGGCTTGTTCACAGTTTTACCATTATAGAACAACGTGGTGCTAGAACCACCATCCAAATTAGCTGCAATCACAGCCCCTTCTTGGTATAAAATATCTTGCACATCACGCAAAGTAGCTCCAGCAGAGTAGGCTTGACGTCCATCAATGACTAAGAATAGGACCGTCCCATCTTTCTTTTGAGCAATGGCTGTTCTAGGTCCAATGCCCCAGCCACCATCACCATCAGTAATCATCTTCTTACCATTTACGATAAGCGGTGGACCGAAAGTTAAACCTTCTTTGGCTCCCATCTCTTTCAATTCACGCTTGTTGTAAGTACCAGCAATTAAGTTACCAGATTTCGTAAAACCAATGAAATCTACATCTTCATCAGGTCCTACATCTTTACCTAATACATACTCTCCATCATGCAGGATAAATCCATACGGAGAACGCCCTGTTCCTGTCCCATTAGGGTCATGGAATCCACCCCCATTAATAGCCGCTACTGCCCCATTTAAACGAGCAATATTACTAGTCGTCTCGCCTTTTTCATTAAGATGAGGTGCTGTAGCTACCTGAACTCTTCGTGGATCTGGAATTTCTAGTAAATATCCCGTATACCGATTAGACTCAATTTTACGCAAATTCAATGTAGTATCTTCTTTTACATCAAACTTAAATAATTCTTGGTTTTCACCAGTCCCAACTGTACCCACAATTTTTTGTATTTCTTCAGGCGTATAGAGCCACGTAATATAATGTGGATGTCGAGACCGTAAAATAGCGCCTACTACGGTGCGTTTAATGTTATCAAAAGGGCCAAACAACACCACGATAGGTGATGTAATAGCTGTAAATATAAACATGAGAAGGATAAATTTTACCCATGCTTTTCTAAAAAAAGAACCCATATAATATGCTCCTTTATCTATTCCTATCCTATACTGCAGATATACTGTTGTCGTAATACCAACAGGCCTAAGTAAATACGATAGGCTATGTGTAATGTCTGTTAAGACTCCAATACTCGTAACTCTTCTATTCGATCAGAAATAGATACTCCTTCATAGGAAAAGTGAGGATACACCTCTCGCAACGGTTCCAACACAAATTGGCGTTCCCAAAAATAGGGATGAGGTACCACTAAATTAGGTTCTTCTACACACACAACTTGACCTGCTTCAGTTTCTATCCACACAATATCTAAATCTAATGTTCTAGGTCCCCAATGGATCTCTCTCTGTCTACCCGCTAAACGCTCAATATGCCATATAGTTTCTAGCATGGTCAGAGGTTCTAAGGTGGACTTTACTTTCAGAATCCCATTTAAAAATGGTCCTTGCTCCACTGGCCCCCATGGTGGCGTTTCTGTCCAGCTCGAATGCTCTACACCAGTTACACCTTGTATACCTACTAGTTGATTCACCGCAAATGCTAAATATCCTTCTCGGTCACCTAGATTAGAACCGATACCAATATAATAGGTATACATTATAATTGCCCTCGTGTAATCACTACTTCTACATAATCTAGCACACCGGGGATCGGCGCTTCTGGCTTGCGCACTGTCACTGAAAGCCCTACAATCCCTTGATAGGTATTCCATAAATCATCTGCAATGAGTGTACCAACCCGTTCAATCAGTCGTTGTGACGGTCCTTCTACAATAGCTTTTGTCCGTTCGTATACATCTGCATAATTAATAGAATCTTCAATACTGTCAGATTGTCCAGGTTTCGTCAAATCTACACCAATAGAAATATCCACAAAGAATCGTTGACCTAATTCATTTTCACTTGGTAGATTACCATGATACCCATAGAATGCCATGTTTCTCAAATTAATTCTGTCCATTACTCACCTCGTAATAGTACATCTGCTACGGTAATTGCCCTCTTATGCATTTCCACATTATGAACTCGCACCATATCTACACCTTGAATCATCCCTGTAATACAAGTAGCTACTGTTCCTTCATCTCGTTGATCCGCGGGAATATCATTTAGTATGGTTCCGATGAAACGCTTACGGCTAGGCGCTAATAAGACAGGATATTCATACACTGTAATTTCTCCTAACCGTTGGATTACTTCCACATTTTGAGCATAATCTTTGCCAAAACCAATACCTGGATCAAGCCAAATATTTTGCGGTTTTACTCCTTCTTTCAAAGCTAGATCCACCGAGGAGAAGAAAAATGCCTTCATATCATCGATAATGTCATCGTAATCAGTACTATTTTGGTTATGCATAATAATGACTGGCACATCATATTTTGCCGCCACCGCTGCCATGTCCTTATCATATTTTAAGCCCCATATATCATTCAATATATGAGCCCCCTGCGATAAGGCAAAATCAGCTGTTTCTGCTCGGTATGTATCCACAGATACAGGTACAGTAGAGCATTCTAGAACTGGCAACAGTACTTCTTTCATACGCTCTAATTCTTCTGCTACAGAGATTTGTGTATGCCCAGGACGCGTAGATTCTACGCCTACATCAAGAATATCTGCCCCTTGTTCTATCATTAGTTTTGCATGGGCTACGGCTGTGTCAGAAGTATTGTAACGACCTCCATCAGAAAAAGAGTCTGGAGTTCCATTCAAAATCCCCATAATTAATGTACGGTCTTTTAGCTCTAATTGTTTACCATCTTGCCAGTTGTACTTGCGGTACTTAAACATGATCGTTACCTCCTAATAACACCAATGCTTCCTCGCGTAATGTCCCCATGGATTCTAATATACCTGTGGCTACCATCGTTTTTGCTACGGTTTCCTGTGCTACTTCACCTTTCATAAGCATGCATAAATGGGTGGCTTCTACCATTACCATGGCACCCAATACATCGCCATCTTCCACTAAAGATGTGGCAATGTCATGGGTCAATCGTTCCTGTAATTGTGGACGCTTAGCATAGACATCCACTAATGCTTTCAATCGGCCCAAGCCAAATACTTTACCATCTCGTGGTTGATACACAATATGTACTTTGCCATAGAAAGGCATTAAATGATGTTCGCAAATCGAATAAAAGGGGATGTGATTCACTGATACAAGGCCTGTATGCTCCGTAGGATATACATCACCTAACGCCTCTTTTCCAGTGCTATGACACCCAGAAAACAAGCCTTCAAACAGCGTAGCTACACGTTTGGGCGTATCTGTCATGCCCTTTGTCTCTAAATTAATATCAAGACCTTCTAATAATTGGCGTACACCCATTATAGCTTGTTCTTTCATAGTCATCTCCTAAATAATTTTCGTGGTCCAATCTTCGATAGTCCAAATATCCGTTACCCAAGATTCGTAAAACTCAGGCTCATGACAAACTAGGACAATGGTTCCTTTAAAAGCTTGTAATGCCCGCGCCAATTCTGCTTTTGCATCCACATCCAAATGGTTCGTCGGTTCGTCCAAGACAAGCACATTATAGGACTCTTGCATCAATTTACATAGGCGAACTTTTGCATTTTCCCCACCAGATAAGACGCGCATTTGACTGGTAATATGCTCATTGGTAAGTCCACAACGAGCCAAAGCTGCACGCACCTCAGAATTAGTCAGGGACGGATAGGCATCCCAAATATAGTCTAAAGCCGTTTTAGAATTATCTCGACTATCTTCTTGAGCAAAATATCCAATTTGTAAGAACTCACCTTTTTCTATCTTTCCAGATAGAGCGGGAATCATACCTAATAAGGTTTTTAATAAGGTTGTTTTTCCTAACCCATTCACGCCTTGAATAGCTATTTTCTTACCTCGTTCGATCACCACTTCTACAGGACGTGTCAAGGGCTCATCATAGCCCAAGACAAGATCCTTCGCATCCACAATAAAACGGCTTGGGGTTCGTCCCTCTTTAAATCCAAAAGATGGTTTTATCTTTTCTTGTGGTTTCTCCAAGATTTCCATTTTTTCTAACCGCTTTGCTCTCGAGTTTGCCATACCACGAGTCGCTACACGGGCTTTATTTCGCTGAATGAAATCCTTCATATCTGCCACTTCTTGCTGTTGTCGCTCATAGGCACGTAAGGCTTGTTGTTTTTTTACTTCGTAGGCAGCTAGGAATTGGTAATAGTCTCCTGTGTATCGTGTGAGCTGAGCTTGTTCAATATGGTAAATCACATTCACCACAGAATTTAAAAACTCCACATCATGAGAGATTAAGATAAAGGCATTTTCATAATTTTGTAAATAGTTTTGCAACCATTTAATATGGTCCACGTCTAAATAGTTTGTCGGTTCGTCCAACAACAGTATAGTAGGTTGTTCTAACAACAACTTTGTGAGCAACACTTTCGTCCGTTGACCACCACTGAGATCCATCACATCACGGTCTAGACCGATATCCATCAAGCCTAAACCCTGCGCAGTTCGTTCAATGGTAGCATCGATTTCATAGAATCCACGCTGCTCTAGCATCTCTTGCCACTCTCCAGTGAGCTCCATAAGCTCATTCATTCTGTCCTCAGAGCAATCGCCCATCTCTAAATAGGCATCTTGCAGTTGTTGTTCAATACCGTATAGAGAATCGAAAGCCCCTCGTAATACATCACGAATGGTCATCCCTTTCTCTAATACACTGTGCTGATCCAAATAACCCACCGTCACTTGATTGGACCATTCCACTTTTCCTTCATCAGGCATCAAGTGCCCTGTTATGATATTTAAAAATGTTGACTTTCCTTCTCCGTTGGCGCCGATCAGGCCTACGTGTTCGCCTTTCAGCAAACGGAAGGAGGCATCATCTAGTATTTGTCTTGCCCCAAATCCATGGGTTACATTGGTTACAGTTAAAACACTCATATTCATTCTCCAAACTAACGTTATGTATCCTTTTATTATACGTTAACATGACAATAATTTCTAGTTTTTAAACATCTGTCCTGTTATTTTTATATTTTCTGTGTATTTACGCATGACACTGTGAAAGTGTATACTAATAGTATTCTAATACTAACAAAAAGGAGTATATCCCATGAATCATGTACCTACTATCTTATCTATACAAGATATGAGCTCTGTAGGCCGTTGTTCACTAACTGTATTCATACCTTTAGTGAGCGCTTTACGGTGCCAACCTATCCCATTACCAACAGCGGTACTTTGCAATCATTTAGAATATCCTAATTTTGAAATGGTGGACATTACGGATCACCTTGAAAGTTTCTACAACTGTTGGAATAAAAATAATATCACTTTCGACGCCATCCAAAGTGGTTTCCTCGCATCACCTGAGCAAATTCGTCTTGTTGAAGATGCCATCGAACGATTCGGCAAAGATAAATTAGTTGTCGTAGATCCCGCTATGGCAGATGACGGCAAACTCTACTCCATCTACAACGAGGAAATGGTGAAAGAAATGCGTAAACTCATCACCAAAGCTTTCATCATTAAGCCGAACTACACAGAGGCTTGTTTCCTCTTAGACATGCCCTATGACCCTACACCGCAATCGGAAGAGATTATCTATGATATGTGTCGCCGCTTACATGCGCAAGGCCCAGAATATGTGGTCTTATCTAGCTTACCATCTGAGGATTCCGCCCTCATCGCCGTCTATCGGGGTAGTACAGATACTATCACTTGGGTATCCAATCCATTAGTACAGGTGAAGGCCCACGGCACAGGGGATACTTTCACAGCTATTTTAACAGCCCTCGTATTACGTGGCTATACACCAGAAGAGGCATCTCGCATTGCCGGTCAATTTACTACAGAGGCAGTCAAATTCACCCACAAAACAATCGGTTCTCTTCGTGACGGCTTAGCGCTTGAATTATTATTAGATCGTTTAATTTCTATTCCAGACCCACAATAAGGAGGTTTCATGAACACGTACAAAACAAACAATGATATGACCCAATCTACTAACACAGCAACGTCTCAGCATACACAACCGGCTATATCTACTAGCTCAAGATCCACAACAAAAGATATTATCTATGTCGGATTATTATCCGCCTTATGCATCGTGTTTACGACTATTAAAGTACCTTTACCAACAGGTGCCATGGTACATCTTGGTTCCGCTGCCCTATTCTCCATAGCATCCGTATTCGGCGGATTCTATGCAGGGCTCGCTGGCGCCATCGGGTCTGGCATTTTTGACCTCATCATGGGCCATTCCCAATACACCTTATTCTCCATCGTAATCAAAGGACTAGCGGGCGTGATTGTAGGTGTATTAACAGTAGGTTGGAGACCTTCCATTCCTGCTCGTTCCATATCTACCCCTCGCATCTTATTAGCTATGCTAGTAGGTGCTATTTGGACAGCTGCAGGGTACTTCGTAGCATGGTGGGTTGTACTGGATAGCTATATCGCTGCCGTCACAAGACTCCCTGCATCCTTCCTAACTAGTGGCATCGGCATCTTAGTAGCCTTGCTATTAATCCCGATCCTACGCCGTATCCCTCGTAAATAATTTGTCATACCCTTGAAAGTATGGTATACTAGACACAACAAAAGAGAGCCAATAACGTGTCGAAGGCGTTAGGCTCATCTCAAGGTACTAAAATTGAAATAGCCTAACGTATTGAGGTGGCTAGACCTCATTCGTTAGGCTTTTTCTTACATGTTTAAGTAAGGAACGCCCTTATGTGTAGTAGCCTTGTGGCGTTCTTTACTATCCAAATAGCACTAATATATGAAGAGCAGTGCGTGTTCCTGAGCAAACATTATGAAATACCGTTTGCGAAGGAATATGCACTGCTCTTCCCTTTATATAATTTAGTTACAAACGCCACAGGCTACATAACTTAACCAGTGACGATCTTGGCCATGAACTTCTCATTATTAATAATAAACCGTTCATGTGTGCCACGGCCGATAACTTTTTCACCTTCTTTAGCGACTACTTCAAAGGTTACTTTTCTACCGTCCACTGCTACTACCGTTGCCATTGCCGTTATAGTTGCTCCTAATGGGCTAGCCGCTTCATGACTTGTTTCCATGCGAATCCCAACGGATCCTTCGCCATCTCCTAAATCACCTTGAATTCCTGTATAGGCTGCTTTCTCCATCAATGCTACCATCGCAGGTGTGGCAAATACAGGTAACGTACCGCTCCCCATATACTCCGCTGTATTATTAGCTTCCACTACCACCGTAGCCATACCAACTTGTCCAATCTCGATTGCCATAGAAACTCCTTTCTAATATTAACAGTAATACAGACTATTATTTGATTTCATTCTAGCACTTTAGGGGAGTTTTTTCTATTATATGTGCAAATTTCTTTTAGAGATAAACATATTATTTTTCATATTTCTTCTGCATACACACGAAGCCAATTAACAATGTCTTCAAAAGACTTCTCACCAGAAGCTATATCAATAATTAAAGATTTCTTTTCTTCTAGAGTAGTATTAATTATATATCCATTGGCCTTTAAATATATAAACATACAATGTAATGCAGTTCGTTTGTTTCCATCTATAAATGGGTGATTCTTTGCTATTCCTCTACATAATTGTGCTGCCTTCTCATGTACTGTAGGATATAAGTCATATCCACCAAAAGATTGAAACGCTGTAGAGATAGCTGACTCTAATAATCCAATATTCCTTATTCCAGGTAAAAGTACAAACTGTCTTTCCAAATCAGAATGAAAGTTTAGTATATCTTGTAACAAGAGATGAATAATTTTATCCATTAGCAGTTCTCTAATTCTTTATATAATTCATAATTTTCTACAATCAATTCTCGTGAAAGTTCTTTAAGCCTTTTTTCTAATTCCTTATTATTCTCACTAGTAATAATTTTAATATTTTTTTTATTATTTGTATCATCTGTATTCATCATACCCTCCTAAATCTCATAACGATATTACATGTATTATAATTAATACATGATATGATTTGACTCTATTCTAACACTTTTATTGGATATTTTCTATTTTTTCTTGATAAAGATAAGCAAAGTGGGTACCACGTCTTTCGACGTTGGTACCCACTTTTTGGTATGCATAATTTAGTACTAACTATTGATATTTAGTTTTATGCCATCCCCATGCGTTCCATAAGCATTTTAATTTGTGCTTTCATTTCTGCATTTTCTGCATCTTTTCTAGCATTTTCTGCTTTTAATGCAGAAATTTCATCTTGCATTACATATACAGAGGAGATTGGACCACCTTTGTAACGTTCTGGGATATTGTCATCATCACCAGTACCGAAGCGATATGTGGCACCGATGTTTGCCATGCTCTTACCAGAGCCCATTGTAATTCCTGCATTGAACATAAAGTTTTCGTTAGCATAGTGTGCAATACCTAATGCTAATGCTTGGTTTCCATCATAAGAGCCGATGCCTGCCATGATTTGAGATTTTCTCAATGGATCGTAGCTTAATGGATTCATGGCTGCTAATGCTGCAGAATGTGCACCAACTTCGCTTACACGTTGGGAAGTTTTTTCTAAAGCAGCGCCAAGTTTATTTGTCACTTCTTTAACTTGACCAACAGTAACTGCATCTGTATCTGCAACACCTGGAGCAACATTGGTAATACGATTACCACCATTATTTAAGCCATCTTTTGTTAAGCTTACAGGTTTCGTAGGGTCACCTGTACTTGGAGCAATGCTAAGACCTGCACCATCCATTTTCACAGAACTATCTACTACAGGTTTTCCATCTTTGTCTTTTACAACATTGCCGTCTTTATCTTTTTTGTAGTTGTTGTAATCAGAACCATTCAAGCCAGTGATTTTACCGTCTTTGATTTCTACTTTAGATACTGTACCATCCGCATTTTTGCTTACTACGGACAAGCCTTTATCAGTAATAGTTGTAGTATTAACGCCTTCTTTTGTAGGAACACCGTTTGCATCTGCTGGAGCACCTGCTGTGATACCACCATTTTTGATATCTACTTTAGATACATTGCCCTTTGCATCTTTAGTGGCTACGGAGAAACCATCTTTATCCATAGATGCAGCAGAACCTTCTTTTGTAGGAATGCCTTTATCATCTACTGGATCTCCAGCGCTTACACGACCATCTTGGATTGTTACTTTAGATACATTACCTTTTTCATCTTTAGATGTTACAGAGAAACCATCTTTATCCATAGATGTAGCAGAACCTGCTTCTGTAGGAATACCTTTTGCATCTGCTTGAGCACCAAACCTACCCATGTTAGCTGTTACACTACCTTCTGGACCGTTAAGTTTAACTTGGTTGCCATTTTTACCATCGCCAAGTGTTACAGTGTCTTTTAATTTCACTGTGAAAGTTTTTACACCCTTGTCATTAGTTGTAGATTCAGATACATCAATATTACCTTCACCTTGTACATGGATTAGGTCTGTAATAACTTTTTTACCTGCCGGAGTTAAATCTCCCAAGTTTCTAGCATTGTTAATACGTGCATCTAGTGCACCAATAGCAGCACCTACAGAAGTAACTGGCTTTTTGGACGCTGGATTTGTACCATCTACGGTAATCTCAAATTTTGGTGCAGAGATAGTACCGTCTTTTTGTACCTTAGCACCACCACCAATGGCATTCGCTATAGATGTATTCGCATTAAAGATTTGGTTACCATTTACAACGTCATTAGAACCTTTTGCAATAACACCGTCCTTGACATTTGTAATTTTGTTACCACCATTGTTTAAGCCATCTTTTGTTAAGCTTACAGATTTCGTAGGGTCACCTGTACTTGGAGCAATGTTAAGACCTGCACCATCCATTTTCACAGAACTATCTACTACAGGGTTTCCATCTTTGTCTTTTACAACATTGCCGTCTTTATCTTTTTTATAGTTATTGTATTCAGCACCATTCAAGCCAGAAATCTTACCATCTTTGATTGTTACTTTAGATACATTGCCGTCTTTATCTTTAGTTGTTACGGAGAAACCATTGTCTCTATCCATAGACATTGCAGTACCTGCCTCCTTAGGCTCTCCTTTTTCATTTACCGGAGCACCCGCTGTTAGACGGCCTTCTTTGATGTCTACTCTAGATTCTTTACCATTTTCATCTTTGTACACTGTGGACAAGCCTTTATCATTGATAGTTGTAGTAGCCACTTTATTTGCTGTAGGAACGCCACTATCATCTGCTGGAGCACCGAAAACACCATCTTTTGCTTTTACTGTTTTAGCTGTTACACTACCATCTTTACCGTTGATACCTACTTGGTTTTCACCTGTACCGGCTTTAATAGTGGCATCTGTACCATTGATAGCAACAGCATTTGCACCTTTACCAGCTGTAATAGTACCTGTATCTCCATCTAAAGATACGGCTTTATCACCTTTACCTGCAGTTACTTTATTTGCTTGTACACTACCGTCTTTGCCATCAAGTTTAACTTGTTTGCCGTTTGCACCGTCACCAGCTGTAATAGTGCCATCAGCACCATTCATTTTAACTTCTTTGTCACCTTTACCAGTAGATACAGTTCCTTTAGGTCCATCTAATTTAACTTGCGTATCACCAGTGCCTACAGTCACATTACCATCTTTACCATCTAGCTTAACTTCCTTGTCGCCTGTGCCAGCTGTAACACTACCATCTTTACCATCGATTTTAACAGCTGTTTTACCATTTGGATCACCAGCCACAATAGTTCCTTCGTGTCCATCAAGTTCTACGCCTGGATCATTAGCATGATCTCCATCAGGATCATTTGCATCATGTTTACCAAGTGTAACTTTTTCACTCAATGTTGCATGGAATGTTTTAACTCCATTTTCCATTGTAGAAGTAACAGTAATGTTTTTATCACCTTTAACATCGACGCCTTCGCCAGCTAATTCTTTGATTTTATTTTTGCCAGCCTCAGTAAGTCCTTCCATATTTTTCAATTGCGTAATATCGGCCGCTGCCGCAGAATGAGCATTGTTTAAACGTTCATTCATGGTGGACAATGCTTCGCCTACATTATGAGCCGCAACATCTTTATTATCTTTATCTTTTACTGTAAATGTTGGTTCTGTAACATTACCATTTTCATCTACAGTCGCACCACCGCCAAGATATTTAGCCACTTCGGCTTTTGCTGCATACAACTGATTTCCAGTCACCGCATCTTTAGAGTTTTCAGCAATCTTACCATCTTTCAAATTAGATAATGTCGTCGGGCCCCCTTTACCATCTGGATTCACGACGCTAGCTTTTAGGTTATCTCCTTCTACAGCTTTAGCTGCACCTACTTTATTACCATCTTCACCTACGTCTTTAGCTAAGTAGTATTTACCATCATTAGCTTTTACCAAACGTTTACCATCAGCATCAGTGTATACAACTGACCCAGCTTCACCATTACGTAATGCATTCACTTTATCTGTCAAGGATTTACCATTCAAGCCATCTTGACCAGTTAATCCTTTATCAGCCGCCGTAGCATCTGGATCATCTGCAGATTTACCTGTAGCACCTTTACCATCACGTCCATCAGCAGCTGTGTCCCCTAATTTAGAAATGTTAGCTAACTCTTTTTTTACTTTGTCAGATAAACCAACAGTAATGGTATCGCCTTTAGCTTCCGTTTTGATTTCATCAGTGGCACCTTTTACTTTTAGGGTTTTCTCTTTTAAGTTCAATGATAATTTAGTAGCACTATTATCATCATCGTCAGCTGATTCTGTACCTTTATCATCGATTGTTGTATCGCCAGCGAAGGACAATGTTGTATTAGTACCTAAGTCAGTTTTTAAGGCCTCTAATTTACCTGCCATAGAATCATTTGTTACTACATTATCAGTAATATTTTTTTCAATAGCCGCAATTTTTTCATCAGCAGCAGCGATTTTTTCACCTTGTGCCGTCACTTTTGTATCGATGCCATCCACTTTAGTGGTTAATCCCGCGAGATCCTCTTTTGCTTTATTAGCAGTTCCTTCTACTGTATCTACTTTAGTTTTAAGATCTCCCAAGCCATTTTTATTCTCTTCCACACCAGCTTTTAGTTTAGTGATATCACCTTCAGCTGCAGTGACTTTACCAGCTACTTCATCTAATTTTGCTTTGGAGGCAACACCTTTAATCGTAACATTTTCATCAGCAATTTCAGTATTCTCACCATTTGCTTTTTTCAATGTTACATTGCCATCACTATCCACTTCATATTCGCCTTTTACAACATGTAATTCAGCAGATTTATCAAGTTTGCCTTCTTTTAAATCATTGACACCCGTATTAGCAGCTGCTTTTGCTTCATCTACAGCCTTTTTAAGAGCTACCGCATTTTCAGCTTTTTCTGTTTTTAAACGTTCATTTAATTCAGTTTCATCAACTTTATTACCTAAGGCAGCTACCATTTTATCAAGTGCTGCACTATCTACTTTACCAGATAATACATCTTTTAAGTCATTAATAGCTTTTAAGTCAGCCTTTTTAGCCATTTCGTCTCTGAAAGTATCATTACTTACTTTCGTAGCTAATTCAGCATTGACTTCACCAATTTTGGTATCTAAATCATCTTTACTTGCTTTTTTATCTACTTCTGTTTTTAAATGTTCTAAAGCAGTTTTACTTGCAATACCAGTAATTGTGACAGCTTCCTCTGTTTTGACAGTACCGGTTCCATCTACTTTATCTAATGTGACAGTACCTTCACTATTTACCTCATAGGATCCCTTTTTAACATGTAATTCAGCAGTTTTGTCTAATTTATTGTTTGTCAAATTAGTTACATCAGCTGCATTTGCTTTTTTATTTAATTCTGTAGTTAGATCATCTTTATTTACTTTTTTATCTAATGCTTCTTTTACTTTGCCTGCCGTAACAAGTTTATTCGCATCACCACTAGCAGTCACGTCATTAGCCAAGTTAGGTGTTACACTAACCTTACCATTTGTATTCGTAACAGAAATGGCATCCTTGTTTCCACTTTCAATGGTATTCACTTCGCTCTTAGATGCAATAGTTACGGCATTGCCATTTGCTGTTAAGGTGATATTATTACCCGCTACTAATTTTACTTTATGAGCTTCTGCATCACCTTCAGTTGTTTTAGGCACTAAATCTGTAGTAGTGGATCCATTCACCACACTTACTGTACTTACTGTGTCATTGCGTAATGCTTTTAATTGTTTTACGTTTACTGCATCAGTATCATTAGTACCACTTGCTACACTGATAATACGACGAGTGATACTGCCTCCATTACCTACAGAAACAACGCCATGATCAGTGTTATTGACAGCATCTTTTGTTAAGTAACCAGTAGTCGCTGTACCATCAGCTGCTGTGGTAGTAGACCCTTCACCTAATGCTACAGAATTAGTTAATGCAGAATTGGAATTTCTACCGATAGCAATAGCACCTGCCGCAGATGCTTTTGCGGTATTACCAAGGGCAATGGTACTATGTCCAGATGCAGTTGTGTTATTGGAGCCAATACCAATAGCACTTTGACCTGTAGCTTTGGAGTTATAACCAATAGCTACCTGACCACCTGTGTCCACACCTTCTTCACCAGCAGTCATATTAGAACCAATCGCTACTGCTTGGTTACCATATACTCGTGTGATATAACCAATAGCAGTCGTACCATTTTGTTTAGAAGTAATATCATAACCAAGGCCTACCGATTTAAAACCATCTACGTTAACTATACTACCAATTGCTGTAGATCCATGTTGTCTAGCTACTACTGTAGAGCCAATAGCCGTGGTAGCAACACCTGAAGCTGTTGCAGTAGAACCCATGGCAATGGAATTACTACTATTGTCCACTGTTTTAGATCCAATCGCAATCGATTGCGTTCCAGATGCTGTTGGAGCTTCTGCTGCATCAGTACCAGCACTACCAATAGCAATGGATTGTACACCGCTAGCAGAGGCATTTTTACCTGCAGCCACTGCGCCTGCTGCGGAGGCACTAGCCCCATTACCAGCAGCCAATGCACTATCTTGTGAGGCTTCACTAGATTTACCAACCGCTGTAGCATTAGCTCCTGTAGCTTTCGATTGATCACCTACCGCTACAGTGCTATCTGCTGTGGCTTGTGCTTGATTACCATAGGCTACTGCTGCTGTTCCAGTAGCGTTAGATTGGTTACCAATACTAATGGCTGTATCCTTCGTAGCATTTACTTTGTTACCAATAGCAATAGCAGATAACGCTGTCGTCACTGCTTCATTACCGATGGCTACTCCTTTTTCACCTGTGTCAGCACGACTCAAACGACCAATGGCGATAGAACTTTGCATACCTGCGTTTGCACGAGTACCGATGGCAACACTATCACTACCTAAAGCTTGTACTTTTCCAAAATTGGCCCCCGAACCAATAGCTACTGCATTTTCTGCAGTGGCGTTAATACCATTACCCATTGCTACAGAAAATCGTTTTGTTACAGAAATACCCTTACCAATACCTACAGAGCTATCACCAGCTACCTCCACGGTTCGACCGATTGCTACCTCTGCACCGGCTGTTGCGTTCCCTTCAGGAATTGCCGCTTGTACATTTGTCACTTGTGCACTCACTGCCAAAGCTGCTAATACACTAGCTACAGCAATTTTCTTTTTACCTGTAGTGTTTTTTGCTACTTCTGAAACTACGATGTAGCACTGCTTAGACTTACTCCAAATAACTTTGAATAACTTGTTCATTGTGATAATCCTCCCTTTTTCTGGTCATCAAACCTTGAACTATATATATTTATATTTGTTAAATATAAACTGCCCCATTTATCGATGTAACTTATACATCACTACATAGTCAATAACATATCACTTTTACATGTTTCAATCTTAAATTTTATTATAAAGAAATACATTATCTACTTCTTATTATACATATCTTTACTAAAAGTACTAGTATAATTTTGATTATTTTATTCACTTTTTGTAATAATCAAAACTTTTTTATCACTCCAAGTCTATATTACGCTATACTGCACACTTCGTTAAATCTTTAAATGCAATTACAAAAGCATTGAATTTCAACGTTTTTAAAATCCTATTATGTTTTATACTTTTAATTATATACATTTCATCGGTTTTTTTCAATATTGCATATTTCATCATTTTACAAAAAATCACTATCACATACTGTAGTCCATTTCTAACATGTAAAATGGACACCACGTCTTTCGACGTGATGTCCATTCTTTCATAGAGCGATAAGCTATCTCCTATTGAGTTATTTTGCTGCTAACATTTCAATACGTTCCATAAGCATTTTCATTTGCTCTTTCATTTCAGCATTTTCTGCTTTTAATGCACTTACTTCGTCTTGCATTACATAGACAGAAGAAATTGGACCGCCTTTGTAACGTTCAGGAACCGCACTATATTCTCCGCCAAATCGATATGTCACACCTGCATTGACCATGTTGCTTCCATCGCCAACAGCAACACCTACATTAAATAGAGTATCTTCGTTCGCATAATGAGCCACACCTAATGCTAAGGCTTTGTTACCTTTATAGGAGCCAACGCCTGCCATGACTTGAGATTTTTTAAGAGGATCATAGCTCAATGGATTCATCGCTGCTAATGCCGCTGCATGAGCACCTGCCTCATTCACACGGTTATTTAAAGCATGTGCTGCTGCACGTACTTGACCTACTGTGGCTGCATCCGTATTAGCTGTACCTGCTGCTACATTGTGAATTTGGTTACCACCATTGTCTAGACCATCCGCTGTTAAGGAAACAGTCGGTTTATCTAAACCTTTTACTGGTGCAATCGTAATACCTTCGCCATTGACTGTAGTTGTCACTAGACGAATCGGATTACCATCTTTACCTAATTGATGTTTCACAGATCCATCTGCATTCTTAACAATTTCTTTAGAACCATCTGGATTTGTTTTTATTTCAGGTAAGTAGTAGTCGTAGGATGTGGAACCATCTTTCATTTTCACATCTTTCGCTAACTTAACAGTCATAGTAGCTGGCTTGCCATCTTTAGCTTCTGTAGATACAACACCGATATTATCATCTGTTAATGCTTTAGTAGCTCCACCTTTAATAGCTAATGTATCGCCTAAACCAACTGTCACTGTGTTACCAGTATCACCTACAAATACTCGACCACGGGCCAAGGTATCCATTACATCTTTCACTTGACCTTGCGTTGCCACTACACTGCGATCTGCATCAGTCACTACTTTAGCTGGATCCCACTTCGTATTTGTCAAACCAGATACTGTACCATTTTTGATTTCTACTTTAGATGTAGTACCATCAGGGTTCTTAGTCGTTACTGCTATACCATCTGCTGTAACAGTTGTATTAGTTCCTGTAGAATCTCCTAATTGAACTGTCTTAGCATTTACTGTATTAGCTTTCACTGTATCAGCTGCTACTGCTTTGCTTGTAACAGTACCTGTTGTACCATCTACAGTAATTTTCTTATCACCAGAACCAAATGTAACTGTGTCATTCAATTTTGCTGTGAAAGTTTTTACTCTAGTAGTGCTATCAGTACTTGGTGTGACAGTAATACCATGTTCACCTGTTACATTGATCAAATTAGTAATTGTATCCTTACCAGTATTTGTCAGGTTGCTTAGATCTTTTGTGGCAGAATTACCTTTTAAGCTTTCAATCTCTTTATTTGCTTTTGTGATATCACTCGCATTTTTTGCAATGGCTGTTGTATTAGCACCAATTGCTTTTGTATTAGATTGAATAGCGGATGCATTGTCTTTAATTGCTTTTTCATTAGTAGCAATTTTGCCTTCTGCTGTAGTAACACGGTTCTCTACTGTTTGAATACGATCTGTATTAGATTTAATAGTCTCTGTATTGTTCTTAATGTCTTGGGCATTTTTCTTAATATCTTCTGCATTTTTAGCAATCGCTTTTGCATTTTCGCCAATTTGTTTTTTATTCTCTGCAATACCTTGTTTATTAGTATCGATATCTTTTCTATTAGCTGCAATATCTCTTGCATTGTCAGCAATTGCATTTTTATTGGCAGCTATGGCTTCTTTATTAGCATCAATTGCTTTCGTATTCGCTGCAATATCATCTTTTGCCTTAGTCATATCACCTTGAAGCGTTGTGATTTTGCCTTCTGCACTGCCCAAACGTGTATTTAGATCAGAAATCTTACCCAGTTCCGCTTTCGCATCTGCTGTTAAATCCACTGTGTATTCACGTTCACCCTTAGCATTTAAGGTACCACCAGTAACAGAAACACTACCATTATCAGCTGCTTTTACAGTTGTATCACGACCGTTTACAGTGTATGTTGTGTTACCATCTTTTGTTTCAGATGTTACAGTCACATTATTACCAGCTGTAACTTTTACTGCATCTCTTGCTGCTGTTTTTGCTAAATCAGCCACTTTATTCTTACCATCTTGAGATAAGTTGCTTAAGTTTTTATCTGCTGCATTATCGATAGCATTACGAGTTGCTTCATTCAAGCCGAATACAACTTTACCATCTTTATCAGCTGCAATTGTGATACCCGCTTTTGCTGCTTCAGCAGTAGCTGCTGTACCATCACCAGATACGAAGTTCAAACCTTTTTGTAATGTTACAGTCTTAGCATTTGCATCTTCTGCGCTATTAGCACGATATGTGATAGATGCCTCTAAATTAGGGGCTACTACTTTCGCATTGCCAAAGTCGACTGTAGCTGGTGTAGCAGGGTTGGTACCTTCTGCCTCTTTTTTAGGTTTCAAGGTAATGGTAGCATCACCATTTTTAATCACTAGGTTATCTTTGCCATTACCAGCGATTTCTTTGATATTGCCAAGATTTTCTGCTAATTTCACATCAAGATCATTGTTATTTTTCACAACTTTGATGTTGTTTGTTTCAGCATCTGTGCGTGTGAAGTTGTCAGCACCTTTAATTGTTAAAGTTTCACCTAAGTTACGATGTACTTTACCAACATCTGTTGTGTCATTGCCCGTGAAATCTAACCCTTTATTGCCAAGGACAGTGTTTGCATTATTGATACGACCATCTAATTTAGAAATCGCATCGCCTACATTCTTAACTGCTTCTGTACCTGTGCCATCATCTTTTGTGATGTTGTATGTAGGGCCTGTGAAAGTACCATTTTCTACTTTAGCACCACCACCTAAGGCTGTGGCTAAATCAGATTTAACAGTGTGTAATTGTCCGCCGTTTACAGCGTCTTTGGAATCTGCTGCTACTTTTCCATCTGCGATGTTGGACAAGGTAGTTGGCGCTGTAGTTTCTCCATTAGGATTTACCACACGAGCTTGTGGAGTTGTCACTTCTTCTGGTTTTTTACCTTTGTTTTCCTCAGCAGTTTTTACAGTACCGTCAGCTTTTACTTCATCAGCTTTGTAGTATTTACCATCTTTTGCTTTTACCACACGGTCACCAGCATCATTAGTATATACCACAGATCCAGCTTCTCCATTACGTAATGCATTTACTTTATCTGTTAACGTTTTGTCATTCAAGCCGTCTTTACCAGTTAAACCAGTTGCACCAGATGTACCATTCACACCATCACGACCATTAGATGCTGTATCACCTACATTGTTAATAGCATTTAATTTTGCTTTTACTGTGTCAGATAAGTCTAATGTGTAGGCACGAACTTTTGTCGTAGCATCTGGAGTACCGCCGGAAATAGCCAAGCTATCTGCATTCACTGCTACTGTTGTATCATTAGCATTTACTTTATATGTAGTGACACCTGTAGTAGTCGTTGTATCAGTTGTAACAGTGGTGTTAATACCGTCTGCTACAGTAACTGCTGCTTTAGCTGCTTCGCCTGCCAACTCTTTAACTTTATTTTTACCAGCATCAGTTAAATTGCTTAAGTTTTTATCCGCTGCATTGTCAACTTTTTCACGAGTCGCTTTGTCTAAGCCAAACGTTACTTTACCATTATCTTCTGCGGTAATAGCTAAGCCAGATTTAGGACCTTCTGCAGTAGTCGTAGCATCTGTACTTGCTACGAAATTAAAGCCATCAGCTAATTTAACAGATTTAGCATTTGTTGCTGCTTCATCGTTGGCACGATATTTGATGGACGCATCTAAGTTAGATGCTACTACTTTTGTATCGCCAAAATCGACAGTAGCTGGTGTAGCAGGATTAGTACCTTCTGCGTCTTTTTTAGGTTTCAAGGTAATGGTAGCATCACCATTTTTAATCACTAGGTTATCTTTTCCATTACCAGCGATTTCTTTGATGTTGCCAAGGTTTTCTGCTAGTTTTACATCAAAACCATCACCTGCAGTATTTTTCACTACATCAATATTATTCTTAGCATTAGCCTCACGAGTGAAGTTTTCTGCACCTTTCACTTTTAAAGCTTCACCAAGATTGCGATGTACTTTATCTGTGTCAGCAGCATCTTTATTGCCATAGAAATCTAAGCCTTTATTACTAAGAACAGTGTTCGCATTGTTGATACGGCCATCTAATTTAGAAATCGCATCACCTACATTATTCACAGCTTCTGTTGTATTACTGCCATCATCTTTAGTGATGTTGTATGTAGGGCCTGTGAATACACCGTTTTCTACTTTAGCACCACCACCTAATGCTGTAGCTAAATCAGATTTAACAGTGTTCAATTGTCCACCGTTTACAGCATCTTTGGAGTTTGCTGCTACTTTGCCATCTGCGATGTTAGACAAGGTTGTAGGAACTGTAGTTTCTCCATTACCATTCACAACACGTGCTTGTGGATTCTCTACTACTTTTGGTGCTTTACCGTTATTTTCCTCAGCAGTTTTTACAGTACCATCAGCTTTTACTTCATCAGCTTTATAGTACTTACCATCTTTTGCTTTTACCACACGGTCGCCAGCATCATTAGTGTACACTACAGATCCAGCTTCGCCATTACGTAATGCATTCACTTTATCTGTTAACGTTTTGTCGTTTAAGCCGTCTTTACCAGTTAAGCCATTTGCACCATCACGTCCGTTGGAAGCTGTATCACCAAGTTTATCTAACTTGTTTGTTACTTTTTCATCTAAGGATAGAGTAATGGTTCCATTGTTAGCCACAGTTTTGATTTGATCAGCTGTACCAGCTACTTTTAAAGTACCTGTCGCTAATGGTAAGTTCAAGTGATCATCACCATTTGCCGCACCTTCGTTAGTATCGCCAGCATAACGCAGATTTGCATTATTAGTCACTGTTGTATTTAAGTTTTTAATCGCATCATCTACATATTTTTTATTCGTTGCATCGCCTTCTGCTTCTGCTTTAGCCACATTAGTGATTTTCATGTCACCGGCATTGATACCATCTTTACCGATTGTTACAGTTTTAGTTTCACCCGCTGCACCGTCTGCACCTACTGCAGTATTAGCGATGGATACACCATCTGCTCCTAATGTAATTGTAGAGCCTGGTTTACCTGCTCCAGTAGCATTACTAATAGATTTGATGTTACCAAGGTTTTCTGCTAATTTCACATCAAGATCATTGTCATTTTTCACAACTTTGATGTTGTTTGTTTCAGCATCTGTACGTGTGAAGTTTTCTGCACCTTTGATCGTTAAAGTTTCACCTAAATTACGATGTACTTTCGCAGTTGTACCATTACCTGTGAAATCTAAGCCTTTATTAGCAAGCGTAGTATTCGCATTGTTGATACGACCATCTAATTTAGAAATCGCATCGCCTACATTATTCACAGCTTCTTTCGTATTGCTACCATCATCTTTAGTGATGCTGTATGTAGGACCTGTGAAGGAGCCGTCAGCATTGACTTTAGAATCTCCACCAAGCGCTGTAGCTAGGTCAGATTTCACAGTATGTAATTGTCCGCCGTTCACAGCTTCTTTGGAGTCTGCTGCTACTTTGCCATCAGCGATGTTGGACAATTTGGTAGGAACTGTAGTTTCTCCTTTAGGATTTACTAAACGAGCTTCTACAGTGGTAGCTGGTTTTGCACCATTCAATACATTGCCATCTTTATCTACATCTGCAACTTTATAGTATTCTCCATCTTTAGCTTTTACTAAACGTGCACCATTTTCATCTGTATATACTACAGATCCAGCTTCGCCGTTACGTAATGCATTTACTTTTTCAGTTAATGTTTTGTCGTTTAAGCCGTCTTTACCAGTTAAGCCTTGTGCACCAGATGTGCCATCTTTGCCATCACGTCCGTTGGAGGATGTATCGCCAAGTTTAGCTAATTTGTCTGTCACTTTTTCAGCTAAGGATAAAGTAATCGTTCCATTGTTAGCTACAGTTTTGATTTGATCAGCTGTACCCGCTACTTTTAAAGTACCAGTTGCTAATGGTAAGTTCAAGTGATCTTCACCAGCTGCTACACCTTCGTTAGTATCACCAGCATAACGTAGATTTGCATTATTCGTCACTGTTGTATTTAAGTTAGAAATCGCATTATCTACATATGCTTTATTCGCTGCATCGCCATCTGCTTCTGCTTTAGCTACATTAGTAACTTTCATGCCACCAGCATTGATACCGGCTTTACCGATTGTTACAGTTTTAGTTTCACCTGCTGCACCGTCTTGGCCTGCTGCTGTATTAGCGATAGATACACCATCTGCTCCTAAGGTAATGGTAGAGCCTGGTTTACCTGCTCCAGTAGCATTACTAATGGATTTGATCTTACCAAGGTTTTCCGCTAATTTCACATCAAGATCATTGTCATTTTTCACAACTTTAATGTTGTTTGTTTCAGCATCTGTACGTGTGAAGTTATCTGCACCTTTGATTGTTAAAGTAGTACCTAAATCACGGTGTACTTTAGCAGTTGTGTCATTACCTGTGAAGTCCAAACCTTTTGTAGTCAATGCATTGGTTACATTTGTACCTGCTTGGGTAATTTTAGTAGATAAATCATTGTAATTTTCAGTAACTTTTTCACCTAATTGTGTTAATTTTTCTGTATTTCCAGAAATCTTAGTATTCTGTGCTGCATTGGTAGCATCTAATTTTTCAATAGCATCCTTAATCGTAGTGGCATCATCTTTAGTACCAGCCGCATTAGTAATGCTAAACGTTGGTCCTGTAATTTTGCCATTTTCATTAATTGTTGTACCACCGATGATAGCACCAATTTCAGATTTAGCAGTATATAATTGTCCACCGTTCACAGCTTCTTTGGAGTCTGCTGCTACTTTTCCATCTGCGATGTTGGACAAGGTAGTTGGCGCTGTAGTTTCTCCATTACCATTCACAACACGTGCTTGTGGATTCTCTACTACTTTTGGTGCTTTACCCTTATTTTCCTCAGCAGTTTTTACAGTACCATCAGCTTTTACTTCATCAGCTTTATAGTATTTACCATCTTTTGCTTTTACCACACGGTCACCAGCATCATTAGTATATACCACAGATCCAGCTTCGCCGTTACGTAAGGCATTTACTTTATCTGTTAAAGTTTTGTCATTTAAGCCATCTTTGCCAGTTAAGCCTTTCGCACCAGATGTGCCATCTTTACCGTCACGTCCGTTAGAAGCTGTATCTCCTACTTTTGCTAATTGAGCTTTTACAGTTTCAGCTAATCCAACTGTAATTGTATCTCCTTTGGCTGTCGTAGCGATTTCATTTTCAGCGCCATTCACATGCAATGTACCTGTTGCCAAGGATAATCCTACTTTAGCTACACTTTGATCTTGTGCGTCTTTTGTTACATTACCAGCAAAGTTTAATGTTGCATTACCAGATACAATATTTCCTAAATTAGAAATAGCCTCATCTACATATTTTTTATTTGCTGCATCGCCATCTGCTTCTGCTTTCGCTACATTAGTAACTTTCATGCCACCAGCATTGATGCCATCTTTACCGATAGTGACAGTTTTAGTTTCACCTGCTGCTCCATCTGCACCTGCTGCTGTATTAGCAATAGATACACCATCTGCGCCTAAAGTAATTTTGCTACCTGGTTTTCCGTCTGCATCAGCATTAGTGATAGAAGTGATATTTTTCAAGTCACTAGCAAGTTTTACATTTAATGTATCTTCTGCAGTAGCATCTTTTTTCACAGAGATATTGTTTTGACCGTGGATGTTTAAAGTTTCTCCTAATTTACGAGTTACTTTATCTGCTGTTGCATTATCACCAGCAAATACCATGCCTTTCTCAACGATACCATCTACTTTTCCTTCTAAAGTTGTTACTTTTCCTGCAGTTTCAGAAATCTTAGTATTTTGTCCAGCATTGGTAGTATTTAATTTATCAATAGCATCTTTAATAGTTTTAGCTTCTTCTGTTGTACCATCTGCTTTAGTAATGTTGAATTTTGGTCCTGTTACAGTTCCATCTGCTGTAATATTAGTACCACCTATAACAGTAGATAAACCATCTACTGCTTTTAATTTTCCTTTAGTAGCTGCAGATAAATCTAAGGAATACTTACGTACTTTATCTGTACCTAAATCGCCACCAGTAATGGCAAGGCCATCACCTGTTACAGCCACAGTTGTATCGTTTGCATTTACTTTATACGTAGTTACGCCTGCAGTTGCTGTATCTTTTTCAACAGTAGTATTAATACCGTCTGCTACTTTCACAGCATCTTGTGCTGCACCTTTTGCTAGCTCTTTAACTTTATTTTTGCCATCATCAGATAAATTGCTTAAGTTTTTATCTGCTGCATTATCAATAGTGCTACGAGTCGCTTTATCTAAACCAAATGTTACTTTACCATTATCTTCTGCACTAATAGCCAAACCAGATTTAGGACCTTCTGCTGCGGTATCTGTAACGTTACTTACTACAAAGTTAAATCCATCGGCTAATTTAACAGATTTAGCTTTTGCTGCTGCATCATCGTTGGCACGATATTTAATGGATGCATCTAAATTAGATGCTACTACTTTCGTTTCACCAAAGTCGACTGTAGCTGGTGTAGCAGGATTAGTACCTTCTGCATCTTTTTTAGGTTTCAAGGTAATGGTAGCATCACCGTTTTTAATCACTAGGTTATCTTTTCCATTACCAGCAATTTCTTTGATATTACCAAGGTTTTCTGCCAATTTCACATCAAAACCATCACCTGCAGTATTTTTTACTACATCGATATTATTCTTAGCACCTTCAGCACGAGTAAAGTTCTCTGCACCTTTCACTTTTAAAGCTTCACCAAGATTGCGGTGTACTTTATCTGTATCAGCAGTATCTTTATTACCGTAGAAATCTAAGCCTTTATTACCAAGGACAGTGTTCGCATTATTGATACGACCATCTAATTTAGAAATCGCATCCCCTACATTGTTCACAGCTTCTTTTGTATTGCTACCATCATCTTTTGTGATGTTATATGTAGGACCTGTGAAAGTACCATTTTCTACTTTAGCATTACCACCTAATGCATTAGCTAGGTCAGTTTTAACAGTATTCAATTGACCGCCATTCACAGCATCTTTGGAACCTGTTGCTACTTTTCCATCAGCGATGTTGGACAATTTAGTTGTACCACCAGTTGTTGTACCATCTGGGTTCACCACACGAGCTTCTACAGTAGTAGCTTTTGCTGCACCATTCAATACATTACCTGTTGCATCTACATCTGCAGCTTTATAGTATTCTCCATCTTTAGCTTTTACTAAACGTGCACCATTTTCATCTGTATATACCACAGATCCAGCTTCGCCGTTACGTAATGCATTTACTTTATCTGTTAAAGTTTTGTCATTTAAGCCGTCTTTACCAGTTAAGCCTTGTGCACCAGATGTACCAGCTTTGCCATCACGACCATTAGAAGATGTATCACCTACTTTTGCTAATTGAGCTTTTACAGTTTCAGCTAATCCAACTGTAATTGTATCTCCTTTTGCTGTCGTAGTGATTTCGTTTTCAGCACCATTCACATGTAATGTACCTGTTGCCAAGGATAAACCTACTTTTTCAGTTGCTTGATCTTGCGCATCTTTTGTCACATTACCTGCAAAGTTTAAGGTAGCATTACCAGATACAATATTTCCTAAATTAGAAATCGCATCATCTACATATTTTTTATTTGCTGCATCACCTGCTGCTTTAGCTTCTGCTACATTAGTGATTTTCATACCACCAGCATTGATACCATCTTTACCGATTGTAACAGTTTTAGTAGCTCCATCTTTCGTGTTAGCGATAGATACACCATCTGCCCCTAATGTAACTGTAGAGCCTGTTGTACCATTTCCACTGCTGATAGATGTGATATTTTTCAATTCACTAGCAAGTTTTACATTTAATGTGTCTGCTGCAGTACCATCTTTTTTCACAGTGATATTATTTTGACCGTGGATGTTTAAAGTTTCTCCTAATTTACGAGTTACTTTATCTGTTGCTGCATCATCACCAGCAAAAGTCATACCTTTATCAACGATATCTTTTACTTTACTTTCAGTTTCAGAAATCTTAGTATTTTGTCCAGCATTGGTAGCATTTAGCTTATCAATAGCATCTTTAATAGTAGTTGCTTCTTCTGTTGTACCATCTGCTTTAGTAATGTTGAAAGTAGGTCCTGTTACAGTACCATTTGCACTAATTGTAGTTCCACCAATTACATTAGTCGCTATATTTCCTACAGCAGCTAATTTACCTTTAGTAGCTGCAGATAAATCTAAGGAATACTTACGTACTTTATCTGTACCTAAATCCCCACCAGTAATGGCAAGGCCATCACCTGTTACTGCCACAGTTGTATCGTTAGCATTTACTTTATATGTAGTTACGCCTGTAGTCGTTGTATCTTTTTCAACAGTAGTATTAATACCATCTGCTACTTTCACTGCATCTTGAGCTGCGCCTTTTGCTAGCTCTTTAACTTTATTTTTGCCATCATCAGATAAATTGCTTAAGTTTTTATCCGCTGCATTGTCGACTTTTTCACGAGTCGCTTTATCTAAACCAAATGTAACTACACCATTAGCACCTGTTGTGATTGCTAATCCAGATTTTGGTACATTTGTATCTGCTGCTGTATCTGTAGCTGCAGTGAAGTTAAATCCATCTTGTAATTTAACTGTTTTCTTAGTATCTCCATTACCTGCTTTATAAGCAATACTTGCATCTAGGTTCTTAGCAATTACTTTCGCATCACCAAAGTCAACTGTACCTTTGTCTCCACTAGTTGGAGCTTTTACAGTCACTTTTGTATCGCCATTTTTGATCACTAAATCACTAGTACCATCACCAGAGATTTCTTTCATCTTAGCAAGGTTTTCTGCTAATTTCACATCCAGAGCATCGCCATTTTTAACAACTTTGATGTTGTTCTCAGTTGCTGCACGACTGAAGTTTTCTGCACCTTTAATTGTCAAAGTAGTACCTAAATCACGGTGTACTTTACCAGCATTAGTTGTGTCATTGCCTGTAAAGTCTAAGCCTTTAGTCACTAATGTGCCATTAGCTGTAGTAATACGAGTATCTAATTTGCTAATTGCATCACCAACATTAGATGCTGTTTCTGTGCCTGAACCATCCGCTTTTGTAATGTTATATGTAGGGCCTGTGAAAGTACCATTTTCTACTTTAGCACCACCACCTAATGCTGTAGCTAAATTTGTCACTTTTTCTACAGTATCAGAGATTTTTGTATTTTGTCCCTTATTCGCTGCATCTAGTTTTTCGATGGCCTCTTTAATAGTTCCAGCATTTTCAGCAGTACCATCTGCTTTAGTAATACTGAAAGTTGGACCTGTTACAGTACCATCTGCAGCAATTGTAGTTCCACCAATCACATTGGTTGCTAAATTTCCTACAGCAGCTAATTTACCTTTAGTATCTGCAGATAAATCTAAGGAATATTTACGTACTTTATCTGTACCTAACTCACCACCAGTAATGGCAAGTCCATTTCCAGTAACTGCTACTGTTGTATCATTAGCATTCACTTTGTATGTCGTTACACCTGCAGTTGCTGTATCTTTTTCAACAGTAGTATTAATACCATTAGCAACTTTCACAGCATCTTGTGCTGCTGTTTTTGCTAATTCTTTGACTTTATCTTTACCAGTGTCAGATAAATTGCTTAAGTTTTTATCCGCTGCATTGTCAACTTTTTCACGAGTCGCTTTATCTAAGCCAAATGTAACTACACCATTAGTACCTGTTGTGATTGCTAATCCAGATTTTGGTACATCTGTATCTGCTGCTGTATCTGTAGCAGCTGTGAAGTTAAATCCATCTTGCAATTTAACTGTTTTCTTAGTATCTCCATTACCTGCTTTATAAGCAATACTTGCATCTAAGTTCTTAGCAATTACTTTCGCATCACCAAAGTCGACTGTACCTTTGTCTCCATTAGCTGGAGCTTTTACAGTGACTGTAGTATTGCCATTTTTGATTACTAAATCTTGCGAACCAGTGCCAGCGATTTCTTTCATGCCAGATAGTTTATCAGACAATTTAACAAGCAGACCATTGGCACCATTAGCAGCATCTTTTTCTACACGAATGTTAGTATTCGTTGTAGTAGACGTGTAATTCGCACCACCTTTGACAGTTAATGTTGTATCTAAAGTACGTGCTACACCTTGATTATCGTCACCAGTGAAAGTAATCGCTTTCATCTTGAAAGTATTATAGTCAGACTGCAATGTATCTAGGACAGATTTTTTAGCAATATCTTTAATCGTAACGCGAGTAGTTTGATCTTGGTTATTACCATTTTGTTGAATCAAAGAAGCAGTACCATCAGTATTAACAGTGTACTCACCTGATTTGATGTGCATCTCAGCTGTTTTATCAATTTTATCATCAAGAGCTGCTTTTACTTTGCCAGAGGTAACAAGTTTGTTATCCTCATTCGCTGCTCCTACAGAACTAGCAACATTCGGTGTAATCGTAACAGCACCATTGTTATTATTTACTGTTAAAGCAGCTGTATTCCCACTAGTTACTGTTTTCACAACATTTGTTACATTCAACGTAACAACACCATTGGAATTAGAAATGGCAATATTGTCGCCTGCTTTTAAAGTAACACGTTTCTTAGTTTGATTATTCACAGTTTGAGGTTCTACATCAGTTGGGTTAGCATCTCCCGCATTTTGTGTACGTAATAACCACTCATTCTTTTCTAATGCTTTCAACTGTTTTATATTGACTGCATCATAATCATCAGTACCACCCGCTACACTGACAATACGACGTGTTATAGTAGCTGTTCTATCAGAATCATTTCGTTTATTACCAACGGAAATCACACCATTACCGCTATTGTTAGTAGATTCACCAGACAAATATGCTGTTTTTCCAGCTCCATCTGCTTCCGTTGTAGTAGACCCTTCACCTAGTGCTACCGAATGTGCTAATGCAGCATTCGCATTAGAACCTAATGCCATGGCACTTGCTGCTGTTGCTTTTGCTAATGTACCGATGGCCGCTGAATTATCTCCAGACGCAGTGACTCTATTAGTATCATTCACCCCTGCACCAATACCGATGGCATTTTTGCCGGATAAATTAACAAAATACCCTAGAGCCGCACCTGCACTCGCTCCGGCTTCAACTGTATTGCGGGCACCCACACTAACCGCCTGATTACCAGCCACTGAAGAGGTATAACCAATATTCGTACTACCCGTATCAGTAACTGTCAAATCATAACCAACTGCAACAGATTTGTCACCCGATACTACAGCATTTCTACCGATGGCAATAGCACCCAATCCTTGAGACTTCGATAAATACCCAACAGAAATACCATCTGATGTTGTTGATTCAGTATCAATACCAACAGAGACAGATCGTATCCCTTTAGCTTTAGCACGCAAACCTACTGCCACACCTTCTTCTTGTGTTGCCGACGTATTTGTACCTACCGCTACTGCACGTGCTCCAGCTGCTGATGCACTGTTACCAACGGCAGTAGAGGTTTCACCTGTGGCACTAGCAGATGTACCTGCTGCAAAGGCATGTGAATTGGTTGCTTGAGCACCATTACCAATCGCTGTAGATGATTCTCCTGTCCCTTGCGCGGATGTACCCAATGCAATAGCATTAGCTTTCGCCGTTGTGGCACCATTACCAATTGCTGTGGCGGAGGTTCCAACTCCCTTGGCAGAGGTACCAAAAGCAATTGAGTTTTCACTACTTGCTATTGCTTTTTTACCAATCGCTGTTGATGCGACAGCATTACCTTGTGTTGATGTACCAATAGCAATAGCATCTTGACCTGCGGCAATTACTTTTTCACTAGTTTCACCGCTAGATCCAATAGCAATAGCATTTTTAGCCTTTGCTCGTACATCATAACCTATCGCTGTAGAGTATTGAGCCTCTTCAAGCGTTTCATTTGTAGAACCAATATTGACAGACTGATTCCCTTTTGTAAAGGAATTATACCCAATAATTGTGCTACCAGAAGCCTTATTGCTAGCTATAACATTAGTACCAATCGCTGTGGTATATTCTCTTAAGGATTGAGCATTTCTACCCATAGCAATTGAAACACTACCTGTCGCTTTAACTCCTGAACCAATGGCTATCGCTTTTTCACCAGTTGCCTCCGTCTGAATACTATCATTGTCATTACCAATACTGATAGCACGATTACCTGATGCCTTTACTTTGTAACCAATACCCACTGCTCCTGCACCAGACACCTCTGAATTAGAGCCCGCACCAAAAGCCTGATTACCACTAGTTGTTACTGTATAACCGATAGCTGTTGCACCACCACCAGTCGCCTTAGCTGCATTACCAAATGCACTATCATTCGCATTTTCAGCTCGAGAAGAGCTACCTACAGCAATTGTATTTGCAGTCTGTGCCTGCGCATCATTACCAATTGCTACACCATTTTCACCACCGGATACAGCCGATGTACCTAGGGCAACAGAACTTACCGCAGAAGCTTCTGTTTTATAACCAATAGCTACCGCCTTTTCTGCCGTAGCTTCTGTTTTTTCTGTATTATCAGTATATGATGATCCATTACCACCACCAATTGCCACCGCATTAGCAGCCTTAGCAGTAGCACTTCTGCCTAATGCCAAAGCATTGCCACCTGTTGCTACAGCCCGTATACCAATAGCTGTATCGCCCCATTTATTATAATCAGAAATAGTCTTTTCAGGGTCTTGATTGATATCTGGTCCTGGTTTTCCATCCTCATCATATACATTAGCCCCTGCCAAGGATTGCCAACCAATCGCTATAGATCCATTTCCATAGCCTCGAGAACTAACACCAAAGGTAGTAGCCCCTTCTTTCATCGCACGGGCTTGTTCCCCCATAGCAATACCATGAAGCTTTGCTCGTGTATTATAACCTACACTTACACCATAGTCTCCATTAGCTTCAGAACTACGACCAACTGCAACACTATATGAATACCCTAAAACTTGTGCTCCTTGTCCAACTGAAACCGAGGAATTCCCCATACTTTTGGCTCCTACACCAATGGCAATACTAGGTTGAACCGTAGTGGAACCATCGTTGTGTATTACAGTTCCATCACTAACACTACCATATCCTATCGCAATAGACCCAGGAGTTTTTGGATTACCCCCTCCTTGTGAGACCTCTCCAGCTGCATCAACCATATTAGTTATAGCTCCACTACCCACAGCCATAGTCGCCAAGATACTAGCTACAACGATTTTCTTTTTACCGGAATGGTTTTTTGCCATTTCAGATACAACAATATAGCATTGTTTTGACTTACTCCAAATGACCTTAAAAATTTTGTTCATTCTAAACTCCTATACACATATGTTTACAACATTTACATAACAAACAAGTGATACTTATTTACAATATATGCCGCTAATCTAAGCACTTATGGCACAAAAAAATTGAATGCTTACGTATTTCATAATCAACTTATTAAAATAGATAAACATTCATTATTATTTTATATATATTTACACACCATCCTTTTGGGACACCTCATCCGGTCTCTCTTTTCACACTAAATACCTAACACAAACTACTTTATTAAAAAAATAATTTTTCCATTCTATTATATACTAATCTGGTGCACATTGGAATAGTTTTTTTCACAAAATTTATTCTTTTTATCCAAATTTGTATCTGAAAACATCAATGTACCAATATTTTTTGCATCTACTCTTGTACATATATAGTAAAACTACATAACCATATCGAATTAATTGGAAATGGATATATTTTTCCTCCTACTTTTATAGGTAATTCTATTTCTCAATTATTCTAATTACATATATATGCCTCTATAAGCTTAACTGTACCAAAACAAGAACGTATCGCTTACTTTGCATAAAGATTCAATATAAAACTACCAAACTATCTTCAAATGCAAAAATTTTAACTATCTTGGACACCGGTTTCTTTTCATTCACCAAGTTTTGCCAATACCATCAAAATCAAAGTTCATGACTGCATCATAAGCATCCTAGATATATCACCAATAGAACCCTCTAGCCTTATTCGCCACGGAAATAGAGTAGTATTTTTTCTTACACTATTCTATACTACAGATACAGACAAGAAGAGCCATCAACGTGTGAACGGCGTTAGGCTCATCTCAAAATTTGGAAATATGATGACGCCTAACATGTTGAGGTTAGCAGACCTCTTTGTGTTAGGTATGTTCATAAATCAGAGAAATTAGAATCCAAAAAAGGACAACACATAGTGTTGTCCTTTTTCAGTAGGTGATGCCTCCATCACCAAGAGCTCTTAAGAGCCATATCTAAGTATCTATTATACTATCAGAATTACTATATTCAGTCAACTCATTATTTATAGAGAATACTGCATTTTCCCTGACAGCATTGTTTTCCACTGTCCATAATTAGAACATCCCATACGTTTTAACAACTTTTGATTCAATTTATTTCCCGCAAGATATCCCATTCTCCGGTGATTAGAATAAAAGAACTTTTTCATCAATTGTTTTAACTCTATCAAGGATTCAAAATATCCTAAAATTTTGAGCACATCAAATAAAGATAGTTTTGAGTCCTGATACCCATAATGTTTTTGAGGATTTAATGAAAATGCCTTCACTACATTAGAATTAACCTTATAATATGTAGGTGTGGTAAAGTGATTAATTACAGATGTATGTGCACAATTATTTCTCAAACACAGCAAAAAATCCATCATGTTCAGGAACTCTGATCGCTTACTTTTCTTTAATTTAAAATCACTTAAAACATCCTCTAGTACATCATCTTGCAAATAGTGTAATAATCTAACAGTCTCTCCAAACGTTAAGGTTTCTATAGACACCCAAAAAGGGACTGCGACATTCTTATGTGGAATCTTATGAATATCTCTATATACTGCAACATTCGCTGGTGCTATATACTTTTTTGATTGATAAAACTTCATGTCAATATGATCATTCCTATCAATCAGATTCGTTAAGTAAAATGGTTTAAAAAGGATAAAATCAGCAAACTTACTGTATATTTTTTTATTTTGTTCATTGACAAAGGGATAATTTAGAGAATATGGGCAATATGTAACACTCGATGTATTTGTATCACTAGGGTCCATAAAATTTGATTTATTGGTATATTGCATCGTATCATTAAGCATCGTACAATGCCGTTTCGAAAAATGATATGCAATTGAGGTCTTTAACTTCTCTTCTACCTTATTTAGCCTTGAAAATATAATA
>NZ_RQVB01000002.1:0-278657 GCF_003992265.1 Veillonella sp. CHU594
AATATTAGAAAATCTTTTATCAAAAGAGTACACCGCTTTAAAGTCATCTAAAGTAATATTTTTATATATTTTAGGATTTAATGTATCTAAGAACAAGTTTTCAAATCCATTAAATAGAGAATAATAATTTTGTTCTACTAGCACTTTATTTAATTCATCATCCTTAAAAATAAGCCCTCTACATTTTAATCTATTTTTCAGACTTTCACGTGATAAAAATTTTTTTATTGCCATTTAAATCACCTTTTTTGCAGTTTCCCTAAGCCCTTCATCTTTAATTTTATAATAATTAATTTCATCTATAAATACTATTATCATCTACTATGAATATAGCGATACAATTTGTCCATACAAAAAGTCTATCATATTTTTATGGAAAAATCGACAATGCAAACTATTTATATAAATATATTTCGTTAGCATTGAAAAGAACTGCATTCCTTTAGGTATGGAGTCAATATTATTAGGATCTAAAAGTCCATTTCTAAGTGCTACCTTTAAATTGTTTGATGTCATTGGTGTTGCACTTGTTGTTACTATCTCTATCTCTGCTGGATACCTTAATACTCGACTTGAAAAGTATGTAGATTGGGGCCCTTGGACTACTTTCATCCCCTTTGGCCTTATTTCTGTTATCAACGTTGGTATTTCCATGTTATCTACACGATTTACAGGGAAATTAAGCAACTGGGGGAATTATCTAGGCATTGTAAATACAATCCTCTCCGGTGCAATAGATTATATACTGGGAAATAAAGCGGCCATTATTACCTATCCTATTACATTTATCATCTATACATTTGCCATCAAAAAATGGAAAGCCTCTTATGAAGGCATTCCTAACACGATGACTCCGTCCCGAAAATATATAGTAGGAACTATTATCACTATCGTCGCTTTTACCATTTCAATTGTAGCTAATTATATCGGTTTTAATAAGAATATAAATTTCTTATCCTCTCTAACAACGATCGTATTCGCATTCTCACTCATTGCTAACCTATTCAACGCTTTAAAGTTAGATCCGCAATGGCCATTTTGGATGATTTATAATATCGTGCAACTATTGAAAGCCTTCACCTAAGGCAACTTTGCAAACGTAGGGAAGTATATATTCTACATAGTTAACGCCATCGGAGTTTTGTTATTCTGGAAAGAGAAAAAATGCATATAATAATGTTAATAGGAGCTAACAGTAGTATTTTTTCTCAGAATATGCTATACTACGTGTATAAATAAGAAGAGCCATCAACGTGCGCAGGCGTTAGGCTCATCTCAAAGCTTAAAAGAAATGGGCCTAACGTGTGAGGTGGTCAGACCTCTTTACGTTAGGTCATTTTATTATCTATTTCAAGATATCAATAAAATGAATTAGTAATTCCAAAGCTAAAATGATCAAATAGAACTTTTCAAACTCGGTCATACTATCACCTCCTCCTATTATAGGAAGAGATGAGCCCAACTCACGTTGATGACTCTTTTATTTTTATTATAGCATAAATCGTGCATACTGTTGATAACATTTAATACTACTTACAATTATAAACAGAAACAAAAGCACCTTGTCGAAACAAAGTGCCAATCTTGGTGATCCAGGAGGAATAGCGGCAAGCTTAGACCTTTAGGAGCCATAGGCGACGCGAAGGTCTTAGCGATAGCATCCCTCCAACATAAAAAGGATTCTAGAAAACATAGAATCCTTTGTTAGTGGTGATCCAGGAGGGATAGCGGTAAGCTTAGTTCTCTAGGAGCATAGCGACGCGGAGAACTTAGCGATAGCATCCCTCCAACATAAAAAGGATTCTAGAAAACATAGAATCCTTTGTTAGTGGTGATCCAGGAGGGATAGCGGTAAGCTTAGTTCTCTAGGAGCATAGCGACGCGGAGAACTTAGCGATAGCATCCCTGCCACACAAAAAGGATCCTACATCAAGTAGAATCCTAAATACTTGGTGATCCAGGAGGGATACGTAATCGACTTAGTGTGCTAGGAGCATAGCGACGACGCACGCTTAGTCGATACGATGTTCACCCCGAAGCGTAGCGAAGGGCCCTCCAAATGAAAAAGCACCTTGTCGAAACAAAGTGCTAATACTTGGTGATCCAGGAGGAATAGCGGTAAGCTTAGACCTTTAGGAGCCATAGGCGACGCGAAGGTCTTAGCGATAGCATCCCTCCCACACAAAAAGGATCCTACTTCAAGTAGAATCCTTAGTACTCTGGTGATCCAGGAGGGATTCGAACCCCCGACCCACGGCTTAGAAGGCCGTTGCTCTATCCAACTGAGCTACTGAACCATATGTAATTATAAACACATCCAATTTACCCATACATAATAAAATAACCCATCACATAGACATTGTCTCTGTATGGGAGCGTATTGAATACAATCACATGTATAAGTGGAGCGGGTGAAGGGAATCGAACCCTCGCAACCAGCTTGGAAGGCTGGGGCTCTACCATTGAGCTACACCCGCACATAAGAAAATGGTCGGAGCAGCAGGATTCGAACCTGCGACCCCCTGGTCCCAAGCCAGGTGCGCTACCAAACTGCGCTATGCCCCGATATCTTCTATCCATAGTAGTGATTCATCTTAACTGTCCTTGGGAAACACTGTTTCACTACCGTTTGCTACTTGCTGTAACAACAAATATATAATATCATATCCATCACATCTATGCAAGTATTTTTTTATAATTTATTTAACTTTTTTCTAACCGTACATGGCAAGCGGAAATGGAACACAGCACTCCCTACTCACTGTACCAAGATTCCATATATAACTAAGAGAAACGGCTGCGTTAGTATTCCAACGCCCCGCTTCTCGTGCATTTATTCTTCTTCACTTTCAGTAAAGAAAATTTGTATGCTTTGTTTTCCATCCGCATGAACCGGCTCATTGATATGTACCGTTAGTTGCTCCTCATTTGTTCTACCAACAGAATCTCCATCTTTTACCTGCTTATCAGATGTCAAAATATAATCCGCTACACTTAGGATATAGTTCCAAGCTTTCTCTGGATCCCATGGACAATGAAGGAACTCCACATTTAATTGGTTGAACAGTTCCATCCCACTCGTAGATAAGGAGATGGTGCCATCCTCTTCAAAATCCATATCTACCCATATCATATTCGCCATAGGCAACATATCATCTCGTAAGGTTTCCGTTTCTTCATGGAATTTGTCAGCTTCATATAGCACACCATTCGTGTACACTGCACTAGCTCCCTCTTGCTCTGTAGCCACTGAAAGTAGCTTGGCTAGTAACATGCCTTCTTCCAAAGGATTACCCGGACCTTCCACAATACTAATCGCCACATGGTACGTATGTCGTGTTCCTACCTCTACAGCAGATTCCCAAAGATAATTTCTCATGCCACCTTGTTCTACCGCCTGTCGTGGCATAGGAAAGGAGAATGGGGCAACTACTACTTTATAGCCATCAATCACTAAGAAATGAGCTTCTTCCATGTCATCTTCTTCTACTGAATCCACATCCACTGTCGCAATAGCAGCTCGAACTTTCATCCCTTCTGGACTGGTAATCGAATCAATATCCCATCTTGCAAGCAAGTCCTTCTTAAATCGATTCACATCAAATGCTGTATCTTCCAGCAAGACCATCCCCATAAAACCGCGTTTACCTATCATAGGTCCCATATCGCCTATACTATCTAAGATCCTTTCAGATAAATTCCGCATAGCTTCAAACAAGAGTTGGTTTTCCGCACTTTGTACATCCATGGTATCTACATCCAAACTCATAGTTTTTTCTATAATAGATTGAATCAGATAATCTCCAGATCCATGAGAAGCTTCTTTCATTAGCACTAACAATACATGACTAAAAGATGGCCCTAGCAATGTCAACGTTTTCGTTTCACCGTTAAAGTATAATACTTGTCCTACTGTACCAGATTTGGTTGGGTTAAAGTCAAGGTATAACCTAGATGCATTTTCCCCTTCACCAGTCGCCGCAAACAAACATAAATCCCAGCTAGCAGGGGTAGCACGCACTTGTGATGGTCTATCCGTAGGACCCTGAATATCTAGTTTTCTTGTACTCAGTCCCTCCCGATCAAATGTTAACATTTGACGAGCCGACAATAAATAAAATTGTTTATTATCATGTATAAATAATGGAAATGTTACATGCAAAGAAGTATATTCTTTTTGGTATGTTCCATTTTCCACATTCAGCAAGAAACTAAGCCCTTCTGGTGTCTTAGGATATCGCTTTAATAGGTGCATCCATTCTTGTGGTGATATCCCTTTCCATTCACCTTGAATGACGTTCCATACATCGGGAACTAACCCACGATACACGCGAGATATATCTGACATATACCGTTCATGAATGGTCAGCCCTGAATCGACGACATCAATGGTAGCACCTACTCCTAAGTCACTCCTACGAAGATAGGTATTGATTACCTCCACCGCTAACTCTTTATCTGCTACATAATACACAAATCTTGCCATTCCTTTAGGAATATCGATACATGTTGTACTTACAATACTATTTTCTTCCAATGCCGCTGTAATTTTAGCATCCAATCGTTTGAGTTTTTTTGTATCCCCTAAGGAAGCATCCAGCATCACATGTACATGATGCAAATTGCCTAATTCTGCAATGACCTTTCCATTTTGATACAACTTCGCACCATAAGGAATCCCTAATTCATCCAAGGAGATAAGCATTTCCTCTACTAACTCAGAACCTTCATCCATAGAAAACCGAACTACACAATGGTCAATCTCACCATTCTTTTTATATACCGATTCCCCCTCATGAACCTCTCCTACATCCGCCAACTTATGTTCTATCAATATTTCTAAAGAACCTCGACAAGATTCATCAAATTGGGCTGGAATATATAGCTCATATTGCATTCGTTTCTTATTGTCTGCTGTCATATCTCTTAGATCTCCACTTTCAATCACCAATACTTACTACCAGTACAACTCATGTGGTGTCTCTCTGTTACAATTCACTCACTCCAAGAGAGTCACAGAAATCGGCAGGGATTGTAAAATTTCTTTTGCCAATTCACGTGTTGATTCTGTAGTACGAACCATACACAATCCCTCCGCATTCACCGTTGTCATGACCCCTACGTATTCATAGCCTTCTAAAATCCGATTCACATAATTTGTATATGTCCGTTCAATTTGAAAGTACACATACTCTGGATCAAAGACAATCTCTTGTTCTTGCATCTTGTTCCTCCCCTATGTCGTAAGGAATTATTTTTGTTTCGTTTCACGACGCATCATGGAGTATTCCTCCAATGGTGTATCGATGTACAAACGCAATTTCATTTGTGCATGTTTTGCCACATCAATGTCATTGCCATCTTCATCAGTGATACGTGTAATCACATGTTTCACCAATGGTCCATGAGGTTGGCAAAATTCTACTTCTTCCCCTACTTTAAAGTTGTTACGTTGTTCCATGTAGGCATAGCCTTCTTCTGCATTGTATCCTTCTACTAATCCGATGAAATCGTGGGTTTGCGTATTGGAAGATTTACCATAGTTTTGCGCTTCTTCCCCTGGTTTTTCCATGGCGAAGGCCTCTGTGTATGGACGATGAGAAATTTTTTCTAATTCTGCATACCATTCATCACGTACATACCAGTCATCTCCTTCTTCTAGGAATTTATCGATGGCTTCACGGTATACTTTGGATACAGTAGCTGCATAGTGTACAGACTTCATGCGACCTTCAATTTTTAAACTATCTACACCTGCTTTATAGAGTTCAGGGATATATTTTAATAAGCATAGATCTTTAGAGTTAAAGATATAGGTACCATGTTCATCTTCTTCAATTGGATAGTATTCGCCAGGGCGGTTTTCTTCTACTAAATTATATTTCCAACGGCATGCCTGCGTGCAAGCCCCACGATTTGCATCACGATTTGTCATGTAATTACTCAACAAACAACGACCAGAGTAGGAAATACACATAGCTCCATGTACGAAGGCTTCAATTTCTACATCTGCTTTCTCACGCATGGTTTTGATATCTTCAATGCTGACTTCACGAGCTACTACTACACGAGCAGCCCCTTGTTCTTTCCAGAACTCTGTAGTCAAATAGTTCGTGGTATTTGCTTGTGTACTCACATGCAATTCTAAGCCTGGAGCCACACGTTTTGCCAACAAGAAAATACCCAAGTCTGCTACGATGATCGCATCGACCTTGATACTTTCCAAGAATTGTAAATACTCTTCAAGGCCAGTTAAGTCCTCATTATGAGGGATTATATTACAAGTCACATAGATTTTTTTGCCATGGCTGTGTACAAATTCTACAGCCTCTTTCAATTGATCATTGTCAAAGTTAGAGCTAGCTGCGCGCAGTCCAAAAGCACGACCTGCACAATATACGGCATCCGCTCCATAGCGAATGGCCATCTTTAATTTATCCATATTACCAGCTGGCGCTAGTAATTCCATATGTCGTTTTGTCATGTATTTATCCTTTCCATACACTAACACTCATACCATCTCCCATCGGATAAATGGTGGTGTTATAGTGTTCTTTTTGTTCTACATACGTTAAATATTCTTGCAATCGTTTCACAATGGTTTTAAATCGGCGTGGTGGTTCTTTGTCTCCCCGCACATAGCCACGGAATAAGACATTGTCTGCTAACACTACCGCTCCTTCCGCTAATTTTGGTTCAATCAGCTCTAGTTGCTTTAAGTACTGTCCTTTAGGACCATCTAAAAACACTAAATCAAAAGGACCTTCTAAGGCTTCAATCAATTCTGTAGCATCTCCTTTTAATAGAGTGATTTTCTCTGCATAGTCTGATTGTGAAATGAAATGGCTAGCCATCCCATGGCGTACATCATCTAATTCCATAGTGATAAGCTGTCCTTCTTTGTCCATATGCTTTGCCAATAACAGCGAAGAGTATCCAATAGCAGTGCCCACTTCTAAGACTCGCTTTGGTTTATATAAACTGATTAAGTCTTCAAAGAGTTCTACTTCTGACTCTCGTAAAATTGGCACATCATGCAAAAGCGCATAAATACGTTGTTCATTTAAAATATCTTTAATTTTCATAAATTTGATCCACTATTTTCAAATGTTCATCATAGGTTTTCGTAAAATGATGATGTCCTTCTTTGTCAGCTACAAAGAATAAATACTCCGTTGGTGGCGCATACAAAACTGCCTCCATGGATTTGATGCCTGGGTTTGCAATAGGTCCTGGTGGCAACCCTTTATGAAGGTATGTATTGTACGGACTTTCCAATTTTGTATCCTCAATACTAATCAAGGGCTTAGGATATCCTAAAATATATTGAATACTAGCACATGATTCTAAGGGCATACTAGTTTTTAAGCGTTGACGAAAAACTGCGGCAATGATCGGTCTATCTTCATCAAACTTCGCTTCTTTTTCCACCAAGGATGCTAAGGTAATAAATTCAAATATGGTCATTCCTTGTGCTTCAATATCTTGGCGCATTTTTGGTGTTAATTGGCGATTCATTTCGTCCGCCATGATGGCCATCACATCTTCTGCTTTGCTACCTACAGGAATTTCATAGGTGCTAGGGAATAGAAATCCTTCCACCCGATAGGTAACAGGCTTCGTTCCCACCATATACTCATAAGGTGTATAGGTCTTTCCTTTTTCCATGAATGCATACTGCGTATCGATGCCTTGTTCTTCAATGCGTTTGCCAATTTCACCAATGGTAAATCCTTCTGGAATGGTAAGTTTCACCGTTTGTAATCTACCTTGTTGGAGCAAGCCAATGATCTCACTTAAACTAGAATGGTGTGGAATTTGATAATATCCATGTTGTAACTTATCCATGGTTCCCGTTAAGCGTAGAGCACCACGGAACAGAGTAGGTGATGTGATCAGTCCTCTTTCATAGAGTACATCCCCAATCTGTGCACCAGTTTGATTCTCACTGATAACAACTGTTTCTACATCTTCCTTTGAACCACCAGTCCAAGGAATATAATATATACCTGCTAAGATTCCAAGCAAAATTACGATTAGAATTGCTACACATCTATAGATATAGTTTGCATATTGTTTCATAGCACACTCCTTTTTCAACGAATACTATATTATACCATTTTAGCAGTATATATAGCAATTTTTCTATATAGTATAGGTCAATGTATCATCGATACACTCACCTAGACCATATATCGTAACGCCATTAGGTACAACACTTTTTTACCTACCATGTATGTAATCCATCTTCTCTTATACAGAAAAGGCTGTAACCACACTGTCTTTCGACAGTCTGTTACAGCCTTGACTAGCGATTAGTCCATTTCTTCGTATAATTTAATCACTGCATCAAATTCTTCATCAGTAGGAGCTACGTAAACTTGTTCTCCTTCTTCTTCATCAATGCGTGCAATAATCACTTCTGGTTCATCATGTTCAGTGTCTTCTTCTGGAGGAAGAGATACTAAAATCGCAAATGCTTTTCCATCATGTTGAATTAGCATTTCTTCTTCATAATACATTTCTTCTCCATTTTCGTCTTCAATGACAATCACAGATACTTCACCTTCATAACCTTGTTCGATCATGGTAACCTCCTTATGAACGACTATCTAAATAGCCTTGTAAAATGACAACTGCTGCCATTTTATCAATGACTTCTTTCCGTTTTTTACGACTTACATCAGCAGCAATTAAAGATTTTTCTGCCATCACTGTAGATAGGCGTTCATCCCAAAATACAACTGGCGTGGAGATGACTTCTTGCATCTTTTCTACAAAGGCTTCCGTTTTTTCAGCCCGTTCTCCTTTGGTACCATTCATATTTTTTGGCATGCCTACCACAATAGTGTCTACCTCGTATTCACGGATTAACTCCGCAATGCGCTGAAAGTCTTTTTCATGAGATGTGCGACGAATAGTTTCGATGCCTTGCGCTGTAATATACAGCGCATCACTGCATGCTACGCCTATGGTCCGACTTCCCACATCTAGTGCCATAATTCGCATTATAATTGTTTCGCTTTCACATATTCTTTCACAAGTTCTTCAATAAGCTCATCTCGTTCGATGCTACGAATATCACTACGAGCATTATTATAACTTGTAATATACGTTGGATCTCCGGAAATGAGATATCCTGTGATTTGACTAATTGGGTTATACCCTTTTTCCGCCAAGGCTTGGAACACATGTTGGAATACTTCTTCTGGTGTCAACGGTGTTGTTTGTACCGGTTTAATCACCATTGTTTTATCTGAAAGATTCATATAATCCCTCCTTATCATGAATTTTCTAGTGAAAATCTCATCTATGAGTAAACTTATCCAACCATGGATTGGATTGCCTCTTTACCTGCTGCTAAGGCTTGGTCCATCGCTGCTGGATCTTTACCACCAGCTTGTGCCATATCTGGACGGCCACCGCCATTACCACCAGCCGCTTGCGCTGCTACTTTTACGATATTACCGCAGTGGATACCTTTGCCAACTACGTCTTTTGTAGCCATGCAAACGAAATTCACTTTATCGCCACCAGCTGCACCTAATAATACTACGCCAGAGCCAATTTTATCGCGAACCATATCCGCCATGTCACGCAATTCGCCCATATCAGATACTGGTACGGAGGCTACTACTGCTGTTACATCGCCTACTGTAAATTGACCAGCTAAGACACTATCAAGGTTACCGCTGTTCAATTCTTTTTTCACTTGATCTAACTCACGTTCTACAGCTTTTGCATGGTCTAATACTTGTTGCACTTTACCTACTACTTCTTGTGGTTTTCCTTTCACAAGAGAAGCTACTGCTTTTAATGTTTGTTCTTCTTGTTGTGCTAACACAAGCGCTGCTTTACCTGTCACCGCTTCGATACGGCGTACGCCAGAACCAATACCACCTTCGGAAGTGATACGGAATTGACCGATGAAACCAGTATTTTCTACGTGAGAACCGCCACACAATTCGATGGAGAATTCTGGCACAGATACAACTCGTACTTCGGAACCATATTTTTCACCGAACAACGCCATAGCGCCTTTTGCTTTCGCCGCATCAATGGACATAGTTTCTACTTCCAATGTGGAAGCACGAAGAATTTGTTCATTTACCATGTTCGTAATGGTTTGCAATTCTTCTGCTGTCACTGGGGAAAAGTGTGTAAAGTCAAAGCGCAAATAGTCTGGTGTTACCAAAGAGCCCGCTTGGTTTACATGCGTACCCAATACGGAGCGCAAAGCAGCATGCAATAAGTGTGTTGCTGTATGGTTACGAGCCATATGTTGACGACGTTCTACATCTACTTCAAAAGTGACTTCATCATTCACAGAAATGCTACCTTCTACCACGGTACCTACATGGTAGGTAGTGCCTTCTGGTAATTTTTTCGCTGTATGCACTTCTACTTTGCCCAATGGACCTACGATGAAACCAGTGTCACCTAATTGCCCGCCTCCTTCTGCGTGGAATGGAGTCGTTTTTACGATGATCGTAACATCCTGTCCATCTTCAGCACGTTCAATGGCTTTTGCCCCTTCACCGATTAACAATACTGTGGATGCTGTGGCATTTTCATCGTCAGAAATATGTTCGCCAGATAAATGGGTAATATCTGGAGTAGCTACTTTTGCGTCTACGTCTTCACGAGCTTCACGAGCACGAGTACGTTGTTCATTCATAGCACTTTCAAAACCAGCTTGGTCGATAGTGAAACCAGCTTCAGAAGCGATTTCTTCAGTCAATTCCCAAGGGAATCCGTAAGTATCATACAATTTGAATACGTCTTGACCTGGTACTGTCATAGCGCCCTCAGCTTTCAATGTATCCAATAATTGGCTCAACATGTCTAGGCCAGATGCCAATGTTTGGTTAAAACGTTCTTCTTCGTTTGCCACTACTCGTTTTACGAAGTCTTGTTTCTCCACGATATTCGTGATAGCTCCGCCCAAGATATCTACAACGATATCTACTAATGGTACCAAAAATGGTCCTTGAATACCTAATAGACGACCATGACGAACAGCACGGCGCAAAATACGGCGAAGCACATAGCCACGGCCTTCATTAGATGGCAACACACCATCTGCAATCAATGCCACAATAGCACGAATATGGTCAGCGATAACTTTCAAAGAAACATCTGTATTCGCATCTGTATGATACGTAACACCAGCTTTTTTCGCTGTGGCTTCGATGATTGGGAAAATCAAATCTGTTTCAAAGTTGCTTTCTTTGTTTTGTAATACAGATGCCAAACGTTCTAAACCAGCGCCAGTATCGATATTTTTCTTAGCCAATGGTTCGTATGTACCTTCTGCTGTACGATTAAATTGCGTAAATACAAGATTCCAAATTTCAAGGAAACGGTCGCAATCACAACCTGGTGCACAGTTTGGATCATCGCAACCACGCTCCGGTCCTAAGTCAAAGAAAATCTCGCTATCTGGACCACATGGACCTTCGCCAATTTCCCAAAAATTATCTTCTAAACGGCTGATATGGTCTTCTGGTAAGCCAATTTCATTATGCCAAGTGTCATAGGCTTCTTGATCATCTGGATATACAGTAACGTACAATTTTTCTTTATCCAATTTGATGACTTCTGTTAAAAATTCCCATGCCCAATGGATGGCTTCTTTTTTGAAATAATCACCAAAAGAGAAGTTTCCCAACATTTCAAAGAATGTATGGTGACGTGCTGTACGTCCTACGTTTTCAATATCCCCTGTGCGAATTGACTTTTGGCTTGTCGTAATTCGTGTGCAAGGTGGTACTAATTTACCTGTAAAAAATGGTTTCAAAGGCGCCATACCAGCACCAATTAATAATAAAGATGGGTCGTTATCTGGAACAAGAGAATAACTCTCTTGCTTTAAATGTCCTTTACTTTCAAAAAAATTCAAATACGCTTGGCGTAATTCATTTCCTGTCATGGTTTCCCTCCTAAAATTGTCTATTGCCTTTATTATACCACAGATTTTAATGAAAGTATGCATTTAGGTGAGGTCATTGACTTATATAGGATGATGATACTTTCCATACTAATTTTATATTTTAGAGCTACCTACACTTCGCCAAATTCACTAAGAATGTCACCACATAGAGTCCAATAGCTGTCAGTACAATGGTCCCCCCTGGTGCAAAGTCTAGCCAAAAGGCACTACACAAACCTCCTATGACGGATATTACGGAATATACTGTAGCGATACCCCAGGTTTCTTTGAAGCCCCGTTTCCATAAATGAGCAGATGCAACAGGAACTATCATCAACGCACTGATCAATAGAATCCCTACTACGGTCATCCCCATGACAACTACAAGGGCTGTTAAGATGGCAAAAATCATGTTCACACGATTTACATTGATACCTACAGTGCGAGCAATTTCCTCGTCAAAGGAGGTAAGCATTAAGGAGTGATACACAAATTTCATGATAATACCCACTACGATAGCCACCGCACCGATACCATAAATATCTGTCATAGTCACCGTTAGAATACTGCCAAATAAAAAGTTCAATAGTCCAGTGCTAGGCATTTTTACCATTGTAGAAAATACGATAGCCAGCGCTAAGCCTGCATAAAAGAATAATGCCATAATCATATCTGCATATTGTTTTTGGTAGCGACGCACGAGTTCTATACCCATGGCGGAAAGTACGGTCAATATAACAGCACCTAATGGAGGGTATACTTTCAGTAAGGATGCCCCCGTCACACCAGCAAAGGCAATATGTCCTAATCCATCGCCGAGCATGGATTGCCGTTTAATGACAATGAACATACCAATTAGGGGGCACATCAGAGCCACGATGAGGCCCGCTAAAAAGGCACGTTGCATAAATGTATAGGATAAAATATCCATCTTAACCTCCTAAATGCCATGCTAAACGAGAGCCTTGATGACTTTCCATAAAGCCTTTACAAGGTCCATAGTAACAAGCATGTCCATCCACACATAAAATTGTATCTGCTACTTCCATAGCTTCTGTCACATCATGAGTGACCATAATAACAGTGATGTTTTCTTCTTTTAAAGATCGCAACACTTCGTATATTTTTTTGCTTGTTTCAAAGTCGATACCACTGGTTGGCTCATCTAGCAAAATATAGTTCGGTTTCCGTGCTAAGGCCTGTGCTAACATGACACGTTGTTGTTGACCACCGCTGAGTTCTCCAATACGGCGTTTCAAGAAATCTTGCATGCCCACCAATTCCAAAGCATCCAAGATGCGTCCTTTTCTATCTTCCTTCGGTACGTGAAATAAAGCGAGTCCCACTACCTCTTCTACGGTAGCTGGAAATTGGGCTGCATTCTTGTTATAAATTTGTGGCACTAAGTGAATGAGTCCTTTCATTTGTGCTTCTTTCGGACTAATGCCGTCTAAACAAAGATGTCCGGCTGTGGGTTCTAATAGTCCTGCTACCATACGAAGCCAGGTGGTTTTACCAGATCCATTAGGTCCCACCACCAGTACAAACTCACCTTTGGGAATGGTGATGGTCATATTATGGATAACCGTCTGAGATCCATAGGAAAATTGTACATCTTGTATGTGAATGCCTGCGTGCGTCATAGTTAACTCCTTTATGTTTCTAGTTATCGCATATATGGCAAAAGCTGTAATGACATCATCACTACAGCTTGTGTATTATAGTACGCGTTTTGCCCCTACATAGCGTGGTCCCCAGTAGCTATCATCAATATCTGCTACGGCTACACCACTGCTAGATGTGGCACTGATGAATTGTCCATCACCGATGTAAATACCAGAATGGGAAATCCCTGGTTCATAAGTTTCAAAGAACACTAAATCACCCGGTTGTAGATTACTTTTCTCTACTTTTTTACCTACTGTATACTGTTCGTCAGCTTGACGTGGTAAATCGTAACCAATTTTTTGGAATACATAGCGAATATATCCAGAGCAATCAAACCCTGCTGGTGTAGTGCCTCCAAATTTATAAGGCACTCCCGTAAACGTATTAGCATAGGTCAAAATCTCTTTCACATTGCCAGATATAGGTTGATATCCAATCTCTAAGCCTTTGTATGTTTTGCCTTTCTTTTTGAAAGTCAGCCCTTGTGGGGCAGAGCTTTTGTCTTTTTTATGCTTTAACGTAGATGTGATAGCTGTGGATTCTCTATTTGGATCGATATGGGCTAATAATTTAGCATCTTTTTCTGAAATTTCTTTCTTTTTAGATACCGTTTTTGTTGTCGCCGGCAGTGGTTTGCCCATCAACTTTTTATAGGTCACTGCTCCCAATATTCCGTCCACTGTTAATCCATTATCTTTTTGGAACAATCTAACAGCCCACTTTGTGTTTGCATCATATTCGCTAGTTTCCCTAGCTTTATAACCAGCAGCGATGAGTTTCTTTTGAATACCAAGAATTTCATTGCCTGTATCACCATATTGGTAAGCTCCTTGTACACTAGTACCTAAAAAGCCTACTAATAGAGCGACTGCCAGGTATTGTTTCTTTTTACTCGTCATAGGACTCCTCTCTTATATACGATTATTTGTCTTGTATGTGACAGTTTATGGCGTCTTTCACCCAATATAACGGTCGTTGTTTGACTTCTTCAAAAATTCGTCCCACATATTCTCCGATGATACCAATACCTACCAGTTGTACACCACCTAGGAAGAAGATAGCCACCCCTAGGGTAGACCAACCACTGATAACATTGTCAGAGAAGAAGTGAACAAACAATATGTGTCCGATCATAATCAGGCTTAATAGTCCACATAGCAAGCCGATATATAAGGCTAACCGCAAGGGTACTCTAGAAAATGCTGTAATGCCGTCTAAAGCAAAGCGCATCATTTTTTTTACACTAAATTTAGAAGTACCTGCAAAACGTGGGGGTGCTACGAAGTGAAATTCATGTTGTACGAACCCCAAGTCGCCTACAATGCCCCGCAAAAATCTACCATGTTCACGGAAGTTTTTCAATGTTTCTAAGGATTTTCGATTCATCAACCGGAAATCGGAACCACCTTCCACGATAGGAACATTGGCTAATTTGTTAAGCACTTTGTAATAGTATTTCGATGTAAAAGCTTTTGCCCAACTAGCATCTTCTGTGGAATCACGAATGGTACGTACTACATCTGCACCTGCTTCCCAATGCTTCACTAGTTCTGGAATCAACTCTGGTGGATGTTGCATATCTCCATCCATAGTGATTACCGCATCACCTTGGGCGTAATCTAATCCACAGGTCAAGGCTAATTGATGACCGAAATTTCTTGCCAATAACAGCACTTTTACCTTTGGATCTTGATTACCAATATATCGTAGCATGCCTGCACTATCATCACTGGACCCATCATCGACGAAAATAATTTCATGGTCATAGTCAAGTGTTTGCAATACATCTTTGACTGTAGTATAAAATTTTTGAATATTATCTTCCTCATTAAATACGGGAACAACAATTGACAGTAACATAGCTCCTCCTTATGATCTTTACCTATCTATTTTACAGGATTGAGACTTGTTTTGCAAACTCCGCTGTATATGGAGACGATATCTGACATGCAGAACATATGCTACAACAAGGATTCATAATATATAGTGGCAAACACATTTTATATCCTGTATACTGATGATAAGAATATTTCTCTTTTCTGATACTGATTATTTTTCATCATATTCCTTGTTGCCCTTCAATAACAAGAATCCCGATTTTATTTAACATTTATTTAGCACTTTTAAACTCATTCTTTCACAACATATATAAAGAATGTGATATTACCCCCATTCAGCAGTTAATTTTATTTACTATTTATTTAGCACTTTTAGGAAAAATACTATGAAACTAACTACATTAGAAGCAATTATATCATTAAAAGAGTCTTCACAAGTTGAATACAAAAAGGCTAAAAATGACTTCCCCAAAGATGCATGGAAATCATATTCTGCATTCGCTAATACTACAGGTGGCTATTTAATTTTAGGAATTTCTGAAGACGAGTGTAAAAAACCAGTTTTAACCGGAGTAAAAGATGCTGAAAAAATAATAAGCGACTTCTGTTCTACCCTAGGTGATAGATCTAAAGTTAGCTTAAATATCATAGAAAATGAAGATATACGAACAGCTATTATTGAAGATAAAACTATAGTTATTATACATATTAAGGAGGCTGCAATTACAGATAAACCTGTTTATCTTAATAACAACCTTGCTCATACTTATATCAGATTACACTCACAAGATCATTTAGTAGATACACAGCAATTAAGTACAATATTAAGAAATCAATCTGATCAATTAGATTATGAATTACTCCATAATTATGATATATCTGATTTAGATTTAGATAGCATTAATAGTTATAAATCAATACTATCTAAGAGATATCCCAGTTTAAACTACTCAGAAATGGACAACCAAAGCTTCTTAGAGAATATTGGCGTATTTCGTAAAAATCGAAATACTAATAAGATACACCTAACGGTTGCTGGATTATTATTCTTCGGCAAATACAACTCTATTATCGATCGATTCCCACATTATCATGTAGATTTTTTTGATAAACGCGGTAATTCACAAAGATGGAGTTTCCGAATTGAGTCAGGCAATTTAGATTTTCCAGATTTAAATTTATTTAATTATTATCGCTTAGTAAGTGAAAAACTCTTATTATCTGTAAACAGAAATTTTGAACTTGATGAGTACACGATCAGAAAAAACCCTACAGATTTAACAATTGCTTTACGCGAAGCATTTGTCAATATGATAATCCATGCGGACTACTTTTTAAATACAACCGCTTTAATTGCGGAAATTCATGAACCTTTTTATATTTTTATTAATCCCGGAATTATGAAAATCCCTGTAAAAGAATTTTTCACTGGAGGCGGTAGATCCTTGGTCAGAAATCCTCTTCTCGTTAGCTTATTCACTAGAATGGGCGCCTCTGAACATGCTGGTAGCGGCAGTCAAAAAATAATTGATGTTGTAGTAAAAAATAGATTCAAAGTTCCTGAATTAAAAAGCGACTTAGAAAGAACGTACTTAAAATTATGGATAGCAGAACCTCTAGTAGACGTTTCTAATCTAAAAGAGGATGAGAAAAAAGTGTATACATTTATCTGCAATCCTCCAACTTCAAATAAATCATCTATTAAATTTACAAAAAAAGAAATTGCCAATGCTCACCCTGATATAACCTCTGCTCGCTTAACAAGAATACTTAACAAGTTATCTGAACAAAATTTAATTGTAAAGATGGGCGCATACAAAAACAGAACTTATGTTAAAGCAGTTTCTTCAGTAGAAGTGATTCATCATTGGGGAGAAACTTATGATATTATAAAACATCTATTTTATAAAGATAAATCTGATTCATAGCAGATATCTTCTTTTTTTACCCATATGCACTTTTTACTAAAACATTAAATTTCATTATAATCATCTTCTACTTATCATACGGTAGAACATAAAAGAAGGTCTTCTTTACAATAATTTCTATTCACTCATTGTAATAAAAGATGACCTTCTTTTTCTATTTTATTTCTCTCAATAATTTTATACTATTTTTACCTTCGTTCTTATGTGTCGATATTGCTATGCACTCGCTTCATGAAATCAGACATAATAGCTACGCCAGTGAAAGAATGTTGCAAACACGTTTGGTAATTGTGCTCGTGGATACCTCCCAAAGCAATACCTTGTACTTGTGGGTAATGTGTCCGAATTAGTTTCAACAGTTCCTTCCCCCGCTTAACGCCAATGCCAGGGTGTCCTGTTTTGCATTGTGTGGGAAAGATGGGACTGATTAAGACGTACTCCAAATTAGGGATTCCTAGGGATGCTAATAACTTGATGTCATCTTCGTTGTGAACGGTGCTCCACATAGTTATGTCCTGAAAATGTTGTTGCAAGATAATCCATAGTTCTTCTTGTTCGGATTGCCAATAGCGTATTAGATTAGTGGGTAGATGGATTCGTTTTGCTGTTGCCAAAACAATAGCTAATTGCTCTCGATTCGTAATAACTTTTCCATGGTGTACTACGGTATCCCCGATGGCATCGCAGAGTTGGAGATACTCCTCAAAGGGTAAATCAGTGTCACGGCACAGGGTGTACAGACTACTGTGATTTCTCATCCAGTTGTCTGGTTCAGCACTATCTGCCCTCGCATCAGGCAATTTAGTACTATGAAGATTCGCTTTTACTGTAGATCTATATGCTCTACGTATATTATACGTTAAACTGCTTTCTTCTGTATGATTAATACAATGCTTGCCATACTTTTGTATTCTTTCTATCCCTCTAGACAGTGCTACACCATATGTGGCTAAGCTAATGTCATCTTTCAGTAACTGGCGATTTGTAATCAACACTAAGGTGTCTATAGATTGGTTATTTTTCTTCATAGAGCACATCGATATAATCACTCATCACCACTTGCATTCCTAAGGCTTTCACATCTTCCATGGCTTCTGCTACAGTTCTACTGTCAGCAATTTCAAATTGTGCATCCCCTTCTTCTTGTTTCTTTTCTTCTGAGGAATGTTCACCAATACCTGTGCTGACACCTGCTGACAGTTTCGTCGCTGCTAATGGTAGGACCCCGTTGCGGAACCTGGCTGTTTCTCTAGTGGAAATCGTAATATTTGCATAAGGTAGGAATAAGCGATATGCCAAGATGACTTGCAATAATTGAGCTTCTCCTACGTCCCCTGCATTGATGGTATCATCATTGACGATAGGCCGCAGGCGTGGACAGGAAATACTAATTTCTCCATGAGGATACGCACGTTGTAGCATATGGGCATGCAAGGCTGTGGCAAAGGCATCTTTTCGGAAATCATCCAATCCCAATAAGGCTGCTAAACCTACTCCCCGCATACCCCCTCGCAAAGCTCGTTCTTGCGTTTCAAGTCGATAGGGAAATACGCTTTTATTTCCTAACAAATGCAATGTTTTATAATTTTCCCAATTATACGTTTCTTGGAATACGGTCACATAATCACAACCGCATTCTCGTAGGTACGCATAATCGTCTACATTGGCAGGATAAATTTCTACGCCCACTACCTTAAAATATTTTTTTGCTAATTCACAGGCACGCCCAATGTAAGAAATAGGACTATGGCGTTCACTTTCCCCAGTCAAAATTAAAATATCCTGTAATCCTGTTTTGGCAATATTTTTTAACTCTTCTTCAATACCTGCTTCATCTAACTTCGCCCGATGGATCTGATTTTTACAGTTGAAGCCACAATACACGCATAGGTTATCGCAATAGTTTGAAATATATAACGGTGTAAATAAATACACAGAATTGCCAAAGTATCGTGTTCGTACGGCCTTTGCTTTTTCCGCTAGTTCTTCCAAAAATGGTTCTGCTGTAGGAGATAATAAAATTTTCAGTCCTTCTACATCAATGGTATCTTCTTGCAACACACGGCGCACATCATCTGCTGTGTATCGATCGTACGTATATTGCTCACGTTCTCGCAATACCGTCTCTAAAATAGGACTTTCAATTTGATCCATGTGGGGGCGATACTTCCAACATGGATCATCTATATGGTATCTGGTGGTACTAGACATGGCTATTCCTTTCCTATTATCTCAAAAATCCAGTCAACGGAGATGAAGCGCTACCACCGGTTTCAAGAGTAGGCCCTAATTTTGACAAATATGCCAATCTTCCTGCTTGGATGGCTAAACCAAATGCTTTCGCCATACCTCGAATATGGCCCGCAGAAGCTACGGCTGTATTTGCCATGATTGCAGCTACGCCCATTTCCATTGCTTCTGCTGCTTGGGATGGAGCACCAATACCAGCATCTACAATGATAGGCAAATCAATTTCATTCACTAAAATTTTGATAAATTCCTTTGTCTGCAATCCACGATTAGATCCAATTGGCGCCGCTAACGGCATCACCGCAGCGGCTCCAGCATTCACCAAATCACGAGCCACTTCTAAGTCTGGATACATGTATGGCATAACGATGAATCCTTCTTTTGCTAATATTTCTGTAGCTTTAATGGTCTCCCCATTATGTGGCAATAAATATTTTGAATCTTTCATAATTTCTACTTTTACAAAATCTCCACAACCTGTAGCTCGGGATAATCTTGCTATACGCACCGCTTCTTCAGCATCTCTAGCGCCACTCGTATTAGGGATTAAGATAGTATCCTTTGGGATAGCATCTAGGATATTTTCCACTTCTCCACCTACCGCACGACGTAGGGCTAAGGTAATCATTTCTGCGCCCGCTTCTTCTAGGACAGCCTCGATTAAGTCGATAGAAAATTTACCAGACCCCAAGATAAATCGAGAATGTAATGTATGTCCCCCTAAGGTCCATGTATCTTGTGTTTCCATATCTTTTACTGAACGTGTCATAGGTTCCTCCTTAATCAATATCTTCCCCATGTAGTAGTTGAATCACAGCATTTGCCATATGTCCGGCGCACACCATGACACGAGCGGCAGTAATTTTTCCGATAGAATCGATATCGCTCACTCCATCGCCACATAGATACCAACGATGATGTCTTCGTTCACGGCGGATACCATTACTATCCCCCCAACCTGCCATACCTGAACAGCCTACTAATAATGGCTCTGCTGGATGGGTCAAAATAACTTCTGTCATCCACGCTTTTGTGACAGCCTTGTCCACTGCTTCTACAACCATATCATAGCCATCGATTAATTCAGATAATCTTTCTGGTGTGAGGCATTCATTATGAACGATAACTTCACAGTTTGGATTCATCCGATTGAGATGGCCTTTCATAGCCTCCACTTTTAAAACTCCTACATCATTCACCTCATAATATTGACGGCCTAAGTTACTTTCATCCACAACGTCAAAGTCTACGATTTCTAACTGACCAATTCCAGCACGGCACAATGCCACTGCCACATGGGATCCAACACCGCCTACACCGATGAGCAGAACTTTTTTATCTTGTAAAGATACCATTTAGCCACCTCCTACAAAGGTTACTACTTCCATTGTGTCTGCAGGACTCACACGAGTCGATTCCCAGTCTGCTTTAGAAAGAATCTTCCCATTATATTCCACTACGATGCGATCCATTCGAAACGCTAGGGCTGCCAGTACTTCTTGCACTGTTTGCCCCTCATAATGATACGTTGCTCCATTTACTTTCATCATATCCTCCTAACTATAGCGTATGCTATATACCTATTTCAAACTAGTATCATACCAATTATCCGTCATGGCTCCTTCACCACATACTAGTATAAAAAAACAGCACGAAAAACCATACCCGCGGTGGTATGCCCCTTCATGCTGTAGCACTCTATCGTCTCACTATTCTGTTCCCCTTGTACATCCACTTAGATACACCTTCCATGCATACTCATATACGATATACCATCCTATAAAAGCACAAAAAAGGACATCCTGTTGGATGTCCTCAGTATGACGAATCAAACTTATCCTACGTTGGCATTATCCAAATCAGGTTATGGGTCAAAACTTTCGTTTACTCTCAGCCACTAGGCTCCCCAAAGTTCTCTTTCAGTATACGCTGATACGCCTCAATTTGCAAGTCTAAGTATCAACAACTTTTATCGTCTCCGTGCAGACACAGAGGCATAATTTTTAATCACAACGATAGGTGTCATTTGGCTATCATTGCCAAATGGATTATCGATTAAAATTTGTGCAATTTGCTGCGGTTTCAATCCACGACTATGTCCTAAGATAGCCGCTCGTTTTAAATCATTCACGTCCGCTACACAAGCCCCATAGGCACCTGTTGCTTTCATAATAGCATCGGCTACTGCATGTGGTTGTTTTGGTCCATATACAATGCATTTATCAAATGGAGGCATAGTCCCTGTCACATCATCTGTTAAGGATGCAGTCCGTGCCATTTGATAGAAGACGCCAGATTTTTTAAACACTTTAGCTACGGCTCCACAGAGGAAGGCAAACATCATTTTCCATTCCCCTTCTTTATCCATAGCTGCTTGCATACCATACACAGATGCCATAGAACCATCAGGATGGATAAAGCGATTTAAAAATTTAGCTTGCCAAGATACTTTTAAATCTTCTGGTCGTGTAAACTCCCCTTGCGTGATAGCCACGACGGATTCTGCTACGCACACAATATCTTCTGGTCCAATATAAGGACCTGCAAATTCTACGATAGCCTCTACGATATCATCTTTGTTCGTTAAAATGCGCGTAGGGATTGGTAATAGTTCTAATTCTGCCATGATGTACCTCCTATTTACGCATTGCTACTTCTAACTCTTCTGCAGTTAGAGTAATTCTAGTTTTTGAAATACGGTATGCCTCACGACCTACTACTTGATGGTAGATATCGATAGGCATGTCTGGGAATCCCACTAAGTCTTTACGAATATTACCACTATTAGCCGTCATCACTAGACGCAAACGAATGGTACTGCCTTGTCGTTGTTTATAGACTAACGCTTCCCAATAGCCATCATGACGTTCTGCCTTTGCATCGGTTAACCACGATTGAATTCGCACATTGTCAAATTGTTCTTGTGGTAATAAATGACGAGGGAACATATCCATGATGGTTCCGTATTGTTTACCTCTGTTCACAAATGGAATATCCGTAGATAACACTACTTGATCAAAACTAATGTCTTCTACCACAAATGGAGTGCGACGTTTCACCATGATCACAATGTCTTCATTGCCTTGGCGCCATGCAAATATGCGGTAGGCAATATAAATGATAGCAATGATACAGGCTATCCACACTAGGGTATCTATTAATGTGTAAATATACATAGTTCCTCCTATAGAGTAATGAGCTTAGCTGTTAAGCTAGTATCCTTGAAAATATCTTGTACGATAGACGTTACTCGATCCGCATGGCTAGTAACACAAACTTGTATAGAACCTTTTCTACCTGATGTCTGCTCCAAATCTTCTCCGTACAAAATAGCTCCTACAGCATCAGATGTTTCCCACGCAGGGTCTACAAAGCAAATTTGTTCTTTAGCCAACTCACGCAGTATGGGTTCTACTAAGGGATAGTGGGTACATCCTAAAATGGCCACTTCCACATTTGCCTCTACCAAAGGCTGTACATATTCTTTTGCACAATGTCGTAAAACTGCATCATCTAAATGACCTTCTTCAATACAGGCCGCCAAATCTTTACAGCCTTGTTCTACTACTTTTACATGAGGCTTCAAGGTATGGACTGCATCCATATGTTTATGACTATTAATAGTCGCTACCGTAGCCATAATGCCTAAAGGTCCTTTACGTTTCTGTTTAACCTTAATACGCAGAGCATCATGAATCCCCTGTGCCATCCCCACAATAGGTACATCAAATTGTTTGGATAGTTTGTCCAAGGCTACCACAGAAAATGTATTGCAAGCGATGACTATTAGTTTCACTGGTTGGGCCACTAAAAACTCTGCAATTTTCGTAGCAATGCCTTCAATTTCCTCAATCGGCCTATTGCCTACTGGATTGTTTGCACTATCTCCAACATAAATAAAATCTTCTTCCGGAAATTCTTGTGCTAGCACAGATAATACAGACAATCCACCGATTCCAGAGTCGAATACTCCAATAGGTAATTCCTTCTGTATGGGCGTCATTCCCTACTCCTCCTCTGCTACGGCTTTCATGGGTTTAAAAAATATATCTGGCAAGCGAATAATTTTACCTGTTTCTTTAGCAGTAAACACATTTTGTGTTTCCCCTGTACAGATCAATGCATTATCACTGTCACGGATAATCCGATATGTGAAAGTACATTGCGCCCGCGACAAAGAGGCTACTGTTAATTCCACCCGCAATACATCATCAAAGCGTGCCACTTCCTTATACTCACAGCTCACTTTTGTAATAGGAAAGACGATGCCCTCTTGCATCATGTCCCATAGACTAATACCACAGCGGCGAAAATATTCAATTCTCCCCATTTCAAACCACCGTAAATGATTCGTATGATGGGCAATCTCCATCATATCCGTTTCATAAAATCGGACACGTAAAGATGTAGAAATCATCGTATACTACCTTTCCTATGCAATAAGAGGCTCCAAAGAGCCCCTTTACTGATTAATCAATTGATCCGATAGGCACAAATTTTTGTGCTTTTTCCTTATGGGAAGCCTTAATATAGCGATTTGCTACTTTCATAGCAATTGCTAATACTGCCACATCATCCACCCAACCAAGACCTGGTACGCTATCTGGGATAAAATCAATAGGCAATATCAAGTATCCTAAAGCGCCTGCAATAACGGCCTTTACAAATGCTGGTGTATCTGTATCACGTAAACAATAATATAACATAACAGCTTTTCGTGCAAACATAATATTACGACCCATGCGATTCACAGTGGACATAAAGGCATCAGATGTAAAGGTTTTTCCATACTTAAGGATTTGTAAGATATTCATAGTTATAACCTCTCTGATTATTGTTTGAACTTGTCTTTTGCTTGTTCTGCTAAGTCGATGGCTTTTTCTTTTGTTTGTTCTGCCAATTCCACTGCTGTTTCCTTCACAACTTCCGCTTTTTCACGAATGTCTTGCACCGCTTCTTGTGCGTGATCAATCGCTTTGGCTGTCAATTCAGAAGCTTTTTCTTCTACTTGCTGTAATGTCGGCTCTACCACCTCTTTTACCTGTTGAAGTTTTGGTTCTACCTTTTCTTTTACTTGTTGTAATTTTGGTTCTACCACTTCTTTTACATCTTGCATAACAGCTGTGGCTTTTTCCACCACTGGTTCTACTTTAGTTTGTAAGGAATCATTTAATGTTTGTCGCACCGTATCTGCTTTTTCATAAGCGGCTTTTGTATATACGCTTGCTTTAGATGCTGATGTACCTGCTACGGCACCAGTTAAAGATAATGCTTCAGTTGCTAAAATTTTAAGCAAAGAGCCTACGCCTTTTGCAGCATGACGAGCATTATCTAGTAATTCTTCATTACCACTTTTCTCTAATGTGTCTTTCACCGTAGCTGCCAAGATGGATACGGCTCCTACTGCTAGATCTTTTACAGCACTTACATTAGCCAACAAATCAGATCCAACAAAAGAACCTGCAAAGCCTTTGGCACTTGCTAAGTAATCATTACCAGACACCTGTACATCATCTAAGAAATCTACAGTTTCATTACCCAACGGCTTATCCCGAAGTGGTGTATTCGCCAATGTGATGACTGTTTCTTTATTATGTTCATAAATATCTACTAAACGTTGACGATATTCTTCATAGTTCGGACATGCTGGCATACCATCTTCAATCCATTTGGCAGCCATTTTACCAATACCATAGGTAATAGCCGCTGCCACAGGGACGCGAAGAATCACTGTTGGCACGACTGTACATACTAACGCTGCTACAGCACTACCACCAAGACCCACTAAAAATCCAGTCACCCCTTCTTTAGCAGGGCATACGCCATATACTTGAGCAATGCGTGATACCATGTACACATCATTAGCCAATAAACCTACATAATTAAATTTTGGTAATGCCGCGATACCAGCTGCACGAGCTGCTGCCCAACGGCAAATCATTTCTACTTCTTCTTGTACATTCGTTGCTTGAGGAAGTGTTGCATTATTGTATTCCAACTGCTCCATATTTGTCTCCTATATTGACCACAAAACATTAAATGTAAATGTACTTATTACCCTTATTGTATCAAATTTCTCAATGAATTACCAACTTGTTAGTCCACCGTCTACAGTCCAAGCTGCACCCGTCACGAAAGATGCTTTCTCACTGATAAGAAAAGCAATGACTTCGCCAACTTCTCGCGGTTGAGCAATCCGTCCTAATGGATAGTGTAAAGCCATTTCTTCCTTAGCTTTCACAATATCACCCGATGGTTCATTGGCTAATTGTTTTGCCACTAATGAAGTATCTACATCACCAGGACACACACAATTAACGCGAACACGATGAGGTGCCATTTCTAAGGACAGTGATTTCGTAAAACTCACTACAGCCCCTTTGGATGCTCCGTACACAGTGCACGCCACATTACCTTGTAGTCCTGCATCACTTGATATAGTCACAATACTACCATGCACTTGTTTCAAGTACGGTGCTGCGGCTTGGCATAAAAAGACAGTACCTTTTACATTCGTTCCAAACATCTCATCAAAGTTTTGCTCATCCACATCTTCCAATAGTCGTTCTTCATAATACCCAGCTGCCGTTACTAAGGCATTTAAATTGCCAAACAAACGAATCGTATCTTCCACAATACGACGGCAATTCATAACCTTACTTACATCTCCTTGCACAAATCGTACTTTCGAGGAAATACGGCGCAATTTTACAACCGCTTCTTGTCCATCCCATTCATTGCGGCCGTTAATCACCACACACCAGCCTTGCTTTAACAACAATTCTGCAGTAGCAAAGCCTATACCCGATGTGCCGCCGCTAATTAATGCTACTTGATTATCACTAAATTTTTGCATAGTTACTCCTACTATATAATCCCCTGTGAAAGTAAATAGTCATAGGACAATTTCATTAACATTGTCAGAGACATAGCGATAAACAAAAATCTCACTAGTCCTGCGCCTTTCACCATGGCTAACTTTGATCCCGCAGTAGCGCCAATAATTTGTCCCGCTGCAACTGCTAAACCATAGCCATAGTTCACTTGATCCATATAGATGAACACCATCAAGGACCCAAAGTTACTCACTGTATTTAGTACTTTGGCATTTCCTGATGCGCCTAAGAAATCATAACCCATAAACAAGAAATAGAATATTAAAAACACCCCTGTGCCAGGTCCAAGAAATCCATCATATAAGCCGATAACAATAGCCACTGCTACATAAGCAAGTAATTTCCATCCTGATTTACGTTCCACTTGTGCTATGGTACCCCAATCTTTTTTGGTAAGCACCACAATGAATACTGCCAACAATAATACAATAATCAGGGGTTTTAAAAATGTGCCTGGCACATAGACTGCTATATAGGCGCCTACCATAGAGATAAGCAGAGTGAATGGCATGATCCATTTCACTAATGTCCAATCTACCAATTTGTTTCTGGCGAAGTTAATCATTGCTGTGCCAGATCCAAAGACACTAGATAATTTATTGGTCCCTAAGCACATGGCCACCGGCATATTCGTCAACATCAAAGCAGGTAACGAAATCAACCCACCTCCACCTACAATAGAATCAATAAACCCCGCTAGGGCTCCTGCAAAAAATAGTATAATACCTATGAGTAAATCACCTTCCATAGTGTGAGCCCTCCTCTCTTATATACATCACTTTGATGTCTTATTGTATCTTCTAGTCCTCAATACGAGGCAAAATTTTATTATATCCATCGGCACCATAATTTAAGCACCGTTTCACACGGCTTATGGTCGCCGTACTAGCTCCTGTTAATTCTACAATTTGCTCATACCCTGTACCTGCTTTCAACAATCGTGCCACTTCTAAGCGTTGAGAGATTGATTTCAACTCTCCGATGGTACAAATATCTTCAAAAAATTCATAACATTCTTCTAGTGTTTCCAACGACAAGACTGCCCGAAATAACTGGTCATGCATTGGATTCTTAAGTTTTTGATTCAACCTTCTACTCCTTCATAATTCTATTCAGAATGTACTTTATTTCACTACCATTATACCATAGGAAATATCATACATATATCATTAATTCATTGTTCTTGTACAAAAAAATAGAGGTTAGTTGATACTCGTATATCAACTAACCTCTGTTGTATAATTGTTTGCTGATTCTTTTCACTTAGAACGCTGGGATAATAGATCCTTTGAATTCTTCTTGAATGAATTTACGTACTGGTTCAGATTGGTAAATGGACAATAATTTTTTATATGTTTCATTATTTACATCTTCTGTGCGAACAGCAATTACATTAGCATATGGAGAATCTGTGCTTTCCACTACAACAGCATCTTTTTGTGGGTTCAAACCTGCTGGAATTGCATAGTTTGTATTCACTGCTGCTACATCAACATCATTTAGGGAACGAGCAATTTGTGCCGCTTCTAATTCACGAATATCAATGTTTTTAGGATTGCTTGTAATATCTGCTACGGAAGATTTTACAGTGCCACCGTCTTTTAATGTAATCAAACCTGCTTGTTGTAATAATAGCAAGGCACGACCACCATTGGTAGGATCGTTAGGAATCGCTACAGTAGCGCCATTTGGCACATCTTTCAAATCTTTATATTTGTTAGAGTAAATTGCCATTGGTAATAAGATTGTTTTGCCGATAGATTGAATTTTCAAACCTTTATCTTTTACTGTATTATCCAAGAATGGTTGATGTTGGAAAGAGTTCACATTTAATTCTTTTTGATCTAAGGCAATATTCGGCTGAATATAATCGCTGAACTCAACGATTTCGATGTTCAATCCTTGTTTTGCTGCTTCACCTTTTACAAATTCCATAACTTTTGCATGAGGACCTGCTGTTACACCTACTTTAATTGGTGCATCTGCTGCTGGTTTTGCTTCTTCTTTACCACATCCTGCTAATAGTAACACTAAAGATGCAATGGCTAATAAGCCGACTAAAATACGCTTCATAATATCTCCTTTATTTTTTATTCACTTTACGGGATAAATAGTCACCTACACTTTGGATGACTTGTACTAATACAATTAAGATGATGATAGTGGCTAACATCACATCTCCTTGGAAACGTTGGTATCCATAGCGAATCGCAATATCCCCAAGACCGCCACCACCAATAGCACCTGCCATAGCAGAATAGCTAATTAAGTTAACGATTAGGACTGTAATATTATCGATTAATGTTGGTAACGCTTCTGGCAACAACACTTTCCAAATGATTTGTAATGGCGTCGCCCCCATAGATTGAGCTGCCTCAATAACACCACCATTCACTTCTTTGATCGCTGTTTCTACTAAACGAGCCAAGAATGGAATGGCCGCCAATGTCAATGGCACGCAAGCTGCAGTCGTACCAATAGATGTACCTGCTACTAATCGAGTAAATGGAATGATGGCTACCATTAAAATGATGAACGGAATGGAACGTGTGGCATTTACGATAGCACCTAGCACTTTATTCACCGCTTCATTTTGCATGATATGACCACGGCTGGTGATGACTAAAATTACGCCCAATGGAACACCTAATAGAACGGCTACTACAGTGGAAATCACCGTCATTTGTACAGTTTCTAAGAAACCTTGTAGCAATAAATTAATGATTTGCTGTGACATAACCGATCACCTCGCTTCCAATTGGTAAATTATGTAAGTAGTCGATAGCCGCTTCTGATTTAGCACGCTCCCCTTTTAATTCTACAATCAAATGACCAAAGCTCATATCTTGAATATAATCTACACCACCAAACAAGATACTTACATCTGTATCAAATTTACGGATAATGCTTGCCACTACAGGTTCATCTGTTACATTGCCTTTGAAAGTCAATCGTACAATCGGATTAGCCCCTTCTACCCAAGTTTCATTCAATGTTAAATGAGCAATGGCATCTTCTGGCAAGTCATGACGGATGATGGCAGACACGAATTCTTTCGTTGTGGCTTCTTTTGGTTCTGTAAATACATCCACTACAGGACCTTCTTCAATAATCGTACCACCTTCAATAACAGCTACACGATCACAAATCTCTTTGATAACATTCATTTCATGAGTAATCAAGACAATGGTCAAGTTTAATCGACGATTGATGTCTTTCAACAAGGCTAAAATAGATTTTGTTGTTTGTGGGTCAAGAGCTGACGTAGCTTCATCGCATAATAACACTTTTGGATTACTTGCTAAGGCACGGGCAATACCAACACGTTGTTTTTGACCACCGGATAATTGAGACGGATAGTTGTCTAAACGATCCGACAGTTTCACGATGTCTAGAATTGGTAAAATACGTTCTCTAATTTCTTCTTTTGACAATCCTTGCAATTCCAATGGAAATGCTACATTGTCGTACACTGTGCGGGATGAAAGTAAATTAAAGTGTTGGAAAATCATACCAATGTGTTTACGTTCTTCACGTAATTCTACTGTGTTCAACTTCGTTAAATCTACACCGTCCACAATAACGGATCCAGATGTAGGACGTTCCAACATATTGATACAGCGAATCAAGGTAGATTTACCGGCCCCAGATTGACCAATAACGCCAAAAATTTCGCCTTCTTCTATAGTTACATTAATTTCTTTCAAGGCTTCCACGCGGACAGCACCTTCATAGACTTTTCGAATCTGTTTAAGTTCTATCATGAAATCCTCTCCTTTTCAAACTAAATAAAAAAGAGCCCTCAGTAACCTAAGAGCTCTTGGGTATGCATAAATTGTACAATGTGAGTAGACAGACTGTCAATAATTCCCACTATACTACTTGCCTATCGTCTTTTATAGCTTAAATCTATAACTCCATATTTAGAGGTGCTTACTCTTTATAACAAACGTGCTCCCGCCTAGGTAGGGGCCCCTATGTTAACTCACTATATACTTATTATATAATGATGAAATACACTCCCTTACATACAATTCACATACTAGCTAGTCTTGTTTCTGTAGCTTAATACCACCACGTTTTGCAATAAAAGCAGCCAAGAAAATGCCGCAACTACCAGTAATCAGCTGTGGCCAGCCCATGCTGAACAAGATGCCTTTTTGCATCGCTTCAGGAATGCCCGGCATCAACTGGAATAAAGCCAAGAATAGTCCATAAAGAACTACACTCTTTACAATGGCCCCTGTAATTGCTGTCATCCATACACGTTTTGTTCCTAATACCTTTACAGTAATTGCATATGCCATGCTACCAATAGCCACCACAGGTACAAATAAAGGTATGGTCAACATACCTTGTAAAAATGCCATGAGAGGCGTTACACAAGCTACAACGAATCCACTCCACAAACCATAGCGCCAGGTAGCCAATGCCGTACAAGCACCTACGATGGAGCCTACTAAAAATTGCACTAAACCGTGCATAGGAATAATCATGCGAAGAAATCCTTGGCTTAGCAAAGCAATTGCTAAGAGTAAGGCACTTCCTGTTATCGTTTTGACTGACATTATGCTAACCCTTCTTCCATTAAATGTTGTAATTGTTCAGCTAATACTTTTGCTGCTTTACCTGGTTTACCATCACCTACAGGTTCACGATTCAAGGTGGTAATCGGAATAATGCCACCAATGGTATCGGTGAAGAAGATTTCGTCTGCATCTTTTAGGAAAGCTTCATCAAATTCACGCTCAATAATCGTAATCCCTGCTGTTGGTGCTACACGAGTTACCACTAACTGACGGGTGATACCCTTTAAAATATGATGGTTGGCTGGATGCGTATAACACACACCATCTTTCATCACAAATACATTAGATGTAGCCCCTTCTGTAACAATGCCATCACGCACTAAAATAGCTGTATAAGCACCTTTTTTCTCGGCTTTTGTTTGTGCCAAAATATTAGGAATTAAGTTTAGTGTTTTGATGTCTACACGAGCCCACCGTTCATCAGGCAAGGTAATGGCTTTTACACCTTCTTGCAAGGCCCCTAAATCCGTTGTAATCGGTTTAATAAACATATACATTTGCGGTTCTAATTTAGAACGCTCAAACGCATGATGACGTGGTGTTACCCCACGAGTAATCTGTAAGTAAATATATCCATCAGTAATTTCACTTTGTTCAATCATGATTTCGTGCAACTCTTGCAACTCATCAGGAGGCATGCGCACAGGAATATCCATTTCACGCATCGAACGATACAAGCGATCTTGATGATAGGAAAAGGCAAAAGCGCGACCATTATACACCCGCACTACCTCGTATACACCATCACCAAAACAATATCCTCTATCATCAAGACTAACCACCTTAGCGCCAGACTCTACCATCTCGCCATTAAAATATGTTAATTCTTTCATAGTAACACCTCATAGTATACATACGAATCAAGTATTATCTTCATTATAGTACAGACAAGTATAAAATTCTACACCTTTTACATCAAATCTCCTGTAGAAGCAAACAATCTACCACTAACGCAAACTAAGCAACGCGCAAGTTTGCAAATAACGTCCCTCCACCTGAGGAACGCGTTTACGAGTAGCAGACTTGTGGCGTTCCTCACTGCCTAAATCACACAAACACAAGAAGAGCACAGCGTGTTCCGGAGCAAACCTAACCACTGTATCAGTTTGTGGAGGAATATGCCGTGCTCTTCCCATCCCCTGAGGAACGCAGTTACAAGTAGCAGCCTTGTGGCATTCCTTATTACCTAAATCACACAAACACAAGAAGAGCACGGCGTGCCTCGAACAAACATTATGAAATACCGTTTGAGAGAGGTATGCCGTGCTCTTCCCTTTGCTTATTAAGTTAAAAACGCCACAGGCTGCATAGTATTACAAGAAACGACTTACTTGCCTAATACATAAGCCCGTACTTGTTTCGGCAATGTTTCTAATCCTTTTGTCACTCCAAAAGACAAGATGACTGCGCTCACATACATAAGCACGACTGTCGTTGTTGTATATCCTAATCCGCCGATTTGCAAAACTTTATCTAACAGAATCAACATAAATGGATGCACCAAATAAATACCATAGGACGCATTTCCCAATTCTGTCCAAAAGGTTTCCACTATGTCACTCATAGATGACACGGTGAACGCCCACACAAAAAAGATACAACCCATACCTGTATACACCAATCCTTGAGGACTTAGCTGATGCACTGTGTAGATAGCCTCTAATCGAGTATATCCCCACTCTGCCATTACATAGTAATAGGAGCCTAACATAGCCACTAAGGACAGGATAAATCCCACTGTGATACCGAAACCATGGGCATCAATCCATTCTAGCATCGCATCAAATCGTTCTGCAAGGAGCCCGCCTAGTAGGAAAATCCATATATAAAATCCTACAAAATAATTGAGGCGCATGCTAAAGATATACTGCAACCATTCTTGCGAAAATTGTACAGAGCCTGCCATATAAGAGGACCAATAATTCACTGCCATTTGCACAAAAAACAATATAGTCATCAGCACTATGGGAGCTTTCAGTATAGACCGTAGGGCCCATCGCCAAAGTGGCATCAAAGCGTAAAACCAAAGAAGTATGACTAGAAAATACAGGTGATACATACCATTTCCAAAAAGTAGAGTCAACCCTAACACATGTGGCATCAGTCCCCATGCGTTATGAGCTAATACCGCATTGTAGGCCGTATATAGGATAGTCCACACAATATAGGGATAGAGCACCACCTGCGTGCGACGGCGCAAAAAGTCAGAATAAGAAAAATCATCCTCCACCGATGTATGATAGAACAACCCGAAGGCAGACAAGAAGAAAAAGGCAGGCACTGTAAAGCGAGACACAATTTCTAACAGTCCTAATAGATGTATATTAATCGTAGGGTTCGCTAATGCATAGGACCCTACATGGATACCGATCACACCTAACATACATAGTCCCCGCATATAGGTAATGGCCGGTATAGCTGGTTTTCTCATAATTCCTCCAAAAAAGAGGGGCTACGCCCCTCTCTCCTTGTATTGTATTACCTTATTGAGCCTTTTGTTTTGCTTTTGCAGCTGCTGCGTCTGCTTTTGCTTTATTAGCTCTTGCCTCTGCTTCCGCTTTTGCTTTTGCCTCAGCTTCTGCTTTAGCTCTTGCTTCTGCTTCACGGCGTAAACGCAACTCTTTTTGTAACGGAGCTACAGGTTCACGATACACGGTAATATCTGTTTCGAATAATCGTCCCCATGGGAATCGAGCGGATACAGTGCGTGGATCCAACTTTAAATAAGTCGCTGCAAAGTCTTGCACTCGCTCACCCATATAACTTTCCAAAGTTTCATTTAAGGTTCCTGTATATTTCACATTATCTGTACGAATGGAATCTTGCATACGATACACATCTTTACGAATATTTGCTTGGTATGCCCAATTATCCAAATATTGTTGTGTCAACATATTTCGATGACTTTGATCATCCATATGCACTCCTAAAATACCCTGTGCTATGGCATAGCCAATAGTATTACTTGCCGTATTCCATCCATTATAAGCACTAACTTTATACAGTAAATCCCGTTGATACAATCCATAGACCAATGTATTATCCGATCCATTGGAATAGGCAATATCTGCAATACTAACAGGTACTCCTTGATTCATAGCTGCTTGAATATGGTCTAAAAATTCATTGGTACTTCTAGAAATCATAGGGAAGTTTTCAAAAGCTTCTGACTCACCTGTCACTGTACCTAATGGCGTATTTACCGCTAGTAACACAGATGGTTTTCCTTTAGTTTTCATCGTGCCACCTACGGCCACTACATGTTCAGCAATTGTTTTTTCTACTTTTTGGTCCTCATAATGCGGTACTGTCTCACCACCACCACCTAATGGATAAATAACCTCAAATGTCGGCGTCAAGTGATTGCGATCCACATGGTCACGAGCGATTAATAACAATCCTAATTGATCTGCTCCTGGGAAACTACCATATTGCGTAGGGGAAAGTCCTTTACTATATTTTTGTAAATAACGACCTTCCATAGCCGATTGAGATAAACTACTAGTATCGTCATGACCTAATGCAAAATATTTAAATACACCTTTTTTAGTGATATCAATTAATTGACGATTAATTTCCATATTTTTTTGACGACGATGGAACCAGTCCTGTAAAAATTCCACTGGCACCGTAGCTTGCAACATGAACAACTCTTTTTGTTCATCTGCCGTCAATTTTTGACTGTCCAATTTATCTTGTAAAGCAGCAATACGGAAAATAGTCGGACCATATTGATCATAATAGGCTGGCTCCACACCGCCACCACTAGCACGAGGAGAGCGCATCACCGTACCAAATGCATACATTGGTATATTAGGATATTTTTTGTGCAAATCTTCAATATGATGCACTCGATATTCCAAGGTATGTAAATCTAAATTGTGTTTTCTAGAATCTACAAGGCCTCCATAGATTAAAGAGTCTGTACTTAACACAAGCACATCTGCTTTACTAATATTCTCATCAACCCACTTCCAAATGGCTTCTGCATTTCCTTGAAAGTTACGACCTGAAATATAATATTGAGGTGGTGTTAACACCGTATATCCTGCATCTTGAGCCGTAGCCACCGTATAGGCTAAACTCACGGGGCGGTCATCTTGTGGTACATAGAGTACTGTCGTAGCCTCTGCAGTGCTCGCATGGCTCAATACCGCAGTTGCCACCGCTGTAGCCATAATCGCAAACTTATGTCGCCATTGTTGTTTTCTCATGTTTTATATATCTCCTATTTTATAGTATTCTTTGCTTATTATCTTGATTAGTCATATGTAAATTATCGATGAATCCGATCAATACGCGGCAGATTCCAATGATATTCAATGGCTATCATGCGAATGATAAAAACGATAAGGAATGTCACATAGGATGCCACTATTTGATGTCCTATACCATACACTACGAAGTAGGCAATCCCACCTAATAAAGCTGGCAAGGCATACACTTCTTCTTTCAACACACTCGGCGTGCGATGTGCTAAAATATCTCGGATAATACCGCCACCCACAGCTGTAATTCCACCTAACACAACGGTGAGCACCAAGTTAGTTGGATCTGTAGCTATCCCAATAGTCGCTCCTGTCACTGTAAACGAAGCCAAACCTAAAGCATCTGCTATCAGATACACTTTCGTCGCACCTTTACCTTCAATATAACGATTCCAGCCATAACGATACATGATAAACATGATCCCAACCGTAATTAACGTGATAGAAATATATAAGCCCGTTTGCAAAGATGTGGGCGGTATGCGTCCTACCATAACATCTCGTACAATCCCACCGCCAATAGCAGTTACCAGCGCCAAAATCAGTATACCAAAAATATCCATACGCCGTTGAATCCCCAAAAGTGCGCCAGAAATCGCAAAGGCAATTGTTCCAATAATGTCAAATAATAACCATAAAAAATCCATACAAAGCCTCCTCATACGGAATTATTGTACCATTCTTTTGAGCAAGATACTAGACATTTTATAAAGCGAAAAGGACGGTTGTATCCGCCCTTTTTTATTACCCTCATGATGAGGAATTTTACACTCTATTCCAGAGTTATAAGTATCTTGTCACAAAATACAATGATATAACAATAAAAGCGTCTATGCAGTGCATAAACGCTTTTAAACCTTGGCGGAGAGAGAGGGATTTGAACCCTCGGTACGGTATCACCGCACACATGATTTCCAATCATGCTCCTTAAGCCGCTCGGACACCTCTCCAAGTGAATACTTAACTATTATAAACCACTAAATATATTCCGTCAAGCACTTTTTTCTCCCCCGTGAGGAACACCATGTCGCGTAGAACGTCGCGTAGAACGTCCCGTGGCACTGTAATTACCTAAATAGCACAAACACTAGAAAAGCGCCGCATGTTCCAGAGCAAACCTAACCACTGTATCAGTTTGTGGAGGAATGCCATTAGGTGTAGTAGCCTTGTGGCATTTTTTACACCTAAATCACAAAAATGCAAGAAGAGCACGGTGTACCCCCATCCCGTGAGGAACGCCATGTCGCGTAGAACGTTCCGTGGCACTGTAATTACCTAAATAGCACAAACGCTAGAAAAGCGCCGCATGTTCCGGAACAAACCTAACCACTGTATCAGTTTGTGGAGGAATGTGCGGCGATTTTCCCTTACACTAACAATAAAGAGCCACGGACAGAATAGCAACACAAGAGACGATTTAGCGAGGCAAGTACCCCAAATGCTGCAGCAATATTTTCACTCCAATCAGGATCAATATAACGCCCCCAGCCATTTCCGCTCTTTCACGGAATGCTTTCATCATATGGTACCCACTAAATATGCCCACCAGACATACTAAGAAGGTAATCACACCAATGGTAACTGACGTAGTGAGTACATCCGCATGTAATAAGGCAATAGTGACTCCCACTGCCAATGCATCGATACTAGTGGCAATGGACAACGCTAACATTTCTTTCCAATCCACCTTTGTTTTATCTTCTTCCTCATCGTTGAGAGAGGCACGAATCATATTAATACCCAAATAGCCTAAGGTAATAAAAATAACCCAGTGGTCCCACTCATCAAAGTTCTGCGAAAACTGAGCTCCTACGGCTGCCCCTATAATAGGCATCATGCATTGAAAGGCGCCAAATAGAAATGCTAATAATACTTTCTTATAAGTAGGATCATCTTTCATTTGTGATGATTTACAAATAGAAACCGCAAAGGCATCCATGGCAAGACCTACCGACAAAATCAATATTTCAAGGTATGACACAAGTCCCTCCTGCAAATAACAACAAAAGTGCTTGGCAATCCCAAGCACTTTTTCTTAAAAACATTACATTTCATATAGAGAACTGTAATTGTTTTTAGTACTAATTTTATTATTATACATCACATAAGGCTAATAGGGAATAGGCTTCTAATCCCATTGTGGTATCATTTTCAATCTGTATAGTTCTTTGCAACTCTGCACGTAACGATTCCAATACTTGTTTTGTAAAGAATTGCCCCACATCTGGATGCACCACAATGGATACATCCGTTTTTAATCGACCAAATCGATACAATTCCCGCAGACGTCGTAAGATTTGCAAATACACAGTTTCTCCTTTTAGTACATGTCCAGTACCACCACAACTGGAACAAGTATCAAAGAGGATAGATGGAATACTTTGGCGCTCCCGTTTCCGTGTCAACTCCAACAAACCTAAGGAAGTAATACCACATACGACGGTTTTAATAGGATCCTTTTTCACTAAGTGGTTCATCAACTGTACTAGTTCTTCCATATCCTGTTTAGGCATATCTATAAAATCGCAAATGATGATTCCCCCAAGATTTCGCAATCGCAATTGTCTGGCAATCATATGGGCCGCTTCTTGATTCACACGTTTTGCCACCTGTCCCACTTGTTCATTCTTACCACTGTAATGAGCAGAGTTTACATCAATCACAGTGAGTGCCTCTGTTTGATCAATCTGTAAGGAACCACCAGAGGGTAGATCAATACGATGATTTAAAAGAGCATCAATCTGTTCTTCAATACCATGCGTTTTAAAAATATCTTCCTTCTGATTCCAAAAGCTGACTTCTACAGGCTTACCAAACCGTCCTGCACCTAATAATTGTTGCAACTCTTCATAAGCAGCTGCATCATCCACCATAATAGAACCTACCGTAGGTCCTACATAGTCTCGGATCACACGATACCATAGGTTGGCGTCTCCATAGATTTCCGTTCCATTCTGTGCTACCTTATAGCGCTTTTGCAAGTGTTCCCAAGTCTGATGTAAATAGGCCATATCACGAGCAATTTCTTCTTCACTAGCACCCATAGCTGCGGTGCGCAAAATAAATCCTACACCTCGCTCTAAATAAGGTTGCGCCATATCTTTCAAAGACTGACGCAACTCTGGGTCTGTAATCTTTTTAGAAATATGAATCTGTTGATCTTGTGGCAATAATACCATATAGTGACCAGCCAAACTAACATCAGTAGTGACACGAGCGCTTTTTCCCAGCATGGCGTCCTTCACAACTTGAACTAATAAGACTTCCCCTACATGTACTTTTTTCTGTTTCCCTTGTTCTTGTAGGTTTAGGTACACATTTTGCCCGATGCCAATGTCGAGGAAAGCTGCACTCATGCCAGGTAGAACATTTTTCACTACCCCTTTATACATATGATTTACGCGATTCGATAGCTGTGGTCGTTCATATATAATTTGTTGTAAATCCCCTGTCTCATCCACAATGGCAAGACGGGTTTCCTCTTTCATCACATTGGCATATAATCGATTCATAGTCTCTCCTTATTCCACTTCTAGAGGCGTAATACAAGCCCCATCCGTTTCAATCAAAATCGCTTCACGGTGAATAGAATAACTATCTGTTACGGGCCAACCGTATTGCTCTTTACCCAATTTCCACATATCCCCTGGCTTCATAGTCCCTTCTGGATATACGCCAATAGCCATACGAATTGTTACCATGTCTCCGTCTACCTTTGCTACCAAGGGTTCTTTAATGAAATGTTTCACATCAATCATTCTTGTTTTCTTCGGTGTTACTTTTTCATATAATACTTCATTTGCACTATTAAAAGGTTCCAGCAACTGTTCCCAATTTGCGTGTTCTACAGCCGGGCCTGTCACCTCATAGACAGCATAATTGCATATGGCCATCATTTTTTTCACTTTATCCGGCATGAATCGTCCATCCAACACTTCTAAGCCTTTTGGCGCTGATTGTGAAAGTCGGCTCATCAATTCTTCTAATGACCCTTCTTCTAAGACATCCATATCACAATATTCAGCACTAGCCGTAATACCCAAGGCAAGGGCAGAGGAAAAACTAATCTTCATATGTGGATTAAATCCCTCAGAATAAGCCATTTTAATCCCACTACGACGAATCATACGCTCTATGGCGGAGGCATAATCTAAATGGGATAAAAAGCGAAGTTCTTCTCCCTTATGTAAGGCCAAACGTAACTTTCTCAACACGTCCACCCTCCTTATAATCAATAATTGGTGTGCCTAGCTCTGGACAAGCATTACAGCCATTACATGGCTTACGACGGCAATCCCACGTCAACGTGCCTTCTACAGCACGCTCCCATTCACGTTGTAAAAAGGCTTTACTTACGGTGTCATCAATATGTTCCCAAGGCAATGCCTCTTCAAAGCTACGGTCACGGCGAGCATAATAATCTGGATCAATATTCGTGTCTTTGAAAGCCTGCATCCAGGTATCGTATTTAAAATACTCTGTCCAGCCATCAAATTTACAGCCATGCTTCCATGCCTCTATGACGGATGGCGCTAATCGTCTATCTCCACGAGCAAAGATAGCCTCTAAATACCCTGTATGTCCATCATGATAATGATAGGAAATATTCCGATTGTTGATAAGAGATTTTAAATATCTCTGTTTACGATGAATTTCCTCTACATCTTGTTGACCATACCATTGGTAAGGGGAGTGTGTTTTCGGTACGAAGAAAGAACAACTCACTGTCACCTTGCCATTGCGTTTGCATGTAATATCTCGGTGCAAATCTAATACTTTATAAGCTAAGTCAGCAATGCCTGCTACGTCTTCATCGGTTTCCGTCGGTAAGCCCATCATAAAGTATAATTTCACTGTGTTCCAACCAGATTTGAAAGCATTTTCACAAGCTGCCATCAAATCTTCTTCACTAACACCTTTGTTAATCACATCACGCATACGCTGAGAGCCTGCTTCTGGAGCAAAGGTTAAGCCACTTTTACGCACTTGCTGCACTTTTTTTGCAATATCAATAGAAAATGCGTCAATACGCAAAGATGGTAGACTAACACTGACTTGTTTATCTTTAAATTCTTCCATCAGCATATCTACTAATTCTGGCAATTTAGAATAATCTGCAGAACTTAGAGACATTAAAGAAATTTCATTATATCCGGTATTGGCGATAATATCCTTTGCCATTTGTAATAACCGTTCCGGCGTTCTTTCACGAACAGGACGATATAACATACCAGCTTGGCAGAAACGACAGCCTCGCAAACAACCACGGAATAATTCTAATACAGCCCGATCATGGACTACGTCTAAATATGGCACAATAGGTGCTGTCGGATAATAGGAGTGTTCTACATCTTCTACGATACGTTTTTTTACAACTGCCGGCGCTTCCTCTGCCAAAATTTTTAACCCTTTAAAATGACCGTCCTCTGTGTATTCTGGCTCATATAAAGCAGGTACATAGGTCCCTTCAATTAAGGCTGCTTTGCGCAAGAATGCCCCTTTACCGCCTGGAAAACCTTTCGCTTTTTCTGTTTTAAATAGTTCTACAAATTCCACAAGCCATTCTTCCGATTCACCGATAGACACGATGTCAAAAAAATCTGCAATAGGCTCAATATTATATACACAAGGTCCCCCTGCTAATAGCAATGGGAAAGACATATCTCGATCTTTGCTATAGAAAGGGATCTCTGCCATATCCAGCATATTCAAGATGTTGGTATAGCTCATTTCATATTGCAATGTAAATCCCAATAGATCAAATTCGCGAATTGGCGTTTTGGTTTCCAAAGAAAATAAAGGAATCTTACGGTCTCGCATTTCCTTTTCCATGTCGTGCCAAGGCGCAAAGACACGCTCAGCCACCACATCTTGACGTTCATTTAACAAACCATATAAAATTTTTATTCCTAAGTGGCTCATACTTACTTCATATACATCAGGAAATGCCAAGGCCATTGTCACATCCACTGTACTGTGGTCTTTTACAATGCTATTCCATTCCCCTCCGGTATAGCGAGCCGGTTTTTCCACATGTTGTAACCATGATGGATCTAAGTGAATCATACAACCTCACTAGAGGCATAAGCCTCATTTCTAACAATTAAAACATGCGTTTTTTCTGACGCATTACTATATTCAATAATAAACCTATACTCAATAAATTGGTGGTCAAAGCACTAACACCATAACTGATGAAAGGCAATGGGATTCCTGTTACTGGCATAATACCTGTCGTCATACCTACATTGACTAAGACTTCAAACAAAAACATAGACCCAATACCTGTAGCAATTAGCATACCAAAGGGATCTACTGATCGTTTGGCAATTAAAAAGCTACGATATACAACCACTAACAATAATCCTAAGACCACACAACACCCAAGAAGACCCAATTCTTCTCCGACCACGGAGAAAATAAAATCTGTATGGTTTTCTGGTAAAAAGTTCAGCTGGCTTTGGGTTCCTTCAAAAAGGCCTTTTCCAAATAGCAAACCTGAACCGATTGCAATTTTAGATTGGATAATATGATATCCGGCTCCAAATGGGTCTACATTGGGATTTAAAAATACCATAATCCGTTGTTTTTGATACTCTTGCAAAACAAACCAACTTAGCGGAGCTAATGCCACCATGGTACCTACCATAATCTGCACTAATCGCATTCGAATACCACTAACAAAAAGCATGCCTGCCAAAATAGCCACATACACTAAGGATGTTCCTAAGTCAGGTTGCTTAAATACTAGTAGTGCTGGAATTCCTAAAAACAAGAATACTGGTAACAGTTCTCTAAAGGAATTTAATTTTTCTACCCGACTTTCCAACATATTGGCAAGGCTAATGATCATCATCAGTTTTGTAAACTCTGATGGTTGGATAGTAATCGGACCAATCTGAATCCAGCGCTGCGCACCCAGTGCTGATGTACCCACGATCATAACAGCCAATAACATGAGGATGGTAGCTGCATAAATCCATTTAGCATAGGGACGCAAACGCTCATAATCTAGCCATTGTAGACCTACAATGGCTATGATATTTAATCCAAAAAATAGTAATTGCTTTGATACCAGTCCCGTTAGTTGTAAACCTTCGCGATTCACATGCGTAGCACTACCAATCACAATGCATCCTATGATGATAAGGCTAATCGTAGACAGCATCAAAATCCAATCCCATTCTCGTATAATTCTCTGCCACATAGTATACTCCTAGTCTACTTTTTGCTCTTTTATAGAAGATGTGCCCGTTTTGGAATCACCTTTTTTCCCGTTCACTGGTGCAACAACCGGTTTAGGAATATGAAAATATTCTTCTAAAATCGGACGTACAATAGAGCCGGCTGAGCTAGATCCAAAGCCACCTTGCTCCACAAGAGCTACCACAACAATACGGGGTTTGTCATAAGGTGCATAGGCGACGAACCAACCGTGGTCAGTACCAGTAGCATTCTCTGCAGTTCCTGTTTTACCAGCTACTGCTAGGGATAATCCTTTAAAAATTTCCCCTGCTGTACCACCTTCCAACGTTACATCTCTAAGACCATTACGAACAATATCCATAACTGCTTTAGACACTTGTAAAACGCCTAGCTTCTTAGGTCCAAAGATTTCTTCTGGCGTTCCATCTGCATTATCAATGCGGCTCACCACATACGGTTGGTAACGAATCCCTCCATTGGCAATTTCAGACATAACCACTGCCATCTGTATAGGCGTGACTAAGGTAAAAGACTGACCTATAGCAGCATCAAAAGTTTCCCCTAAATACCAATCTTGATTAAATACTTTCCTCTTATATTCTGGACTAGCTAAGTTACCACGACCCTCATCATAGAGCTTAATACCTGTCTTTTCTCCTAATCCAAAGATTTTAGCATATTTATCAATATTTTCTATACCTAAGCGATTACCCATTTCATAGAAATACACATTATCAGATTTGGCTAAGGCTTTATTAAAGTCAAGCCAGCCCAAGGCTTCTCCCTCTGCATTTCGCTTATCAATTAACCAGTGTTTACCACTATCGTAAATCATTTCATTAGGAGTTACTTTTTTCAATTCTAATGCAGCTGCGCCAGTAATAATTTTAAAAGGAGATCCTGGTGGATATTCACCAGTAACTACTTTATTTTCAAAAGGATGATTCGCATCAGTATTGAGTTGGTTCCATTGTTCTGTGGTAATCCCTTTGGCAAACCAATTCGGATTAAATCCTGGGGCACTAACCATCGCCAATACAGCTCCTGTATTAGGATCTAGGGCCACAACGGCAGCACCCTTTGCAGGAATACCTTGTGACCTAAGAGTAGCTAATTGATCATACACAGCTTTTTCAGCCACTTTTTGCAAATTCAAATCAATTGTTAAATGAATATTTCGCCCTGGTACTGTATGTTTACGCCCTACTTCTTCAACAGGTCGTCCGCTGGCATCTACCTCTACTTGACGACCACCATCAACACCACGCAAGACAGAGTCATACATTTTCTCAAGGCCCGATCTTCCTAAAATCGTACCCGCTCCAATAGGGCCTCCAGAATTTGTGCCTTCTAATTCTGCTTGCTTTACTTTTGCCAATTCTTCTTCGCTCACTTCTCCTACATAGCCCAATAGTTGAGATGCCATCGTATCATGAGGGTAATAGCGAAGTGGTTCTACATCTACTGTAATACCTGGTAATTCGTGACGATGTTCTTCAATTTTTGTGACCTTATCTAAGGTTACATCACTAGCTAATCTAATTGGTTCATAACCACCTTTATGAGCTTCTATTTTATCTGCTAAGGTTTTCATTGGCACTTGCAAATAAGCAGCCAATTGTTCTAACACTTTTGGATCTGCCTGTTTTCCAGTTGGCAACATAGATACCATATAAGCAGGTCGTGAGCCGACGATAATTTGACCATTTCGATCATACATCAACCCTCTAGTAGCCGTCATAGATAAGATACGTAACCGGTTCCCCTCTGCTTTTCCACGGTAATAATCACCTTCAATAGCTTGTAAGTAAAATACACGTCCTAATAAAACAGCAAAAACGAGGATGACTATAGTTAACAACACATCAAAGCGTGTAGTTTTTTTCTTTTTATATAGTGCTTTTAACATAGCCTCTCCTTTCTACCACATGTATTCATCTTTTTCTTCCCAGCGCCATACTAGTTTGTGCACTAAGATTCCCACTAAGGCATCAATACCTATCGAAGGAATGCCATGATTCCAAATATAGGTGGTCAATATAATAGGCTCCTGCACAATCCACAATAAGCCTATTTGCACTAGCATCACTAACGCCGCTCCTATTCCAATCCACCCAGCACTGGCATACCATTGTTCTTCATAAATAGTCAAATGTATAGACCCTAAGGCATAACTCACTGCGGCATAGGATACCACATGTAATCCAAAATAATTACCAATCATCACATCCTGGACAATACCCCCTACAACAGCTAATAGCAGTCCAGAGGAACGTCCTTTCAGTATAGTAACGACTAAAGCAATATCTAGCAACAAATGAGGTGCCCAAGAGTAGGGAAACCATCTAGGTACGACTAAAGATTGGATAATAATCACACCTACTAACATCAATGTCCAGGCAAATCGCTTCATTGTTGCACCGTCCCTTTAGCACCTTCTACTTGATCTCGTTGCGTGCGAGGAATCAATTTTGGCTCTAATTTTGGCGTTTCTGGTCGCGCTGTAAAGGATTTGGTAATGACGAATACTTCTTCTAAACTTTGAAAGTCTACCGTAGGCTCAATGATTGCATGTTTCACAAAACCTTCTTCATCAGTCACAATATCTTTCACATGACCTAATAATAATCCCTTTGGATACATACCTCCAAACCCTGAAGTTACAATTGTATCGCCTTTTAGCACATCACCATTTAAGGCAATGTTCACCATTTGTGGCTCCATAGGGCGATTCCCATTCCCTTTCAGTATAGATGCAATTCTAGATTCTGGTCGTTGCACGATAACACCAGTAGCAGATCTTGGATCTAATATACTTTGTACCCGTGCAGAATGTTCATATACATCTGACACAAAGCCTACGACCCCGCGGGGAGCAATGACTGCCATATTTGGCTCTACCCCATCTGCACGGCCTCTACTAATAGTGAATGTATCCGTCCAAGCCCCTCTATCACGAGTCACTACAGAGGCTGCTAATAAAGCAAATTGAGGTTGTTCTCCTTTAAATTGTAACAATTGGCGTAAACGAATATTCTCTGCCACCAATTCGTCATAGGCCACTTGCTTTTGCTCTAATTCTGCATTGCGTTCCTCTATATCAGACATATCTTTCACACGTAGAATACCATCATCAATAATCGCTATCCCCGTATGTATTCCTTCTAAGAAACGACTAGCTCCATAGGTAAATGGGGCCATCAAATTTTCTAGAGTTACTGTTACCACTGGAACTTGTGTTCTTTGTTTCCACACATATCCAAAAACACCTAGTACAGTACAAAGAATGACGATCATAGTCAACCATTTGCGTTCAGATTGTTGCATTAAGATCGCCCCTTTCGTAATTTACTTGCCACTAACAATCGTTCTAAACGTTGCACATCTGCGGCAGCTCTTCCTAAACCAAGTGCCACCGTATCGCCGGGCGTATCTGCAATGCGTACAGGAATGCCTAGCTCCTCTTGGATGTGGCGGTCTAACCCTTCAAGTAAGGACGTACCTCCCGTAAGGAGCATGCCACTTTCCATAATATCTGCCACTAATTCAGGTGGTGTTTTTTCCAAAATACTGCGTATAACAGCCACCATATCTGCAATAGGTTGTCGCAAAATTTCATAGACTTCACTTTTACGAATCATACAGCGTTTGGTGAGTCCCGTTTCAGAGTGACGACCTACGATAGTGTATTCCCCTTCGATAGATGGAGCGATCGCACAACCAAGAGTTTGCTTAATGTCTTCCACTGTTTCATCGGATACCATAATAGAAAACTCATTACGTATATAATGGTAAATGGCTTCGTTTAATTCATTACCACCAATCCGTGATGTGCGGCTCGCTACTTTACCACCCATGGATAAAATAGCTACATCCGTAGTACTACCGCCAATATCGACAGCCATACTACCACGGGCCTCAAAGATAGGAAGCCCTGCACCAATCGCTGCTGCTACTGGACTTTCCAGCAAATGAGCTTCCCGAGCTCCCGCCTGAATAATAGCATCTGTCATCGCTCTTCGCTCTACATCGGTAATCCCACAAGGTACTGCCATGACGACACGAGATCTACGAACCGCCTTGGACGCTTTGTTCATAAAATACTTTAACATGGACAACACAATACGATAGTCCACAATAAAGCCCTCTTTCAGAGGACTCATAGGGGCTAATGTTTCTGGATTACGCAATAACAAGCGTTGTGCATCTTCCCCAACGGTGACGATATTCTCTTGCTTTGCATCCGTTGCCACGATGGATGGTTCTGATACAACCACCCCTCGACCTTCCACAAAAATATGCGTATGAAAGGTCCCAATATCTATTCCTAAATCTCTTCCTAATGAAGAAAATAATTTCATCGAATCTCTCCTTATAAAGAATTCCGTATTCTATTAATTGTAACATACTTTAAGGAGATTATAAATAAAAAAGCCAGCAGTTCCTAAGTTCTACTGGCTTTCAGTCTATTTACTTTATTCCCACTCAATAGTAGCTGGTGGTTTACTTGTAATATCGTACACGATACGGTTAATGTGATTTACTTCGTTCACGATGCGGCGGGAGATAGTATCCAATACATCGTAAGGGATACGCGCCCAATCAGCTGTCATAAAGTCAGTTGTAGTTACACCGCGCAATGCCAATGTGTAATCATAGGTACGGAAGTCACCCATAACACCTACTGTGCGTGTGCTTGTTAACACAGCAAAGTATTGGTTAATAGAACGATCTAAACCAGCTTTTGCAATTTCATCGCGGAAGATGTAATCCGCATCACGCAATACATCTAGTTTATCTTTTGTCACTTCACCCATGACACGAATCGCAAGACCTGGTCCTGGGAATGGTTGACGCCATACTAGGTAATCTGCCAAACCAAGTTCAGCACCTAATTGACGAACTTCGTCTTTGAACAAGTTGCGAAGTGGTTCGATTAAGCCTTTGAAATCTACTACTGCAGGCAACCCACCTACATTGTGATGAGATTTAATGACTTCTGCTTCGCCAGTGCCAGACTCGATTACATCTGGGTAGATCGTACCTTGTGCTAAGTAATCAACGGAACCAATTTTACGACCTTCATCTTCGAAGACACGGATAAATTCTTCACCAATAGCTTTACGTTTCGCTTCTGGATCTTCAAGACCTGCTAATTTTGTTAAGAAACGTTCTTCTGCATCCACACGAATGAAGTGCATACCAGAATCTTTGAACGCCGCTTCTACTTCGTCACCTTCGTTTTTACGCATCAAACCATGGTCAACGAAGATACAAGTTAATTGGTCCCCTACAGCTTTGGAGATTAACGCCGCTGCTACGGAGCTATCCACACCACCAGATAATGCCAATAATACTTTGCCATCACCTACTGTATTGCGAATCTCTTCAATAGCAGTTTTTGCATAGTTTGCCATCGTCCATTGGCCTGTGCATCCACATACTTCATACAAGAAGTTGTGCAACATTTCTTTACCATGTTCTGTATGCAACACTTCTGCATGGTATTGCATAGCATATAAACGACGCTCTTCGTTTTGCATAGCTGCTACAGGGCAATCTTTTGTATGTGCCACGATTTTGAAACCTTCTGGCACTTTTGCCACATAATCCACATGGCTCATCCATACGATTTCTTCTTCTGAAAGTCCTTTAAATAATGGTGAGGACACGTCCACATGAGTTGGAGTTTTACCAAATTCACGTGTTTCCGCAGACGTTACATGACCACCTAATGTATGTGCCATAAATTGCATACCATAGCACATACCCAATACTGGAATGCCAAGTTCAAATACTTCCGCTTCCATTTTGGGAGCACTGTCTTCGTATACGCTAGCAGGACCACCTGTGAAGATGATACCTTTTGGCTGTAATTCTTTAATTTTTTCTAATGCTTTATTGTATGGATATACCTCACAATACACATTATTTTCACGTACACGACGCGCGATCAGTTGGTTATATTGACCACCAAAGTCAACGACAACAACCATCTCTTTTTGTTCCATTCTGTCCTCCCACAATCTTCTGTTTATAACTTCAATATAAACACTATATATTAAATATTATACCCTATGCACTAAGTTTTGACTAGAATCGGAAGTCACGTTCTCCCTCTTCCATTTGCGCAATATAAGCTTTGGATTTTTCTTTCACTAGATCATTTTTAATGGAGTCTAATTGCACGTCGATAACAGCCGCACCAACAGCTTTTGTTTCCTCATCTGCATAGTCTAGTAAATACTCTTTCAATGTCATCAACGCATTCGGTTGACAGCAGTTGGAAATTTGTCCACTCTTAGCCAGTGCCATAAAGCGGTCACCTGTACGTCCTTCACGGTAGCAAGCCGTACAGAAACTTGGTACATATCCTAATTGCAATAACCATTCCACAATTTCATCCAAGGAACGGCGGTCACTCGTATCAAATTGAGCAGAATTTTCTTCTTCTGGTTCTTCTTCTACATAGCCACCGACAGATGTACGAGACCCTCCAGAAATTTGCGAGATACCTAAGGCTAAACCACGTTCACGCATAGCTTGACTTTCACGAGTAGACATAATCATACCTGCATACGGTGCAGACACACGAATCAAAGCTACGATTTTTTCAAAAATATCGTCTGGTACAGCATTACTGAAATCATCTACATCGATATCATCAGCTGGACAAATTCGAGGCACACTGATAGTATGCGGACCTACCCCAAACTTCGCTTCTAAATGTTCTGCATGCATCAACAAGCCTACGAAGTCATATTTATAGTGTTCCAATCCATAAAGGACGCCAATGCCCACGTCATCAATACCTGCTTCCATAGCGCGATCCATAGCCGTTGTATGGTATGCATAATCGCTCTTAGGGCCTGTTGGATGAAGGGCTTCATAGTTTTCTTTATTATATGTTTCTTGGAACAATGTGTACGTACCAATACCTGCCTCATGTAATTTTCGATAATCTTCTACTTCACACGCCGCAATATTGACATTGACACGACGAATTTCTCCATTATCTTTTTTAATAGAGTAAATTGTTTCGATACATTCCAAAATATATTCTAATGGATTTTCCAATGGATGTTCGCCAGATTCAATAACAATCCGTTTATGCCCCATGGCTTCTAAGGCCATCACTTCTTCACGGACTTGATCTTGGTTTAATTTTTTGCGAGTAATGGTTTTATTTTTTGCATGGTATGGGCAGTAGACACAACCATTGATGCAATAGTTTGATAAATACAAAGGAGCAAATAATACAATACGATTGCCATAAATCGCTTGTTTAATCTCTTTTGCTAAAGCAAATAATTTTTCCTTATATTCTGGCAAAGGACATTCTAACAGTACCATCGCCTCACGGTGGTTTAATCCTACACGAGTTTTTGCCTTTTCTAATATAGCATCCAATAAAGGACGGTTTTCCTTATTTTCTTCTGCATATTGTAAAGTGGCTAGAATCTCTTCATGATTAATAAATTCTTCCGCCTTGGAAGAGCGTACATCATACATAGTAAACTCCTTTTCTACTGACTTAGTAGATCTATGATAGCCTACATCTTTCTAGGCTTTATCCTAACATAAGCACTATACCGATTTTATTAGATATAGCCTTTCTTTTATTATACTCCACTTATGAATTGATGTATATAAAATTAGTGTACATTATGAAAGCAAATATTAATACTATGTATGCATAAACAGAAATATACATCTATTCATTTGTTCATTTTGAAAGTTTACTGCCTCATGCAAACAAAAAAAGCCACCAGATATTACTATCTAGTGACCTTTCATATGTGTTATGATTAAGCTTCTACAGGGTATACAGAAACTTTACGGTTATAACGACCAGCACGTTCAAATGCTACACGGCCAGGAACCAATGCAAACAAAGTATCATCTTTGCCGATACCTACGTTAGCGCCTGGATGGAAATGTGTACCACGTTGACGAACTAGGATGTTACCACTTTTTACAGTAGAACCGTCATGGCATTTAACTCCAAGACGTTTGGACTCGGAATCACGACCATTTTTTGTACTGGAAGCACCTTTTTTAGATGCGAATAGTTGTAATTGGATATTGAATAACATGTAGTTCACCTCCTATTGTTCACTCACTCTAACAAAATCACTATATTGATCCGCCACATTCTTGATACCAAGAAGCATCGTTTCTAATATAGTTTGTCCTCTTTCAGTAACAGGTTCTGAAAGTAGGATATGTAACTCACCGTCTTCTATTTGGTACTCCATGGATTGCTTAGCTACCTCATGAAGACCTAAGATCGATGTCTGTGAAAGCATGGATATAGCGGCACATACAATATCTTCTCCGTAGGGACCTGCTTCAGCATGTCCTCGAAAATGACATTCTATGATTTGCCCAAATCGATTACGTTTCACATCAATGTGAGTCATGATACTTACGCCTCGATTTTTTCGATGCGAACTTTAGTGAATGGTTGGCGATGGCCTTGACGACGACGATAGTTGGATTTCGCTTTGTATTTGAAAACCAAGATCTTTTTCGCTTTACCATGTTCAAGTACTGTACCAGTAACTTTTGCACCGTCCACAAGTGGTGTACCAACTTTAACATCACCGTCTTTAACTACAGTTACAACTTCGTCAAAAGAAACAGTTCCTTCAGCTGCTACATCCAATTTTTCAATAGTGATTACATCGCCTTCGGAAACGCGATATTGTTTACCACCAGTTTTAATAATTGCGTACATTATGACACCTCCTTGTATTCGTACTCGCTGAATGCGGTTATCTAGCCGAAGCCAAATATTATTGACCTCTTCATGCGGCTTGCAATAGTTGGGCGTACCCAAACTATGACTCAATTATTATACATGACAAGCACCGCTTATGTCAACGAAAGAAACCTCTTTTCTATCTATATTTTTGAAAGAAACCTTTCCTCTTTACACCTTGCAAGATCTTGCTTAGCCACCAAGCATATACTAATGTAGAATAGCCCGCCTATATACATCTGTAATCGTGTTCTCATTCTTTCCAATACCGATATACATGCTAGCACTAAAGTTATATATTTGTAAGTACTAGTATGATAATGAAATCCCTATATGGTAGGTCGTGCAAATCGATAATAACAGAGCAACGCCGTTAACGAGCAAACCACCATTGTGATTCCCATTGGAATTGCCGTATATGACCCTCCGATCCCCACGATAGGTGACACAACACCCGCAGACATCATGGAGAAAAACCCTAATAAGGCAGATGCACTACCTGCTAGGTGACCGTAATTTGCCATAGCCATAGAAAAACTAGCCGCCCCGAATAGAGACACCGTCCCTACGGTAAAGAATAAAATTGTGGTCACCACTAAGAATGGTATATTCAGTGCCATAGCTCCTAAGAACAAAGTGGATCCTAGGAATAGCACACACAAGCTACCGTGCAACAATTGGTAATCCTTAATAACATTACTCAAACGAGAGCTAATTATACTAAACAAAATGATACCACAACTGTTGATGCCAAATATATAACTAAATTGTTGCGCATCCAACCCAAAAATATTTTGATACACAAAGGATGATCCACTAATGTAACAAAAAAAGGCTCCAAAAGCAAAGCATTGAATACCGCATTGTCCTAAAAAAGCTTTGTCTTTTAATAGCATCTTATAGTTTTTGATGGCCTCTTGAATCCCCCCTGCTACGCGCTGTTCTGTTGGTAAGCTTTCACGGAATAGAATGGACCCCACGAGAAGAAGAATCGCAAAGCCTGCTAAAACGACGAAAATAAATCTCCACGTTTCATATGCCAAAATTTGTCCTCCCACTAATGGAGCGATAACAGGCGCCAAGCCATTGACCATCATCAATGATGCCAGCAACTTAATCAGAGCCGGTCCCGATGCATGGTCACGAGCGATAGCCTTAGAGATAACTACCCCAAAGGAACCCGTCACACCTTGCAAAAATCGACCCAACAAGAGTACTTCAATATTTGGTGCATAAGCGCAAACCATGGTAGCTACTACGCAAAGTAAGTTTCCCACAATGAGCGGTCTCTTGCGACCTAGCACATCGCTGATAGGTCCTGCAAAGAGTTGTCCCACTGCAATACCGATGGTCATAATGCCGATGGTCATTTGAATATTTGATGCCGATGTATCCAATTCTCCAGGCATAATCGGCAAGGCTGGCAAATACATATCCGTCGCCAATGGCGTTACCGCTGTGAGCAATCCTAAGAATATAATTAAAAACAATGAAACAGACTTACTTTCCTTCATGCTTTTCCTTTCTAACAATCTCCGCATTGCGAAGCAACACTTTTTTTCCTCGCCAAGCCCATGCTTTGTGGCCGTACTTCGCTTTAAACTCCTTATTCGTCATTCCTTCTAATTCCTCCACCTCAATGTAGGATGTAACCTGTTGAAACTCTGGTATAGGCGTCATAGGAATATCTCGATTGTGGGGGCACACCTCCTGGCATACATCACACCCAAAAATGAGAGGTGTTTTACCAATAATTCGTTCTTCTTCCTCTGAAAGTTCCCCTTTACATTGGGTAAGATAACTTTTACAGGTTCGATAATCTAAATGATCTCCTTGTAAGGCCTTACCGGGGCAAGCACGCAAACAAGCACCACATTGCAGACAGCTCTGTGCAAGCGGTACAGAAGGAGACAATTCCAACGTCGTCATAATAGTCCCAATAACAGTATAGGAGCCCCACGTAGGGTTGATAAATGTTTGGTTCCACCCATAAAACCCTAAGCCTGCCAAGTATGCCATATACCGATCCGCTAAAGGTGACGTATCACAATGAATCTCGTATATTTCGTCAGGATAGCGCTCACGCAAAATATCCACCAGTCGTTCCAAATACTGTCGTACCACAACATGATAATCATCGCCCCAACAGTACCTAGCTAAATTCGTCACTCCTTCCCTAGGCATATAATAAGGAAACAAACAGACTATCGCGGACTTCGGTGAAGCAATAGTCGTGGACCCCTGCAATCGTTCTTCAATACTTCCATTCGTAAACGGACAAGGATAGGGCGTATCCAAATGTAACGACGCCTCCGCCGGCAAAGGCCAAGACGCCACCCCCACCGCAGGAATATTTAATTGTATCGCTAATTCTTCAAGTTCTAAATTTGTCATGCATTCATTATACTATACAATCCATAGGTTTTATATATAAACAGCCACTCATATATCATACTAATTACGAACAAAGACTATGTATTTCAAGAAACTTTATTTTAACTCACAGTTTTCTATGGAAGTACTACCAAAAAACTCAAAACTAATCCCGCTCACTAAAGAATGCAGTTAAGCGTAGCAGCCTTGCTGCGAGATTTACTGACCGAATCAAAAAACAAGAAGAGCACGGTGTGCTCCGAACAAACATTATGAAATACCGTTTGTGAGGAGTATACCGTGCTCTTCCCATTGCCCTATTCAATTAACACGCTGCAAGCTGCATAGATTAGCAAGTGACGTATTGACTAAATGAACTCAAAAGTTTTATCCTATAACATATTACTAATTACTTTAATTATTCAACACAGGAGGAACAATATGTCTATAGAACTACGTAAAGTTGCCATTATCGGCACTGGTCATGTGGGCTCCCACGTGGCATTTTCCCTTGCTACACAAGGTGAGGTTGACCAATTATACATGGTAGACATCGATAAAGACAAAGCTATTGCTCAAGCCACCGATATTAATGATGCGGTAAGTTACTTACCACATCGTGTAGAAGCTATCCCTTGCGAACCTGAAGATATCGGAGACTGCGATATCCTCGTTATTTCTGCAGGCCCTCTACCATCCCCAGAACAAGATCGACTAGATACACTAGGGTCCACCATAGAAGTATTGCGTGAATTCCTTCCTCGTGTGAAAGCATCGGGATTCAACGGTTTCATCGTGAGCATTTCCAACCCAGCTGACGTAGTAGCGGCCTATGTACAAGAATATCTAAACTACCCAAAACACAAAATCATCTCTTCTGGCACATCCTTAGACTCTGCTCGTTTGCAACGATTAGTAGCTGAACAAATCCACGTACATCGTCGCTCTTTATCTTGCTATGCTATGGGTGAACACGGTGGTAGCGCTATGGTCCCTTGGTCTCACGTCACAGTATCTGGCAAACCTTTAAAAGAACTCCAACAGGAGCTTCCTCACCGCTTCCCAACCTTTGATGAAAATGCCCTAGTAGAACAAATGAAATACGGTGGCTACCTCGTCCTCATCGGAAAAGGATCCACAGAGTTTGGTATCGCTGCATCCGTTACAGAAATCATCCGTGCTTACTTCCACGATGAACAAAAAGTATTACCTCTATCCTGTAAACTAGAAGGCGAATACGGCGAACACAACGTCTTTGCCTCCGTCCCTGCCATCATCGGCAAAAACGGCATCGAAGAAATCTTGGAATTGCACCTAACCGCTGACGAACAAAAAGCCTTCCACAACTCTTGCGAACGCATTCGGGAATATATTAAACTAGCACACACACTATAATTCCCTGAGGAACGCAGTCATGCGTAGTAGCCCTGTGGCGATCCTTTATGAATACTATATTATAAACCTAAAAGACCGCAATATACCTCCGAAGAAACATTATGAAATACCGTTTCTGAGGAGGTGTATTGCGGTCTTTCCTTTCACTACATCGGATAGAACGCCACGAGCTACATAGCTGAACAAGAGACGACACATTATGAAATACCGTTTGTGAGGAGTATACCGTGCTCTTCCACATCCCCCACCCCTGAGCAAGGCCCTTATGCGTAGTAGCCTTTGTGGTATTCCCTATGCCAAAATAAGACAAATGCTAGAAGAGCACGACATATTCCGGAGCAAACCTAACCACTGTATCAGTTCGGGTCGGAATATGTCGTGCTCTTCCACCCCCTGAGCGGTGCCGTTACGAGTAGTAGCCATTGTGGCCCCCTTTTTACTAACTCACACAAACGCAAGAAGACCGCAACATGTTCCTGAACAAACCTAACCACTGTATCAGTTTGAGAAGGAATATGTTGCGGTCTTCCATTTGCTAATAAACGCGCCACAGGCTACATAGCGGAATTACTTAGCGAACCATTTGGAGTAAATTTTATCATATGTTCCATCTTCACGCATTGCTTTCAAAGCTTCATTAACTTTATCACGTAATGCTGTGTTAGATTTATTGAACCCTAATACGAATGGAGGTGCATCTGTGCCTTCTCCTACCAATTTAAGATCTTTGTCTGCACCTTGTTTCAAGTAATACATAGCCACTGCTTGGTCAATGATAGCACCATCAATCGTACCTGCTTGTAATGCCATGAAGATATTGCTATTAGAATCCATTTCTTTTACATCTGTACCAGGGATTGCTTTTGCCATTTCCACAGGTACTGTACCAATTTGAACCCCTACACGTTTATTAGCAAGATCATCCATTTTTTTGATATCTGTATTATCTTTACGAACGATAGTGATGAAACCGCCTTCTTTGAAGTATGGCTCAGAGAATGCTAATGCTTTTTCACGTTCTGGAGTTGCATTAATACCAGCTGCAATCATATCGATATTGCCAGATTGTGTAGCAGGAATCAACGCATCGAATCCCATGCTGACAAACTCTAATTTTAAGCCTAACCGTTTGGCTACTTCTTCACTTAAATCTACATCAAAACCAATATATTTATTAGTATTTTCTTCTGCAAATTCAAATGGAGGGAATGTGGTTTCAGAACCAACTTTCAACACCCCTGCTGTTTGTGTTAACTGCGCTTCTTTTTTATCACTACCACAACCAGCTAGCAAACCTACACTAAGAACAGCTGTACATAGGATAAGACCTAGTTTTTTCATGCTAATCATAATTACCTCCCAGAATATATTCACTACTTATGATTATTTATACATAAATTATACCACACAATTATTAAATAGCAAGTATTTTTTATAAAGTTTCTCTTTATAAGTATATCACTATTTTTATTTTACTCTACAAAAGATATTTACTATAATACCATCAAATACATCAAAGGGAAGTTGAACAAAACATATCAACTTCCCCCTAGGTTCATTATTTTAATACGTAAGACTATAACAGCATAATTATTTCACAATTAGTTACAATCCCTACCTACAATACTAACTACTATTACTTAATATTAGGCATTATAAAAAGTCTTTAATTTTATCTCGTTTCCCACGATTCCGCAGTTTTGTTAAAGCTTTTCCTTCAATTTGACGAATCCGTTCCCGTGTCACATTAAAGAATTGACCAACTTCTTCCAATGTACGTGGCTTCCCATCTTTCAAACCAAAGCGTAATTCTAACACTTGTTGTTCTCGATCTGTTAAACAACTAAATACTTCAACAATTTGTTCTCGCAATAGAATAAAGCTAGCCGCATCATCTGGAGCTACTGCATCTTTATCTTCCAAGAAATCTCCTAAATGGGAATCTTCTTCTTCCCCAATTGGCGTTTCTAAAGAGACTGGCTCTTGAGAAATTTTTTGAATTTCTCGAACACGCTCCACTGTGATGCCCATACCTTCAGCAATTTCTTCTGGACTTGGTTCACGGCCTAAGTCTTGTAATAATTGACGTTGAATACGCACCAATTTATTAATCGTTTCTACCATATGTACTGGAATACGAATGGTTCTAGCTTGGTCAGCAATCGCCCTTGTAATGGCTTGGCGAATCCACCATGTGGCATAGGTAGAAAATTTATATCCCTTTGTATAGTCAAATTTATCGACTGCTTTAATAAGCCCCAAATTGCCTTCTTGAATTAAATCCAAGAACAACATACCACGGCCTACATAGCGTTTTGCAATACTTACCACAAGACGCAAGTTAGCATCAATTAATTTCTGTTTCGCGCTACTACCTAAACGAACTTCTTTATAGGTAGCTCCTTCTTGATTACCTGCCTCAATTTGTTGTGCCAAAATGATTTCTTCGTCACCAGATAGCAATGGAACACGTCCAATTTCTTTTAAATACATACGCACTGGATCATCAATATTCATCCCCTCAGGAATAGATAAATCAAGATTAATCTCTTTTTCTTCATCATCTTCTTCCGTAGCAATATCGATGTCACTAGTTAAATGTTCCACATCTACATCTACATCGACATCGACTTCTATATCCTTATCTACTAATTCATCATGTAGATGCAAGTCACTTTCAGAAGCATGTTCATCATCAGGAATAACTTCAATATTTAAATTATTAAATGTTGCATACATACTATCAAGCTGCTCTGCTGTTACTCCCATTTGTTCTGAAAGTGCATCAGAAATTTTCTTAGCTGTAATGACGCCTTCTCGTTTCGCATCTTCTAATAAAACCGCGATAATTTCTTGCACTTGCGATTCTTTTTTCTTCTTTGCCACTGTGCTCTTCCTTTCACTACATCAAGACCACTGTTTAATCAATTCTTGTAAATCCTGACACATTCGTAACTCTTCTATAAATCTAGGATCATTAGCTCTACTTAATTGGTCTGCCAATCGACTATGTTCCTTATATTGATTGCGAAGGGATTTTAATCGCACACTTCGAATTAAATTGTGCAATAATTCCTCATTCATTTCACGGTCAATTAAGACCGACCATTTGCCAAACATATGCCAAGATTCTGCATCTAAAGCTCCTTCTAAAAGGATGTCCGACAATGTTTCACCTCTAGTTACCAAGTCACCAATCTTTTCATAATAGGCGCGATACATAGGATGCGATATATCTTCTACTCCTATATATTGGCTCACTAAGGTATAAATAGTATTATCCTTACCTACCCAGTACAGCAATTCTTCTTCATCTGTGAAATGTTCCTTAGGCACATTAAGATCCTGCTGTTTTAATTCTATATTTCCTTGTCGAAGAAACTGCCTAAAGTAAGTAATGATGGTACTCACATCTAACCATAAAGGTAATGCCATAGCTTTTAAATATTCATCACGTCGCACTTGACTTTCATGGCCCGCAATAAAGGGGAACATATCTCCCAAAACAGATCGCTTTCCTTCTACCGAATTAGTATCGTGACGACGTAAGCTTTCATTTAGTAAAAACTCAAAATCTCTTGGCGATGTATCCACCAATTCTTGCCATGCTTCAGGACCGTGATTTTTGATAAAATCATCTGGATCCTTTCCATCAGGCATAGATACTACCTTAACAGAAAATTCTGTATTTTGCAATAATTCGATAGCACGCTTAGCCGCTGTACGACCAGCTCCGTCCATATCATAGGCAAGAACAACTTCCTCTGCTTGACGCATTAATAACCTACCATGGTCTTTCGTATAGGCCGTACCCAACGATGCCACTACATTCGTAATGCCTGCATTATGACAACTCAGTACATCCATATATCCCTCTACAAGGACTGCTTGTTTCTTTTCACGAATGCTACGGTAGGATTGATAAAAGGCAAATAATAAATGTCCTTTATTAAATATTTCCGTTTCCGGGGAGTTCAAATATTTCGGATTACTGTCGTCAAGAACACGACCACCGAAGCCTAACACACGCCCCTTTCCATCCATGATAGGAAACATCACACGTTTTCTAAAATAATCGTATATTTTACCTTGCTCATTTTTACGGCATAGCCCTAACTCTAATAACAAATTAGGGTCCACTCCACGTCCAATAAAGGCACTGTATAACTTATCCCATCCATCTGGAGCAAAACCTAAGCGAAACTTTGTTATAGTCTCCATGGATAGACCTCGTTTTAGCAAATAGTCTAAACCCTGTTTTCCTAACTCTGTTTTTACTAAACAATTATGAAAGAAATTTGTAGCTAGTTCATTCACTTCATACATAGATTCCATACGGGCCATACGTTTTCGTTCTGCTGATGATACGGTCCGTTCTGGCAAAGCAATGTTAGCACGATTAGCTAATCTTTCTATCGCTTCTGGAAAAGTTAAATTATCATATTTCATTAAAAAACTGATAACATTCCCCGATTCTCGACAACCAAAACAATAAAAAAAGCCCTTTTCAGGGGTCACACTAAAAGAAGGTGTCTTTTCATTATGAAATGGACAACAACCCCAATAGTTTTTCCCTTTCTTCTTTAATGGAATATGCTCAGAAATGACAGATACAATGTCATTGGCATCTTTGACTTGTTCAATTATATCATCATCGAAAAACTTGCTCATGTCATTCTCCTAAGCTATGCACTACAGTGTATTTACTAAAAAGTATAAATTATATATACGTTCTCTATCTATACTATTCTACACAAATAAAAAAACTCCTACTTACAGATACTTTCTTTTTTTTCACACTATATATGCAATTCATATATAGTGTGAAAAAAAAGAAGTTAGAGCAGCCAAAGGCTGCTCCAACCACTTATGTAGACTATTTTTTTGCGTAATCTACGACTCGTGTTTCACGAATAACCACAACTTTAATTTGTCCTGGATATTCTAATTCATTTTCGATTCGTTTAATGATGTCACGTACCAACAAGTTCGCTTCCACATCATCCACTTTATCTGGTTTTACCATAACGCGAATCTCTCGACCTGCTTGGATAGCAAAGCATTTTTCAACGCCTTCAAAAGATTCAGCGATTTCTTCCAACTTAGATAATCGTTTTAAATAATTTTCTAATGTTTCGCGTCTAGCTCCTGGTCGTGCTGCAGAAATAGCATCTGCTGCCGCTACCAATACAGCCTCTACAGATTTAAACTCTTCATCACCATGATGAGCGCCAATACAATTTTGCACCAATGCGCTTTCATGATATTTTTTAGCAAGATCTACGCCAATTTCCACGTGAGATCCTTCAATTTCATGTGTTAAGGCTTTGCCTAAATCATGTAATAAACCGCCTCGTTTAGCCAGTACTACATCGCAGCCTAATTCCGCTGCCATCATACCTGCTAAATGAGATACTTCTACAGAATGTTTTAGTACATTCTGTCCATAACTAGTACGATATTTTAGTCTACCTAAAATACGAATCACTTCTGGATGTAAGCCATGTACATCTGCTTCAAAAGTAGCTTGCTCGCCCGCTTCTTTTATAGTTGTTTCCACCTCACGGCGTGCTTTTTCAACCATTTCCTCGATACGAGCTGGATGGATGCGTCCATCTACAATGAGTTTTTCTAAGGCAATTCGTGCTACTTCGCGACGAATTGGATCAAATCCGGATAAAATAACTGCTTCTGGTGTATCATCAATAATTAAGTCGATACCCGTCAACGTTTCTAAAGCGCGAATATTACGGCCTTCACGACCGATAATTCGGCCTTTCATCTCATCATTTGGCAATGTCACCACAGACACTGTAGATTCTGCTACATGGTCAGCTGCACATCGTTGAATGGCCATAGAAATAATTTCTCTGGCATTCTTTTCCGCCTCTTCTTTTGCTTGTTGCTCAAGATCTTTAAGCATCACAGCAGTGTCGTGACGAATCTCTTGTTCTACTTTTGTCAATAAAATTTGTTTTGCTTCATCAAAGGTTAAGCTAGAAATTCGTTCTAACTCTTCCATTTGTTGTTGATGCAATACCTCAATTTTTTCTTCCGCTTTTTCTAGATTGCGTTCCTTGTGGTGCAAGGACTCCTCTTTGCGTTCAATACTGTCTAGTTTTTTGTCTAATTGCTCTTCTTTTTGTAAAATCCGTCGTTCAAGACGTTGTAATTCATTACGTCTATCCCGATTTTCTTTATCAACATCAGCACGCAATTTATGAATTTCTTCTTTTGCTTCCAGTAACGCTTCTTTTTTCTTAGACTCCGCTAAGCGCTCGCCATCAGCAACAATACGTGCAGCTTCTGTTTCCGCTTTGTTTAGCTTACCTTCTGCAATATTGCGGCGCAATAAATAGCCTACTCCAAGACCAATTAATACCATGACTACGGCAATAATGCTGTATTCTAAAATCGTGTTCACCTCCCACTTGCATAAAAAAAGGAGAAGTCGATACATCCGCTTCCCCGGTTTCTCGCCCATTTTGCTTTTAAATTTTATTTTGCTTATTATTAAGGCTATTTTAATTTTAGTTCATACACCGTGGAATGTCAAGACAAAGCCCCTACTCTAAGTAGGGGCCCCATTCATAACAGATAGATTGAATTGTACTCACAGCGAATCCACGATTCTTCAAAAAATAAATTATTTTTTTCTTGCTAAACTTATCTTCTTCACCCTCTTCGATGGCTGCTAACCGCTCCTCATCGGATATGTGAAATCGTTGCTCTAATAGTTTTACCGCTACCGACCATTCATCATAGTCATCTAATACATAAGATACAGCAAGACCTCGTTCGCGCATTTTTTCACGAATGTAATAGGTACTATACTTTTCTGACTCCATATAGGCACGCAATGCATCTTCCGACAATTCTTCATCGTCTAAGTACGACAAGGATAGAAGTTTTTCTTCTACATCCTGTATTAGCTCACCGGGTACAGACCGTTGAGACAATTTACGCCGTAGCTCTAAGGTGCTTAAGGACCGTGGCCCTAATAAGCGCAAAGCTTGCTCCATAGCTGATGCAAATGTCCACTCCTCTTCTTTCGATGTACGAAATGCCATTATTCCATATCCACAGTTTCAGTAGTTGCTACTTCATCCACTTCTTCATCATGACCAAGCACATTCAATGGTTCTGCTGCTAATGTATCACGAATAATAGCATCAATTTCTTGAGCAATTTGAGGGTTTTCTTTCAAGAATACTTTGGCAGCCTCTTTACCTTGACCCATACGCTCTCCATTATAGGAATACCAAGCACCAGATTTTTTGATCACTTCAATATTCGCACCGATGTCAATCAATGTACCTTCGTAGGAAACGCCTTCCCCAAACATCAAATCAAATTCTGCTACTTTGAATGGAGGAGCTACTTTATTTTTCACAACTTTTACTTTTGTACGATTACCGACATGTTCTTTAGCTGAAGTCAATGCTTCCCCTTTGCGTACATCTAAACGAATCGTAGAGTAGAATTTTAAAGCACGGCCACCCGTAGTTGTTTCTGGGTTACCAAACATAACGCCTACTTTTTCACGCAATTGGTTAATAAAGATAATAACCGTTCTAGTTTTACTGATGGAGCTTGTTAATTTACGTAATGCTTTACTCATCAAACGCGCATGTACCCCAACGTGAGCATCTGTCATTTCACCATCAATCTCTACTTTAGGTGTTAAGGCTGCTACGGAGTCCACAACGATTAAGTCTACTGCACCAGAGCGAACCAAAGCCTCTGTAATTTCTAAGCCTTGTTCACCATTATCCGGTTGGGAAATCAACAAGCTATTGATGTCTACGCCTAATTTTTTCGCATATACAGGGTCTAAGGCATGTTCCGCATCGATGAAGGCAACAACGCCACCATTACGTTGTGCTTCTGCTGCTGCATGTAAAGCCACCGTAGTTTTACCAGAAGATTCTGGTCCATAAATTTCAATAATACGGCCCCGTGGGAATCCACCTACACCAACTGCCAAATCCAAGGCCAATACACCTGTAGAAATGACTTCAATGTTCATTTTATCCGCCGCTTCGCCCATGCGCATGATCGCGCCTTGACCAAAGTCTTTTTCAATTTGTTTTAAAGCCCCTTCTAAGGCTCTCATACGATCTTCTTGAGATCCGCTTTTCATATCAATTGCTGCTTCTTTTGCTTTATCCTTTGCCATTGTTCTACCTTTCTATTAATTCTTTATATACATATTGAATCGCTCGTTCCGCTACACTCTTACGGATACTAGTACGATCCCCTATAAATATCTCTTTATGTACAGTAATACCTCGTGGTGTACCAATACCGATATACACAAGACCTACTGGCTTTTCTTGACTGCCACCACCTGGACCTGCTATCCCTGTGGTCGCAATGGCATAGTCTGTACGTAATACACGAAATACACCTTCAACCATTTCCTTAGCCGTTTCTTCACTGACAGCACCGTATGTTGCCAATGTCTCTGATGATACACCTAATACTTGTTCTTTCACCGCATTTGCATAGGAAATAATACCACCCTGATAATATCCACTGCTACCACCTAAGTCAGTCAAGATTTTTCCTACTAGGCCGCCTGTACAGGATTCAGCAGTTCCTATGGTAATACCTGCTTCTAGCGCTACCTTGTGAAAGTCTTCCAACATCGATGTATCTAAACTACGGATATCTTCCAAGCGTTCTAATAGGATAGACCTCCATGGACCTAATTTCTCCTGACAGTCTGCTTTTGACTCGCCTTTGGCAGTTAAGCGAATTTCAATGTATCCTGGTTTGATCAATAGTGCTATAGTTGGGTTCTGCTGATTCTGAATCAAGTCTTGCAATAGAGTCTCTAGTTGCATTTCACGATATCCATACACAGCATACCGCTCAGAATAGATCATCCCTTGCTGTCCAAAACGTCGCTCTAAAAAGGGACTCACACTTTCTATAAAAGTTCCTTGTAATTCTGATGGAGGACCTGGTAACAATACATATACCGTATCATCCTGTTCCACTACCACTGCTGGTGCCACACCTACTGGATTATGTAGTACCTTTGCCCCTTCTGGCAAATACCGATCTCGGTCAGATTCGTAAGGTTTCACCCTACCTTGTTTCTCATAAAAAGAATCTACCTCACGACCTGCTTCTTCGTGAAATACCAAAGGTAATCCTAGCGCATCTGCCAAGGATTTTCGAGTTATGTCTCCTTGGGTAGCACCTAAGCCTCCAGAACTGATCACAATATCTGCTCGCTCCCCTGCTCGTTGAAATACCTCTTTCATACGCTCAGGATTATCCCCCACCGTCGTTTGATATGCCACAGAATAGCCACGATTGTTCAGTTCTTCGCTGAGCCATTTTACATTTGTATTGACAATATGTCCTAGTAATAATTCTGATCCTGTAGAGATTAATTCTACGATCATGCTATCACCATCCTATACAGTTTCTACTACCACGTCATAAGCGAAACCTTGTGATACTTTTACAGTCACAATATCGCCTTCAGAAAGTCCTGTTACATCTTCTACATACATGTTACCATCTACATCTGGAGCCTGCATTTGCAAACGTCCACGAGCCAAAAATTTTCCCGGCTCTACTTCATCGATAGCTTCAATTAGGCCTTGATGAATCGTTCCCTCTAGATCACGATTATGTTCCTCTGAAACTTGTGCTTGAATAGCCATTAATGTATGGTATCGTTCTTCTTTCACTTCTTCAGGAATTTGGTCATCCATCAGACCTGCTGGTGTACCATCCTCTTGAGAGTACGTAAATACACCCATGTGATCAAATCGAATATCTTTGACAAAATCTGCCAATTCTTGGAATTGTTCTTCTGTTTCTCCAGGGAAGCCTACAATAAGGGATGTGCGCAATGTAATATGCTCGCTGCGATTGCGGATTTTATGCAACAAGGCTACAATATTTTCTCGCGTATCCTTACGGTTCATACGTTGTAACACAGTATTATTAATATGTTGTAGCGGCATATCTATATACTTGCACACCTTTGGTTCTGTCATGATTGTTTCTAGCAATTCATCAGAGAAGTGTTTTGGATACAAGTACAACATGCGAATCCATTCGATACCTTCAATCTTCGCCAATCGTTTCAATAACTCTGAAAGCAGCGGTGTACCATTATTTAAATCTGCGCCATAGTAGGTCGTATCTTGAGCGATTAACACAACTTCTTTCACACCTGCTTCTGCAAGCTGCTGTACTTCTCGTTCAATAGACTCCATAGATCGACTGCGATAGGCCCCACGTACTTTTGGAATGATACAGAACGTACATCCATTATTACATCCTTCAGAAATTTTTACATATGCACTGTAGTCCGGTGTTGTCATCATACGTGGCATGCCTTCATCATACATATTTGTCATACTATCCATGATACAAATACGTTGACCTTGTTGAATGGCCTCCACAGCTTCCATGATACGATTCCAAGACCCTGTTCCAATGAGGGCATCAATTTCTGGAATTTCAGTAAACAATTCCTCTTGGTATTGCTGACTTAAACAGCCCGCCACGATAAGACCTTTACAGTCTCCATATTGTTTATATTGACCAGCCTCTAATATAGTATTGATAGATTCTTCTTTTGCTTTCTCGATAAATGTGCATGTGTTAATAATAATAATTTCTGCTTTTTCTAACTCTTCTGTGATTTCATAGCCATTATCTTGTAAAGCTCCTAGCATCACCTCTGTATCCACCAAATTCTTGGCGCAACCTAAACTAATATAACCTAACAACTTACTCATGGTGTATCCTTTCTAAAACGCACTTGTCGTATCCATTCTTGTAATATCTTATCTTGCTCTTCTTTCACAATCCCTGCATTCCATAACACAAGATGATTGCCCTGTCGGTCTTTATGAGATTCCACCGTTTCTCTGGTTGGCAAATAATACCTATCCCCCTCTTTCAATACAGCTTGTACCCGTTCTGAAAGTAACCAACTCACAAACGCTTCACTTTCACCAACATTACTGGATCCTTTTAGAATCCCTACGCCCATCAAATCATAAGGAGTACCTTCCCTAGGATATAAAATCGTCAAAGGATATTTATGAATCTCATATAATTTGGCATCCGAATAATGTCCTACGCTGACCTGTACATCTCCAATAGCAGCCATGCGCACTGAAGATGGCAAGGCTTTTGCATACTGCACAATACGCGGTCGCAAACTATCAAAATAGGAGATGGCACCATCTAGTCCATAGATAGCACCAAAACTATTCAATAAAGTAGTGGCCGATGCATCGGCTACAAAATCAGTGACCGCTATACGCCATGGGCCCGTATAAGCTAAGGAAAACCAAGTGTTTACATATTTTCCCTGACTACTATAGAAGGTATCGTGTAAGGCTAAGACATAAGGATCATACCATATCCCTACCCATTGCTCATCCGGACCGTGGAATACTGTATCTACCGAATACGTTAAAGTAATTGGCAATCTACGAAAGGCTCCATGCTCAACCCCTTCACTGAGATTGGATTTTGTAGAAATCACAAGATCCCCTTGTTGCTCTGCTTCTGGCAAAGCTAACCGTGTACCCATTTGATTCTGCGGTATGGGAATAACATGTACTCTTACTTGTGCCTCTCTTTCATAGGCCTGTCCTATAGCCGTCATGACTTCAGGGTCCCCATCTGTATAGATAGTAATTTCTGCTCTTGTAGAAATCACACGTTGATCCACTTGATCTTGTTTCATATCATTAAGCCACAAGCCTACACTAAACATACCTACTACTACTAGTACATACACCATAAGCAATCGTAACCGTTTCATAGATTCACCTCCTTTACCTATTAGAGATACCTAACCAAAATTCCTTTTTTTCATACCTTTATTTTTTCGATTTCCTATACCAGTTTTAGAACCACTATTTGTATGTCGTTCCCCTTGCACAGATCCTTTTCCTCTACCTGTTGGTTTCACTCCACCCTTAACTGAAATTCTAGTCCTATCAGATTTTGGTGCATTCCGTTTTATACATCGCGGAGGAATTAAGCATAATGGTCCAAAACCGATTAAATCTCTGCGATTTGCTTTGATTAAGGCTTCTTTTACTAATTCATAATTATCTTCTCGTTTATATTGCATCAAGGCTCGTTGCATAGCTTTATCTCTGCCTTTTTTAGCCACATATACAGGCTCACCTGTAAGGGGATTGATTCCTGTGTAATACATGGCGGTCGATAAGCTACCTGGAGTAGGAATAAAATCTTGCACCTGTTCTGGAGTCATATTTTGATCTCGCAAAAATTCTGCCAATTCAATAGCATCTTCTAATGTACAGCCTGGATGAGAACTCATAAAATAAGGCACCAAAAATTGTTGTTTACCTAATTTACGATTCGCCTCATCAAACCAAGATTTAAATTTTAAGAAGTAACTTTTATTGGCTTTCCCCATGATGGTCGTTACATGCTCGGATACATGTTCAGGGGCAACTTTTAATTGACCACTCACGTGATGTTCGCACAATTCTCGAACGAAGTCTTTGTTATTATCGTCCAATACATAGTCATATCGGAGCCCCGATCGAACAAACACTTTTTTTACGCCTTTTACATTACGTACTTTTCGCAAAATGCTCACATAGTCATCATGATTCGTATTTAACTGAGGACATGCTTTGGGCGCAGCACATGTTTTCCCCTTACAAGCGCCTACTTTCAACTGTTTATCGCAAGCAACATGACGGAAATTTGCCGTAGGACCTCCTACATCATGAATGTATCCTTTAAATCCATCCATAGTTGTCATACGGTGAGCCTCATCTAAGATCGACTGATGACTACGATTTTGAATAATTCGCCCTTGATGGCTTGTAATAGCACAGAAAGAACAACTACCAAAACAACCACGATGGCTAGTAATACTGAACTGTACTTCTGCTAAGGCAGGTACTCCACCAGCCGCATCATACATAGGATGCCATTTTCTCATATAGGGTAAACTATAGACATGATCCATTTCTTCCTGTGTTAATGGTAAGGCTGGACTATTCTGTACTATATACCGATTACCATGCCCTTGCGCCACTGTTTTCCCATAGTATGGATCTTGCTCATCAAATTGCATTTTAAAGGCTTTAGCAAAGATTTCTTTGTCTGCTGATATAGCTTCGTAAGATGGGCATTCAATAGCATTCTCTGGCACGGTGTTGGCAACATAACAAATCCCTTTGATGGCAGGTAATCGTTTTTGTAATTGGTCTTTATCTAAGGCTTCGGCGATTTCACGAATTTGCTTTTCTCCCATACCATAGATAAGGACATCTGCCTTACTATCCATCAAAATAGAGCGGCGCACTGTATCGGACCAATAATCATAATGGGCAAATCGTCGCAAACTGGCTTCAATGCCGCCAATAACAACAGGAACCCCTTTAAAAGCCTCTCGCATACGATTCGCATACACCACCGTAGCTCGGTCTGGGCGTCGCCCAGATTCACCACCTGGAGAATACCCATCATCACGGCGATGTTTCTTGGCTGCTGTAAATTTATTGAGCATACTGTCTAAATTACCTGCTGTCACTAAGGATGCCAATCGAGGCTTTCCCAAAACCTTAAAGGCATTCACATCGTTCCAGTCTGGCTGAGCTATGATACCGACTCGATATCCATAGGACTCTAATAATCTACCAATTACAGTAGGCGCGAAGGAAGGATGATCCACATAGGCATCTCCGCTGATAATGACAAAATCAAGTTCAGCCCACCCTCGTTCGTCCATTTCTGCTTTTGTAGTAATTAAATATTGTTCTTTCATTGTATTCCTTATACTGTATTACACGAAAAATAGCCAACCTAAAAATAGAATAATCAGCAGCAAAATACCACCTACTACAAATCGTTCTATCATCATCGTTTTTTGTCGCTTTGCCTTGCGACTTTCATAGGTTAACCGTTGTTTCGGCGCCTCAATCAATTCCTGTTCTCGAAAGGCATCAGCCTTCTCTTGTTCTTTTGATACCATTCTGCGTTTGGGAATCGTCAAGGATTCACCCATTCTATTTTTAAAAGTATCCACCAATCGACGGCTATCTAAGCCCAGTAGTTCACTATAATTTTTAATGAACCCTTTGGTGTACACACTACCTGGAATACGACTAAACTCATCATGCTCCAAGGCATGTAGGTAAGCTACTTTTATATGTAATACATCTTCAATTTGTTCTAATGTTAAACCGCGTCGTTGACGCTCACGTCTAAGTTCTTCGCCAATCGATGCCATAGAACCTCCTATACATATAGGTGCCATCTACATAACGCAAATGGCACACTACTCTAATCTACTGTAAAATTTGGGAAATATAGTTCTCTAATTTGATCTTCTCCCATTAAAATATCGCGACCTTTACTACTATTCGTAGGAGGACCAATAATTTTCATATCTTGCATGGTATCAATTAAACGACCGGCTCTAGAAAAACCAACTCGCAATCTACGTTGCAAAATAGAGGCTGACGCACTACGTTGTTCTAGTACAATTTGTACAGCTCGTTCCAACAATTCATCTTGTTCCTCATCACTGCCAACGGCATCAGAACTTTCAGCACCTTTATCTGTTTCTGCCATCATCACTTCATCATATTCTGGCTGACCTTGTCCTTTGACAAAAGCAATCAATTCTTCCACTTCTTCATCAGAAATGAAGGCCCCTTGAATACGAATTGGTTTATTCGCTCCTATAGGATTAAATAACATATCGCCACGACCTAATAGGCGTTCTGCTCCTGCTTGGTCCAGAATGGTGCGAGAATCAATTTGAGTAGCCACTGTGAAAGCAATACGACTCGGTACATTGGCTTTAATTTTACCTGTAATCACATCCACCGATGGACGTTGCGTTGCCAATACCATATGAATCCCTGCGGCACGTGCTTTTGCGGCTAATCGGTCAATGGATTCTTCCACATCTGGATTAGTCATCATCAAATCAGCTAACTCATCGATAATAATTAAAATGAGAGGCATCGATTTGGTTGGATTTTGCTTATTATAGCTAGCCACATTACGCACGCCTGCTGTGGCTAATGTCATATAGCGGGCATCCATTTCACGAACTGCCCATCGTAATACAGCAGCTGCTTTATTCATATCTGTTACCACTGGCAACATCAAGTGTGGAATACCGTTATACACGGATAACTCTACCATTTTAGGGTCCACCAAAATCAGTTTCACTTCATCTGGCTTACGACTAAATAAGATGCTAGAGATCAATGTATTGACACAAACAGATTTACCAGACCCCGTGGATCCAGCCACCAATAGATGTGGCATTTTAGCCAAGTCCGTAATAACCGGCATGTCTGCAATATCTTTACCAAGTCCTACCGGAATACCACCACTCGCTTGTTGGAACTCTTCACAGTCCAATACATCTCGTAAATGAACAGCAGACACATTTTTATTAGGAATTTCAATGCCTACTGCAGACTTTCCTGGTATAGGTGCTTCCATACGAATATCAACGGCTGCCAAGCTCATTTTTAAATCATCTTGTAAACCCATAATTCGGCTTACTTTTGTCCCTTTCGCAGGTTCTAATTCATAACGTGTTACCGTTGGACCTTGGGTGGCATTCACCACTTTTGCTGTAATACCAAAATTATCTAATGTTTCTTCTAGTAAGACTGCATTATGAGCCACTTCTTCACTGGTCACAGGATTGGATTTTCCCTGTGAAAGCATCGTCAACGGAGGATATTGATAAGGCTTTTCTATCGTCCTAGGACGCGCCACACCATCCGTGTTCACAGCTACTGCTGCAGTATCTTCTTTCGTAGTTTCAATGGTTGGTACTTCTACCAAGGATCCTACATAATTAGTAGTTTGCAAAAATGATGGAGGTTTTATAGGTTCTAAATTTATAGACTCTTCTGGTACATAAGAGTCTTCGTCCACATCTGTGGTCTCCCTATCTTCCCATATATCCTGTAAAGAAGCATCGTCTGTGATAGGTTCCTCTGCTCGATCTACCACTGGAGAATCCTCTAGTGCCTGCACCATAGAAGTACTAGTCACTATCTCATCTTCAAGTAGTTCTGGCTCTGGAATATGGTTATGTGTAGTATCATCTTCTTCCATTTCAGTAAAATCTGCTTCCATCTGTGTATTGGAAGCGATTACTTCTTCCTCTGGTGTGGGGTTTACCGTTTCTTCTAGGTTTGATACCTGTGTTCTCTGAACTTCCTCAATCGCTTTTTCAGTAGATTCAGCACCAGTTTTTTCGGTAATTACATCAACATCAGATTCCAATTCTATATCAAACATATCCTCTTCTATTTTAGGATACCTAGTGTCTTTTTCACGATCATAGGCCTTACGACGTTCTTCACGCCATTCATGTACTTGTTCACGAATGGCACTAGCTGTTTCTGTTGCTTTTTCTTGCGCTATTTCGAGCCCCACACTAGCCTTATCCTTCGCTTTATGCAAGCCTTCACGGAGAGATAATTTTGTAATCCCCAATACACAAGCAAGGCCAAGAATGGATGTCACTAAAATGCCACCAATATTCCCTAATAAATTTCTTAAAAAAACTCCTAACAAACCACCTAGTACACCGCCATTATTTGCTAATGTTGTGGTTCCTAATTCATCTCCATTATCGACATTCCACAGTACCAGTTGCGCTAATACAACAAGTAATAACGCTGTATATAGCAATCCTTTTCTTGTAATTGATGCCAATGACCCTTTATAAAGCCAGCACCAACCATTGTATAGAACCCATATAGCTACAACCCAACCACCTAGGCCAAAACCATAAGAGAAAATACCACTGATAATACTTCCTAAGGCCCCCAGTTCAATACCGGCCATACCTACAAGTGCTAATATAGCAAAACACATGAGAAGTAAGCCTTTTACCTCAGTGCGAATCCCCTTAGGCTGCGATTTAGTTCCCCTAGTGCTACCTCGTTTATCTTCTTTAAGAGGCGTAGAACGTTTCGATTGTATCTTTTGTCCCCTTCTTGGGGCCTTACCTTTCTTTTCCTCTACCATCTTCCACTCCAAAACTCTGTTTCTATCATATACCTTAGCACTTTATTATACCATTTTCACCTATGAAAGTATATCGAATATTCTCAAAGCTGAGCCTTCTCACAAGAAAATAACCTTATCCTTTACGTGCTTTCCAAGCTTTCACAAGTTCCTCTTCACAACCACGTTCTAAAGGGGTATAGAATGTCTCACCTACTAAGGTGTCTGGTAAATACTGTTGCTCCACATAACCATTAGGATAATCCTGTGCATAGCGATAGCCAACTCCATGTCCTAATTGTTTAGCACCTCCATAATGAGCATCTCGTAAATGCTTCGGCACCTCACCTTGCTCTTTATGGCGCACCGCATGGATAGCTGCATCAATTCCTAGGTAGGCACTATTACTCTTAGGTGCTAAAGCTACATATACAGCAGCCTCTGATAATATAATGCGCGCCTCTGGTAGGCCCACCATATGGGATGCTTGGGCCGCTGCATTTGCCACTACCAAGGCTTGTGGATCTGCCAGTCCTACATCTTCTGCCGCACAAATAACGATGCGTCTAGCAATAAATACAGGATCCTCTCCTGCCTCAATCATACGAGCTAAATAATATAGCACCGCATCTGGATCAGAGCCACGCATACTTTTAATGAAAGCAGAAATTACATCATAGTGATTATTCCCCTTCTTATCATACCGATACACTCGTCGACCTAGTACTTTTTCTATAATTTCTACGGTAATTTCTCCACCAGATCGAACCATAGCCCCCACTTGCTCCAGAATATTTAAAGCCATACGGGCATCTCCATCTACAAAGCGGCCTATATCCTCTAATAGATCGTCTGTCACAATCAGCGCTTTCTTACCTAGACCATACTCTTCATCTGTTAAAGCACGACGTAAGATAGCCACTAATGCCGTAGCATCTAATCGCTCTAGAGTAAGCAAGCGCAATCGAGATAAAAGAGGTCGATTCACTTCAAAGAAAGGATTCTCTGTGGTAGCACCAATTAAAATGATTTGACCACTTTCCACTGAAGGCAACAATACATCTTGCTGACTTTTATTGAAGCGATGAATTTCATCTAAGAATAAAATTGTCCTCTGATGCAAAGATGTACGAATACGCATCGCTTCTTCAATAGTACTTCGAAGTTCACCAATCCCCACATTGGTCGCATTAAGCATAACAAAACGACTACTAGTTAGCTCCGAAATAATTTTGGCTAACGTAGTCTTACCTGTCCCAGATGGCCCATATAGCAATAAGGAGGGTACCTTATCTTCTTCAATCATAGAGCGAAGAAATGTTCCAGGCCCTACTACTTGTTCTTGTCCAAAGAAATGGTCCAATGAACGTGGTCGCATGCGGACCGCCAAGGGTTCAAATGGATCTACTGGTTCCATATTCTCAAACAAATTCATCCTTACACCTCCCTATATTTACCATCATATATTGATAACTACTACCGTGCATGCAGTAGTACATACATATATATATTTATACATAGTTGATGCCCGAGCTTCCTTCTTAGTAGCCTTATTGAACAATTCCTGTATAGTTTACAAAATCACGTTGAGCAACAAACTTGTAGAAACCTGATGTTACAACAAATATTATCTGTACATTATTATACATGCATCCAGTTATATAGTCTATATGTTCTTATTAATGCAAAAAAAATAAACCACCATAAGGCGGTTATAAAGGCCCCACTATGCCGTATCCATACCGTGTTTTGATCCTGCAAGGGCAGGTGGGTTTCCTCCTTGTAAGATTACAGTCCTCGTAGAGGCAGAGCGCCCTTACAAGAGTGAGAATCCCTAAGTTAAAATGTTGGCTCAAAACTGCGATATAACACGCACATAGCAGGAATTTCTTTACTCATAGTATAGCAGAAAGGAACGGTCATTTCAAGAAGAAATACACCGTCCCTTTCCTTAAAAGTATATCAATTTTCTATTGGACAAATTCGATTATACTAATTTTTCTTTTGCCACATCTGTTTTGATATGTAATTCACGCAATTGTTTTGGTGCTACCTCAGATGGAGCTTGGCTCATCAAATCAGATGCACTTTGTGTTTTAGGGAATGCAATCACGTCTCGGATGGATTGACGTTTCGCCATCAACATCACCAAACGGTCTAAACCGAAAGCACAACCACCATGTGGAGGAGCACCGTATTCAAAGGCATCTAACATAAAGCCAAATTTAGAACGACTTTCTTCTGTGCTTAAGCCGATCGCATTGAATACTTTTTCTTGTACATCAGATTGATAAATACGGATGGAACCACCACCGATTTCCACACCATTCAATACCATGTCGTAAGCGATGGCTTTTACAGCACCTGGATCTGTGGCTAACAAGTCCATATCCTCTTCACGTGGAGATGTGAACGGATGATGCATTGCCACAAAGCGTTTATCTTCCTCGTCGTATTCAAACATAGGGAAATCAGTTACCCATAAGAAGGCCAATTTGTTTTCATCAATTAAGCCACGGCGTTTACCCATTTCAAGACGTAATTCGCCAAGAGCTTTCGCAACTACAGCTGGTTTATCCGCAATCATCAATACCAAGTCACCTGGCTCTGCGTTCATTTTTGCACCAATGTTACGAACAGTATCTTCACCTAAGAATTTCATAATTTGAGATTTGATCGTGCCATCTTCATTGAAACAAGCCCAAGCTAAACCTTTGGCACCATAGATACCTACGAAGTTTGTCAAATCATCTAATTCACGACGTGGAATACCTGCATAACCTTTTACAACGATACCTTTTACTTGACCGCCATTGTCGATAACGGAGCGGAATACTTTGAACTCTGTATCTTGCACACAGTCAGTTACATCTGTAAACTTCATATCAAAACGGATATCCGGTTTATCAGAACCATATTGATTCATCGCATCATCCCAAGTCATGCGAGGCATTGGTAATGGAATTTCCACATCTTGTGCCGCTTTAAATACATGGGCAATCATTTGCTCTTGCATGTTCAAGATTTGCTCTTGGTTCATGAAGCTCATTTCGATGTCCAATTGTGTAAATTCAGGTTGACGGTCTGCACGTAAATCTTCATCACGGAAACAACGAGCAATTTGGAAATATCTTTCATAGCCAGCAACCATCAAAATTTGTTTGAAAATTTGTGGAGATTGTGGCAATGCATAAAATGTACCAGGATTTACACGAGATGGAACTAAGTAGTCACGAGCTCCTTCTGGTGTACTTTTTGTCAACATTGGTGTTTCAATTTCCAAGAAACCATTGTTGTCAAAGAAATCGCGCATCGCTTTTGTCACTTTATGACGCAAGATCAAGTTTGCTTGCATTTCTGGACGGCGAAGATCTAAATAGCGATATTTTAAACGAATATTTTCATCTACATCGATATTGTCTTGAATATAGAATGGAGGTGTTTTCGCTGCATTCAATACACGTAACTCTTCACAGTACATTTCATATTTACCAGTTGGTAAATTAGGATTCACAGCCGCTGCATCACGTTCTGTAATTGTACCGCGCACGCACAATACATATTCATTACGCACATCTTCTGCTTTATGGAAGGACTCCATATTATGATCAGGAGATGCCACGATTTGCACAACCCCAGAGCGGTCACGTAAATCAATAAAAATCAATCCACCATGATCACGACGGCGCTCTACCCAACCGCAAAGAACCACTTCTGTTCCTACTTGTTCTGCACCGATAGTTCCACAATGATGTGTACGGTGTAAACCTTTCATAGTTTCCATTCTAATTTCCTTTCACTAACTCAGTTATACGGTTTGTAATCTCAGCTAAGGATACTGTTTCTTGTTCAGATGTATCCATATATTTTAAGATGACCTTACCTTCAGCTAATTCATTATCACCAATTATAATAACATATTTTGCATTAATTTTGTTAGCATACTTCATTTGGCTCTTCATAGATTTACCAGAACCTTCCATTTCTGCTTTTACATAGGCATTACGCAAGGTATTTGTAATTCTGAAAGCCTCTTTTTGTGCCATTTCTCCTAATGCCACTACGAAGACGGAATCTTCTTGTGTTGGTTCTGGTAATAAGCCTTGTTTTTCTAGAGCCAACAATAACCGTTCCATACCCATCGCAAAGCCTACCGCAGGTGTATGTGGTCCATCTAGTTCTTCTACTAGACCATCATAACGACCACCACCAGCAACAGCACTTTGAGACCCCAATGGAGTGTACTGTACTTCAAAAGCAGTTTTCGTGTAATAGTCTAACCCACGAACCAAGCGTGGATTTAAACTGAATTTCTCGCCAGCTGCTGTTAAGTATTCTTTCACATGATGGAAATGATCTTGACACTCTTCACATAAATTATCACTTAACTCCGGAACACCTACTGCCAATTGTTGGCACTTTTCTTCTTTACAATCAAGGATACGCAATGGATTCTTGTATAAGCGGCTTTGACACAGTTCACATAGTTCTTCTTTTTTTGGTTCAAAGAAAGCAATTAGTTTCTCTCTATACGCAGGACGACACGTTGGACAACCTACAGAGTTTACTTCTACATTCAAATCTTTTAAACCTAGGTCACGCAATAATTGCAACACCAAAGAGATACATTCCGCATCAGCACTTGGAGCTTGTGTACCCAATAATTCTACCCCAAATTGATGGAATTGACGATAGCGACCAGCTTGCGGCTTATCGTGACGGAACATAGGGCCAATATAGAACCACTTTGTAATCGATTCTTGTCCATAAATTTTATTTTCTAAATAAGCCCGTACTGCAGATGCCGTTCCTTCTGGACGCAATGTATAGGATTGATCTTTTTTATCTCCTGTAGGAAAGGAATACATTTCTTTTTGTACGATATCTGTAGTTTCCCCAATACCGCGTAAAAATAAGCCTGTTTCTTCAAACATAGGCGTACGAACTTCTTCAAATCCATAGGTCTTACATAATCGACGAATGGTATTTTCAATATAGTACCAATTTCCAAGAACACTCGGCAATAAATCTTGTGTCCCTCTTGGTTTTTGAATAGCCACTAGCTGTCCCTCCAATGTTCATTACTTAGTAAATCGCGTTTCTCTAATAGTCGTTGTATATCTTGAATATACGTATCTACATCTTTCGGCATGTATTGTTTTTGTTGCCTAAAATCAGCACCATCTATCCATTTAGAGACACTACCTGGTCCTATGGAAAGTATGGACTGACGTTCTTCTATCATTTGTATATTATAAATGCTTTCATAGTTTGGCAAGGTGTAGCCAATGTTCTCCATTTGCCCCACCATGTATTGTTGACGATACATATAGTATGGTATATATCCTAATTGCAATAATGCTTCATGGGTTTCATCTAACATAGTTTGGACCATATCCTCAGAAGGAATCTCTTTGGCAAAGCTACTCCCATATAAAGGACTACCTTTTTTCAACGCTAATGTATGGACAGTTACATTATGAGGACGTAACTGCTCAATGTATTGCACATTCTCTTCCATATTTTTTACTGTTTGACGTGGTAATCCTGCAATAAAATCCATATTGATAGAACAATTTGTGTGACTCTCCACATACTCATAGATAGATAAAAATTCTGCAACGCTATGACCACGGCCAATGATACGCAACAAATCATCCTGCATCGTTTGGGGGTTCAAGCTAATCCTAGTAACACCCGCATCTACAATAGATTGAACCTTATTAGCATTCAATGAGTCAGGACGCCCCGCTTCTACAGTAAATTCACGGCCCTTTGGAATCACATCTCCCAATGCATGCACAATATGGTGAAAGTCTCCATCTCCTAAACTTGTTGGAGTTCCTCCACCCATGTATAACGATTGTACCTCTAAACTATGTGTTTTAACAAGTCTTTTCATATGTTCTATATCACGATGATAGACATCCACAAAGTCTTGTACCTTTCCATAGTTTTGAATCAGTCCATACGGAAAGGAACAATAGGTACAATGAGTTTCACAGAAAGGAATACCACTATACAAACTAATCTCCTTAGGAGATTGTTGTACATGTGCTACATACGGGCGTTCCAGTACTGCCACCTGCTCTAATAATTTCCACTTCACATGGCTAATACTATGGGTACTTTCCAGTTCTTGCCGAACCTTCTCTAAATCACCTAAGGAGTCCCATAGTTTATGGGTCAACTTTGTAGGCCGTACGCCTACTAAAGTGCCCCATAAACTAGTCCTCACACCCATTATACGTCTAAGCTCTGATAAGACTTCTCTGCCTATCAGTTTCCGACCTTCCACAGTATCTTTTCCAGAAATAGACCATATATGAAGATAGTCTGCATATAACTCTGATGGTCTCTGTATACCAGTCTCCAATAGCTCTTCTTGTACTCTAGTATGGCAAAACAACTGTACTACCAACTGTGTACCATCAGTTTCTGCCTCTAGTTCACTGGTAATATCACCAGATTGTACTAACACACTCGGAGCAGACTCATTTTGCCTATACTCGTTAAGAAATGGATCTTGTATATAAGAACCAACGCTAGATTTTCTAATATCCGATACATATATAATAAAGTCAGGGTTGTCTTTCGATGAAAACAATCCCACTGCACCACATTGATGAGCTATGACAGAACCTAACTCCATAGGTCCTTCATAGCTATATGTATTATGCATGTTCTTTTTCAGATTCTGCTTGTTTTGCCTTTTCATGACATTCGCCACAGAAACCGTATACTTTTAATTGATGGTCTGTGGTATGGAAGTTCAATTTTTTAGCGATAATGGATTCTAATGTTTCCAACATATCATCTTCAAATTCTTTGACGCAGCCACACTTAACACAAATCAAATGATGATGGAAATGAGATAATTCATCGCTATTTAATTCATAGCGATTACGACCATCACCAAAATCCAAACGTTTTACTAAGTCTAACTCAGTGAATAAGTCCAATGTACGGTAAATCGTAGCTAAACCAATATCTGGATTGTTCTTTTTCACTAAAATATACACATCTTCTGCACTTAAGTGCTTTTCTTCTGCTTCAATGAACGTTTGTAAGATAATTTGACGTTGTGTTGTTAATTTATATTTTTTATCTTTAATACGCTCTTTTAATTTTTCCATTGTTGCTTGTACTTCCATTGCTTTATCCATGATGTTCCTCTTTCTGTAAACTATAATATTTATTAAAATACCACAACCGTTTTGCTATAATTTGTGCTACAGCTGTCAATGGTACGGCAGTCATCATACCGATCATCCCAAAGAAATAGCCTCCCACAAAAATGGCTGTAATAATAACTAATGGGGGAAGATTAATAACATGCCCCATAATCTTAGGCATAATTATTTGTCCATCTAGCACTTGCAAGATCCCATATGTAATGGCAACTTTTACGGCTAGAGGACCACTAATAACAGCGGCTAAAATAATGGCTGGCGCTGCACTAATAAATGGTCCAATAATAGGAATCCACTCCGCGATACCCGCTAATACTGCTAATACAAGAGGATACGGCAAATCGTAGCAATAGCATACGATAAATGTAAGGCAAAACATATTACTTGCTAATAGTAATTGTCCCCGTAAATATCCTCCTAAAGTACGAATAATATCATTTACTACGTCTTCCAAATGAGCTGAAGTAGGGCTAGAAAAAATATTTAATATAGCCCGTTTAATACTACGTCCATCTTTCAGTAAATAAAATGTTAAAATCGGTACTAACAATAATTGTAATAAGGTACTAGCAAAGGACACGATAGCAAGCACACCACGTTGTGCTAAATCCACTCCATAATTACCAATCGTAACTAAAGTTGAGTTAATCACACCTTCAAATTGATGTGGTATGATACTTTCACCATCGATACCTTGTAATCCTTTTACCACTTCTACAAATTGGTCTAATACATATGGTAAGTTAATTAATAATTTTGTTAATTCACTAATTACTGGTACCATCACATATCGAACCAACACGGTAGATACGAGCGCCACTACCACGAAAGATGGAATAATAGCTAACCATCGTGGGCATTGTTTCCAATACTTTCGAATATATTGTTGCGTCATATTTACCCAAGGCCATAAGAGCAAGGTTAAAATAATAGCAATCACTAAGGGAATCACTACCGGTAATGCAATCGTTAGACCTATACTCGCTAAAATCAGTAAAATACAGCGTAGCCAATATTGTATAGATTTATCTCCCATCCTATCACCTACCGTACAAATGGATTAAATTGCTTTTCATCGCCAATTGTTGTTTCTGGTCCATGTCCAGGATAGACCTTTGTATCTTCTGGCAATGTATATAGCTTTTCTTTAATCCCCTTACTTAATACGTCAAAATCTCCATTAGGAAAATCCGTCCTGCCTATTGACCCTTGGAACAAGGTATCCCCTGCCAGTAAAGTTCCCTCTGTGTAATAACATACTCCACCTGGTGTATGACCTGGTGTTTCAATCACAGTAAAGGTAGTGTCACCTAAGGAAATCGTATCGCCCTCTTTTACATAGCGTACATCATCTACTTCTGCTGTAATATAGCGACCAGAATGAGCACTCAAATTCACCGTTGGATTCGTCAAACATTCCGCATCGCCTTCGTGAATATATACTGGCACATGGTACGCATCCACCAACGTTTTTACAGCCCCAATATGATCACTGTGCCCATGAGTTAATAGAATACCTTGCACCTTAAATTCGTGACTATCTAGAATTTCTTTTAACTTTTCTCCTTCGTCACCTGGATCAGTTACAAGGCACGTATTATCTGCTTCATTATGCACAATGTAACAATTCGTTCCATACGCCCCTAAGGGCATATAATATAACTTCATTTCTTAACTCCATTAAAACTCTTTACTACTTTCTAATAGAATCGTCACAGGTCCATCATTGACCAATGCTACTTGCATATGAGCTTGAAATTGACCTGTACTCACGATTAAGCCTTTTCCTTTGAAAGCCTCTACTAGATCCAAATATAAGCGCTCTGCCATCTCTGGTGGTGCTGCTTTCATAAAGTTCGGTCGACGACCCTTACGCGCATCTCCGTAGAGGGTGAATTGCGAAACTACGCACACTTCACCACCTACATCTAGCACAGATAGATTCATTTTATCTTCTTCATCTTCAAAGATGCGTAGATGGCTTACCTTTTCACAAATATAGTGTACATCCTCTATTGTATCCGTATCTGTTACACCTACTAGTACTAAAAGACCTTGCTTCGTACTACCAATAACAGACCCATCTACGGTAACCGAAGAAGAACTCACACGTTGTACAACGGCTCTCATGCTTTCCCTCCTCGATGGACTGAATATACATCTTTCACTCGGCGCAATTTCGTCATCACATAATCGAGTTGTGACAAATCTTTAATATCTAACATTAAATGAATGGTTACATCTTTTGCATCGTCAGTTTTCGCATTAATATTGGAAATGTTAATTTTCATTTCTGACAAGACTGCCATCACTTCCATTAACAAACCACTGCGATCATAGGCATGCACGGACACACTTACTTGGAATTGATCCTGTGTAGCTCCTTCCCAATCGACTTCTATCATACGATTCAAATCATCTGGGGTATGACCAATATTGGTACAATCTGCACGATGTACAGAAACGCCTCGGCCTCTCGTAATATAGCCAATAATGTCGTCTCCTGGTACAGGATTACAGCAACGAGCCATACGAACCATCACACCAGCTTCACCTTTTACAAGAACACCACTGCTACTTTTCTTAGATTTTCCTTGATGTACTTTAAGACGGTCGATGACAGCCATCGTATCTTTTCGCTGCTCTTCCTTAGCGACTTCCTGCTTATGAATGTCCACTAATCTGAGCAATACTGTATTCACTGAAAGTCCACCAAATCCAACGGCAGAGTACAGCTCAGCTTCGCCGCCAGCATTCAAAGATTTTCCAATCTTTTCTAGGCGACCATTTTTTGTTAAGTCCTTCCAATCATAGCCTAAGCGTTTCGCTTCTTTTTCTAATAGTTCGCGACCTTTGACGATATTTTCTTCTTTATTTTCACGCTTAAACCAGTTTCGAATCTTTGTCTTACTTTCTGTAGAGCCGACAATATTTAACCAGTCTAACCGTGGTTTCCCATTTTTAGAAGTGACGATTTCAACGATGTCACCATTTTGCAATTCATAATCCAAAGGAACAATCTTGCCATTAATTTTGGCTCCTACACATTTATTCCCCACATCGGTATGAACACGATACGCAAAATCCAGTGGCACTGTGCCTTTCGGTAACTTCATAACGTCGCCTTTTGGGGTAAAGACGAATACTTCCCCTGTAAAGACATCCAGTTTCAAAGCGTTAAGCAATTCTTTCGGATCGCTTGCATCTTGCCACTCAAGAACATGACGAATCCAGCCTACCTTTGCATCAAAATCAGCTTCTGCTTTCCCTTTATTACCTTCCTTATATCGCCAATGGGCGGCTACACCATATTCAGATACACGATGCATATCCCAAGTACGAATTTGAATTTCTACAGGCTGACCTTTTGTACCGATAACTGTGGTATGCAAGGATTGATACATATTCGACTTCGGCATCGCAATATAATCTTTAAAGCGATACGGCAAAGGTTTCCACAAACTATGTACTGTACCTAGCACAGCATAACAATCTGGAATTGTATCTACGATGACTCGAACGGCATACAAATCATAAATTTGAGATAAATCTCGATTGTCCTTTTTCATTTTCTTATAAATACTATAAAAGTGTTTGGGACGACCTTTTACATCTGCTTTAATATGAGCATGTTCCAAAGCATCTTTCAAAGTATTCATAGTATCATTTACAATATCCTCACGAGCTTGTCGTTTTTCACTCATCTGTTGTACTAGGTCATAATATTTTTCTGGTTCTAAATAACGGAACGATAAGTCCTCTAGTTCCCATTTAATATTAAAAATACCTAAGCGATGTGCCAATGGCGCAAAAATTTCTAACGTTTCTTGGGCTATACGTTGTTGTTTATCGGGACGCATATGCTTTAAGGTACGCATATTGTGTAATCGGTCCCCTAGCTTGATGACCACTACACGCACATCTTTTGCCATGGCCAAAATCATCTTTCGATAATTTTCAATTTGCTGTTCTTCTTTTGTTTGATACTGAAATTGATTTAGTTTTGTAACCCCATCTACCAAGAATGCCACTTCTGGTCCAAATTGTTCTTCTATTTCCTCTAAGCTTATCTCTGTATCTTCCACTACATCATGTAATAAAGCAGATACCAAGGTAGATCGATCAATTTGTAGTTCGCTCAATATGGTGGCAACCCCTAAAGGGTGCAAGATATACGGTTCTCCAGAAGCCCGTTTTTGCGATGCATGCGCTTTATCTGCCAGTGCAAACGCACGCTCTATGACTGGCCAGTCTTCTTCTGGTAAATAGGACCGAACACGGTCCATAAATTGTCCATATTCTCGTTCTTTATTAAATGTATGCTCCTGAGGGGTACTTATAGTACTTACCATTATGATCCCTCCTGACTATAAGTCATAAACGTCAACGATGTGTGAAGTTCCAACTTTTGTTGCACATTCACCCAGCGATATACATGACGTCCATCATCCAATGCTTCCTCTTTTAGAATGCCTAAATCTTTAAATACATCTAAAGCAAGGATTGCTTCTCGCGAAGTCATTTCTTGTGGCTTACACTCTAACGCTTCTCGCTCCACTATATACTTTGGTGCTGTGGGAGACCGGAAAATATGTTTTACCACAGTATACATCTTGCGTAAGCTATCTACTTCTAGTCGTTCTCTTTGTTGTGAAAGTGGTTCCAAGTCTTGCACAATGAGTTGTGGCGTCACCAGGCCTTGCCATTCATTTTTTTGCAAAGAAAATGCTACTTTTACAGGGTCATCTGCAAAGATTTCCTGCATATAATGTGCCCCTTGCCAAGCCACCGCATCAATGGGGCCCTGTTGACCTTGCAAGATAATTTTACAATGATTTTTTTGAAATCCCATAGGGTACAGATTCTGCACACGAATCTTAGGAAGTGCAAACACAGGCGTACTATTCCCCATACCATAAGGCTCTAAAGTAGCTATTTGATCAATTAACTCAATGCTAATATCATCGCTATGCATAGCACCATCAACGGTGACAATGGGAATATAATCTTCTTCTGTTAATTGTTTACGGCAAAACTCACTAGCTTTTTCACGTAAGGCATCAATATGCTCTGCTTGTACACTAAATCCTGCTGCCTGTGCATGTCCACCAAACTGTATTAATGTATCTCCTGCATAGGTTAACATATCATACATATTACAATGATCAATACTACGACAGGAGCCTTTACCAATTCCATCATGAATACTAATCACCATAGTCGGTTTATAAAAGGCTTCTACCAAACGGGACGCAACGATACCGATAACTCCAGGATGCCAGCCTTCGCCTGCCACTACAATACATTGATCCGCCAAACTTCCTTGTGCTAATACCGATTGATACGCTTCTTCAAAAATAGCTCGTTCAATCTGTTGTCGCTCCGTATTTGTTTCTTGCAACTCTTCTGCAATTTCCATGGCCTCAACTAGGTCTGTGGTAATCAGTAATTCTACAGCTCGTGTCGCATGCGTCACCCGTCCTGCTGCATTTAATCTTGGCGCTAAGGTAAACCCAATATGGCCTGCAGATAGTACTTTTCCTTCTAAACCAGCCACTTGCACTAAGGCTTGAATCCCTACATTGGGAGACTCTGTCATCTTACGCAAACCTTCACGAACGATAATCCGATTTTCTCCCACTAAGGGAACTACATCAGCTACCGTTCCCAAGGCTACAATATCTAAGTCTTCTCGATATTCTTCACCAGTACGACGCTTCCATAAAGCTTGGCAGACTTTGAATGCCACACCTACGCCAGATAAGTTTTTATCTGTATAGGGACACTCTGGCTGTTTATGGTTAACCACCGCTGTAGCCCTTGGTATTTGCGGCGGTGATGTATGATGGTCTGTAATAATCATAGACACGCGATCTCTCACAGCTTCTACAATATCATAGGAACTAATACCGCAATCTACCGAAATAATTAAATCTGTTTTTTGAGCAATCAAATATTCCAAAGCTTCTAAGTTGAGACCATATCCTTCACTTTGTCGCTCTGGAATATAATAAGTTACATTCGCTCCTAATCGCGAAAAAAATCGGTACATTAGTGATGTAGCCGTAATACCATCTACATCATAATCTCCGTAAATGACAATGGACCCATTCATGGCTAAGACTCTTTCGATTTCTTCCACAGCCTGTGCCATTCCTTTTAACATAAAAGGATCTAATAAATCATCCATTGTGCTATATAAGAATGTTCGACCTTCTTCTACAGTGGTAATCCCACGGTTTGCCAATAAATGAGAAACAATAGGATGCACTGCTAATCCAGAGGTCAATTGAGATTCTATTTCTTTTTGATGTTCGGCAATTTTCCAACGTTTGCCTTTTCGTTTATCTATTTTCATACGTACCTCTTGGAGGGATATTTCTTTCATTATCATTATCATTATTATACATGAAAGTCCAAGCATTTTCAATAAGTATCATTATTAAAAATATAATAATTTACTTTTATTATTACATCTTATGACAAAAGTAGTGTTTATAATTAAATTTCTTCACTCTTCAATTATCAATTTCAAACTCTAAAACCCCACCATAACAAATGTGAGGGCTCTTCGTATATGAGCATCCCACACATTTAGCATAAAACCAAAAAAGGTTGTACCCAAATGCACATACAGCATTTCAGTACAACCTAATGTAAAACCTGTCCTAATTCTAATTATGCAGAATATGACATCCATCACTTCTATGAAGCCATATACTACCATCATTACAAAGAAATCATCTACTCATGCACTACGATGACTACACTGGAAGTATTTCCCTATCTACATCATCTTAGATGATTCCAAATAACTTCATGCTTAAGTTACCAAAGAAGAAATGGAAGATATAATTCAATACGGAAATATAAAATCCTACTTTCCACCAGGTCACTTGTGGCACGTAGTGACTGCCAAAGAAGATTGGCGTTACCCCAGAGCTATAATGTGTCAACGTACAGCCGGGGCTATTCATCAAGCCAAACATTAAAATCGCATAAGGAATTGGTGCTCCCAAGGCAATTAAGATAGACGCAAAGGCAGAAAATAAGGCTGTAATACGAGCGGTACCACTGGCGAAGAAATACTGCGAGTATACAAAGACTAACGAAATAATCAATGCCGCCCACTCCCAAGACATACCACCTAACATAGTGCTGACGAATTTTGCAAAGACAGCTACAACGCCTAATTTACCAAGCAATCCAGCCATACCTACTAGAGTACCCATCCAGATTAAAATATCCCAACCTGTGGTTTCTTTCAAAATATCATCCCATGTAAGACATTCGCTAATGACACAGGCTAGTACGGCCATAATCGCAATGACCGTCGCATGTAAACCCGTAATTGTCGTAGTAGACCAGAGTAGAATTGCCCCCACAAAGATAGCTGCTACCTTTTTTTCCATCGTCGTGATCGGACCTAGTTTATCTAACTCTTCACGAGCCATAGCTGGAGCTTCTGGTGTTTCTTTGATTTCAGGTGGGTAAATCTTATAAATAAACCAAGGCATGATAACCATACTGAGCAAACCAGGCAAAGCTCCTGCTAAAAACCACTCCCACCATGTCACAGTGTAGCCAAATAATTTTGCTCCTAAAGATGTAATCAACAAGTTACCACTACAAGCGGTCAAGAATACAGTCACTGTACAGGCATTTACTGTGTGAGCCGTAGTCATTAGGTAGGCTCCCATGCGACGTGCCGTTTCTCCTGGTCTCGAATCAAAGGCCATAGAAATATTTTGCACGATAGGATAGATAATACCACCTCCACGAGCAGTATTAGATGGAGTAGCCGGAGAAATAATTAAATCTGTCATCGCCAAGGCATAGGCTAAACGCAAGGTACTCGTACCGAACCAATGAATTAAGGTATACGCAATGCGTCGCCCTAATCCAGAGTTAATAATTCCTCTAGAAAAGAAGATAGCCGACACGATAAGCCATACATTAGGCTCTGCATAGCCTAATAACGCTTCATTCATCTTAATCGAACTAGTAGCGACTGCCGCCGCAGATCCCATAAATGCCATTACCCCAGTGGGATATGGTCGTAGTATAAAGCCCACAATAGTAGCTGTAAAGATAGCTAATAAATGCCATCCTTGATCTGAAATTTCTGGCGTATGTGGCAAATACCATATGATCAGTGCCACAGCTACCACTCCCAATAGTCTTAGTAGTTTATCCATGTAGTATCCTTCCTTTCTCTATTAACACAGATCCTCCAGAGGTAACAAAAAACCCAGCACCATAAGGGTACTGGGTTCTGTAATCGCCAAATTAACGTTTGGAGAATTGAGATGCTTTACGAGCTTTTTTAAGACCGTATTTTTTACGTTCTTTCATACGTGGGTCACGAGTCAAGAAGCCAGCCTTTTTAAGACCTTGACGAAGTTCGCCATCAACTTCTAGTAATGCACGAGACACACCGTGACGAATTGCACCAGCTTGACCGGATGGGCCACCACCAGCTACAGTTGCCACAACGTCGTATTGTTCTAAAGTGTTTGTTAATACCAATGGTTGTTTAACAATCAACTCAAGAGTTTGACGACCGAAATATTCATTTAATTCGCGTTTGTTTACAGTGATTTTACCTGTACCCGGTACCAGACGAACTCTAGCAACGGAAGATTTTCTACGACCAGTGCCGTAGTATTGTGCTACTGCCATTATATGTTCCTCCTCCCGGTATTAACGGATATCTAATTCCAAAACTTCTGGTTTTTGAGCAGCATGTGGATGCTCTGCACCAGCGTATACATTCAATTTACGGTATTGTTGTGCACCCAATTTATTTTTTGGAAGCATACCTTTAACTGCCATTTCGATTACACGTTCAGGATGTTTTTCCAACATCATAGCAAGTGTAGTGAAACGGGATCCGCCTGGATAACCAGAATGACGGAAATATTCTTTTTGTAATAATTTTTTACCTGTTACACGAACTTTTTCTGCGTTCACAACGATAACGTGGTCACCAGTGTCTGCATGTGGTGTAAAAGTTGGTTTATGTTTGCCCCGAAGAACTTTAGCAACTTCGGCAGCAAGACGTCCTAAAGTTTTACCTTCAGCGTCAACAACATACCATTTGCGTTCAATATTGTTCGCATTGGCCATAAATGTAGTTTTCATGCTGCTTTCCTCCTAATAACAAGAATGTATTAACAGAAGCAATTGCCACCTTCCGGGGCTAGTGGAAGTCCGTACAAATTGCTTACCGAAATATTATACTCAAAATACAATGGATATGTCAAGGATTATCGCAAAGATTTCTTCAACAACCAATCGATATCTGTCTTCTCTGGAGTCACAACAAATTGGTGTTCTCCAAATTTTTCAAATCCATAGCGTTTATAAAAATGTTGGGCTTTATAATTTTTCTCCCAAACGCCTAACCATGCCCAAGAAAAATTACCAGATTCAGCGATGCGCAAAGCTTTTTCAAACAAGGCTTTACCCACGCCTTGTCCATGGTACTCTTTGAGCACATATAGGCGCTGTACTTCAAAGGCATTCTCTAATTTACGCTCTGTTTGTGCGTCGCCCCAGTTTATTTTCAAATACCCCGCCAACACATCATCTACGTAAGCTAGATATGTTTCACTCTCGTCATGGTCCAACTCACGTTTCAATACATCATGGTTATAAGCCTCATCAAAGAAAGCCTGTAATTCCTCTTCCGTATTGTCATGACTGAAAGTTTCTCTAAATGTGTCTGCACACAAGTTAGACAACGCTGGAATATCTGTCTCTTGAGCTCTCACAACGGCGACAACAGAACCCATTGGTTCACGAGATTCCCCTAGAATGCGCACCTCTGGTTCCAACTGCACCCCATGAGCTGCATGAATCCGTTTTTGTACCTCATGAATTACACCTAGCACATCATTGGCTGTAGCGCCTCCACGATTGACCACAAATCCAGCATGCTTCATAGATACCTCTGCAGGCCCTACGGATAACCCTTTCAAACCTGTTTGGTCAATCAAAGTTCCTGCATAATATCCCGGTGGGCGCTTGAAGGTAGATCCTGCGCTGGCATGTTCCAATGGTTGTTTAGACTCTCGTTTTTCAGTAAGATCATCCATCCGTCCTTGGATATCCTCAGGATTTCCTTCCTGTAATTCCATAGTCACACGAACGATGATTTCATGGTTCTCATGAAAGCGGCTATGACGATAGGCAAACTGCAATTCTTCTCGGTTATAGTGGTGCAAGTGTCCCTGCATATCTACAGCATCTACACTGGTTACTACTTGATCCATCTCTCCATCATAGGCACCTGCATTCATGAATACAGCACCACCTAAACTACCAGGAATGCCGATGGCAAATTCTAAGCCGCTCAAACTTTCACGTTGAGCATATTCAGATACTTCTTTCAAAGTATACCCAGCGCTCATAGTAATGGTTGTACCGTTGCGGTGTTGCTCCTCTTGCAATTCTTTCAAGCAAAGAACGACGCCACGCATACCACCATCTTGAATCAACACATTAGATCCTAGGCCTAGCACAAAAGGTTCTATGTTATGAGCATGTAATACACGCATGCAATCCTGCAATTCTTGTATAGAACGAGGTAGTACAAGTAGATCCGCAGGTCCTCCAATTTGAAAGGTCGTGAAAGGTGCTAACAGCGCATCCCTTTGAATACGATCCGTTGGAACCACCTGTTGCAATGCTTCCCATACAGCACTCATATTAGTTTGCCTTTTCTAAAATTTTCATACCTTCAGTGATTGGTTCGCTAATGATTCGATAAATATCATTCGCCACTTGTGTCCAACGTGCATGCGCTGTTAAGTACGCATTCGCACCAGAATTAGCTTGTACCATCGGCAATAAGCCTTCTAATTTTTTCAATAACTCTTCCGCTTCAGGAGCATCTGCAATTTTTGCATATTCCAGTTGCATTTGTAAAGACATAAATTCTTCTACCATGCCTTTTGCTGCTTGGTCGTCTTTAATTGCCTCTTGGGCTGCCATCATCTCTTTATGTTCTTCGCTGTCACGCATTGCTTTTTGTAATTCATATGCTAAATCGTAATTCATAATTTCTCCTCCATCCTATTAGGATTTCATTCTTATATTCTTTCATATATTGTGTATGCTATACAGTCTATATTATCTAATCTTTGGTCATTCTATGAAAGTTTATGATATTTCACTATATATAGGCTATACCATATGATTAGACTTACTATATTTAGTATTTTCTATAGACCAATACCTACTATCAAGAGGTTACACCTCGATAGATACACCTGGTCCAACGGCCTGCAAATCTGGGAAATCCAGTTGGCGCATAGCTTCATAGGCAATAATTGCCACCGCATTCGATAAATTCAAAGACCGCGCTTCATCAATCATCGGAATACGAATGCATGTGTCTGGATTGGCTGCCACAATTTCTTCTGGCAAACCTTTTGTTTCTTTACCAAACACGAGCATATCTCCAATTTCATATTGCACTTCTGCGTGGGTATGGGCGGCCTTTGTCGTAGCATACCAAAAACGCCGATCTTTATATTGTTCATACACTTCATCCAAGGACTTATGTATTTTTACATCTACTAGATGCCAATAATCAAGACCTGCTCGTTTTAAATATTTATCTTCAATGGAAAACCCCAAAGGTTCCACCAAATGTAGTGTCATATGATTTGCTGCACAAAGACGTGCAATATTGCCTGTATTACCAGGAATTTCCGGTTCTACTAATACAATTTCCATGATTCACCTACTATCTTATCGCTTAAAATGTCCGCTTTTACCACCTTGTTTTTCCACAAGATACACAGGACCAATGGTCATACTTTTATCGACGGCCTTTACCATATCATAGACAGTTAATAGACCCACTTGGACCGCTGTTAACGCTTCCATTTCCACTCCTGTAGGACCCGTAGTTTTCACTGTGCTACGAATGCACACAGCTTGCTTCTCTTCTACCAAGGAACAGTCTACACTCACCTTCGTCAACGCCAATGGATGGCATAACGGAATAAGGTTAGACGTTTGTTTCGCTCCCATGATGGCTGCCAATTGTGCCACTGCTAACACATCACCTTTTTTGACATTCCCGCTAGCCACAATACTAAAAGCTTCCTCACTGAGCGTAATAAACCCTTCTGCTACAGCTACGCGCTCTGTATGATCCTTTTGGGACACATCCACCATATGCGCATTACCGCCTTCATCAAAATGTGTTAATTTCATAGATACCTCCATGTGAATTTCATTATACCATAGAGAAGGGATTGACGTCAGTAATCTATGTTAGAGAAAAGAGTCTACACAAAAAGGATTGCCACATTAGCATATGCTAGTGACAATCCTTTCAGATAGAAATATTTCATATTCTCTGCTATCAAGATTCGTACGCCAATGAAACATTCCCATTATTTCTTGTAATTTTTATTTGTTCAAGGAACTGTTTATTTTTCATATTCCTTATATTACAGCTCGATAGTTTGACCTGGATCCACCACAAGTCCAGCTTGTTTATGCTTTGCTTCTAACAACGCCACAAAGGTTGCTGGCTCTTTATCAATCACAGGCCATGTTTTGTAATGAATTGGGATGGTTGTATTCGCTTGAATCCAAGATGCTGCTGTCACCGCATCTTCCACACCCATCGTAAAATTATCACCAATTGGCAACAAAGCATAGTCGATTTCACCATGGCGACTGATTAATTTCATATCGCTGAACAATGCCGTATCCCCAGCAAAGTACACACGTTTACCAAAAAACTCAATGATTACACCTGCCGCATGACCACCTGGAACACCAGACCCATGAAAAGCTGGTGTTAAACGGATAGAACCAAATGGGAAATTAAACTTTCCACCTAAATGCATCGCATGGCTACGAGCCCCTGCTTCAGCGGCTTTTCGAGCTACCTCTGCAGTAGAGATTACAAGGGCATCATTCTTCTTGGCAATCATATCGGTATCACCATAATGATCATCATGACCATGGGACACAAAAATATATTGGCACTCTATATCCTCTGCCTTTGCCACATCCCATGTATTACCCGTAAAAAACGGATCACATACCAACGTTACATCACCATTGCTCAAAGCAAACGTAGCATGACCATAATACGTTAACGTTACATTGCTCATAAGAATACCTCCCTCAGATTATCTTAGTCCAACAATATTTGTTAAGTAAATTATATCATTCATAGAAAGCTGGTCGCAAGATAAAGAGCATGTATACATAAAAGTCAACATCCCTAGGCCGCCACCTAGGGATGTTTGCTATATATTCATGTTACAAAATCTAGCTATATAGTAGTTACGCTTCCGCCCACTCTGTATGGAATGTGCCTTCTTTGTCTGTACGTTCGTATGTATGAGCACCGAAGAAGTCACGTTGTCCTTGGATTAGATTTGCTGGCAATACACCACGACGATAGGAATCGAAGTAATCTAAGGATGCACTGAAAGCAGGTGTTGGGATACCGTAACGTTTCGCAGCAATGATCGCTTCACGCCATTTTGCTTGGTGTGTTTGCAATGCTTCTGCAAAGAATGGATCCAACATCAAGTTATTCAAATCTGGGTTATTTGTGAATGCTTTTTTAATATCTTCTAAGAATGCTGCACGGATAATGCAACCGCCACGCCACAACAATGCCATGTCACCGAAGTTAATATTCCAATTATATTCTTTTGCCGCTGCTTTAATCAATGCAAAACCTTGTGCATAGGAGCAAATTTTAGACGCATATAAGGCAGAATGGATAGCAGCTACTAATGCTTCTTTATCGCCTTCAAAAACTTCTGTTGGGCCTGCTAATACTGGTTCTGCCAACACACGCTCAGATTTGTACGCAGACATAGCACGAGCAAACACGGCTTCTGCGATGGTTGGAATTGGCACACCAAGGTCTAAACCTTCTTGGCTAGTCCATTTACCAGTACCTTTTTGACCAGCTTTGTCCAAGATTTTTTCTACTAATGGAGTTCCATCAGTATCTTTTACTTTCATAATTTTAGCAGTGATTTCAATAAGGTAGGAATCTAATAATCCTGTGTTCCATTTTGCAAATACATCGCCAATTTCATCATCGCTCATGCGAAGTAATTCTTTCATCATGAAGTAGGCTTCGGAAATTAATTGCATATCGCCGTATTCGATACCATTGTGCACCATTTTTACATAGTGACCTGCACCGTCATCACCTACATATGTGCAGCAAGGACCGTCTGCCACTTGGGCTGCAATGGATGTAAAGATAGGAGCCAATTCATTGTAGGAAGCTTCGTTACCACCTGGCATCAAGCTTGGACCATTTAAAGCCCCTTCTTCACCACCAGATACGCCAACTCCTAAGAAACGGAAACCTTTGGATTCTAAGTATTTTGTACGACGAATCGTATCTGGGTAATGGGAGTTACCGCCATCGATTAATGTATCGCCTTGGTCTAAATATGGTAAAAAGGCTTCAATCATATCGTCTACAGGTTGACCTGCTTTCACTAAGAACATGATTTTACGAGGTTTTTCTAACATTGCTACAAACTCTTCTGGAGTATGTGCTCCGCCGATTGTTCCTTCGTGGCTATAGTTGGTTACAAAATCGTCTGTTTTTTGTGGTGTACGGTTGTACACTGCAATGCTGAATCCATGACGGGCAATGTTGCGGGCCAAGTTTTGTCCCATAACAGCCAAACCAACTAGACCAAATTGATATAATTTTTCACTCATCGTCATACCTCTTTCTTGATTGACTATCGTGTGTGAGCTTGTTCTTCTTTCAAACGAGCCAACATCACTGATGAACTAAACATAATAATACCTGCAATGACGGTAGCCAAGGCTAGGTTTTCTCCGAAGACGATAAATCCCCAGAAGGAGTTAAAGAATACCCCTACATATTGCATAAATTGTGCCACTACTGCATTGGTTGCCACAAACGCACCAGTTAGGAAGAATTGCGCCACTACGGAAATGGCTCCGATAATCCCTAAATACAGTGCTTGTGTTGCATTAGGCCATACAAAATCTGGTATCATCACGATACCGCCTACTAGCATGGTGGTGACTAAAAAATAAAACATGATTTCATAGGAACTGTGACCACCCTTTAAGCTAATGGTGCGAATCGTTGTATAGGCCGCCGCCGATAAGGCTGCTCCTGCAATGGCAATAAAAGAATACCAATGCAATCCCGATAAATTCCAAGGTTGAATCATATACACAACGGCTAAGAAGATCAATCCTAACCATTTAGCAGATCCATCAGGCAATTTTTCTTTCAACACAAAGTTGCTAAAAATCAGGACGAATATACCTGATAGTTGAAATAGTATGGATGCATCTGCCATCGTCATATAGACTAATGCAATGAAATTACTTAAATTTCCTAATCCACCGAAGATACCACGCAAGGTTAATAGCCCTCGATGTTCCGTGGAAAAGGAAATTCCTTTTTGTCGCATCACTATGAGTACGGCAATTGTTCCTATGAGCCCTCTGAAAAATGTCACCTCTGCCGCCGGCATACCATCGCCTAGAAGTTTCACAAATAAATTCATAATACTGAAGGCGAAGGATGACATGAGGGAAAAGAAAAATGCTTGTACCATAGGTCACCTATTGTTTGAAAGTATCCACAAAGGATAGAATTTCTTCTTTCATAGCTTCTTTTGGAATCACCTTGGTGAAACGCAATGGCTTATGTTGCAACTCTGCCAATTGTTTCGGACAACCTACGCCTGTGACTGCCGAAATATTGTCTAAGCTTTCATAAGGAGTTGATCCTACTTTGATATCCAAGGCTTCACAAATCGGTGTTGGGAATTTGAAAGGATGCGCCGTGGAAGCAATCACCGTATGACGGTGACCATCTTCAGGATGAGCCTCTAGCTCTTTCATATAAGCTCCCATCGCCACCGCTGTGTGCGGATCCATTACATAGCCATAGGAATTGTACACTTGCTCGATGACAGCCTTTGTCATGTCATCGTCTACATAGGCGCCAGCAAACTCTTTTTGCACCGCTTGTAGTTCTTCTGGAGTGACAGAGAATTTGCCCTCTCCTTTCAGTGCTTTCATACGCTCAGCTGTCAATTCTGCATTTTCACCGCTCACATAATAAATAAACCGTTCAAAGTTAGAACTTTCCAAAATATCCATAGACGGAGAGATGGTTGTATAGAACGGACGGTTCATATCATAGGTACCAGTGCTGAAGAAATCTGCGAGCACATTGTTTTGATTGGATGCACAAATTAATTTACCAACCGGAATACCCATGCGTTTTGCATAGTAAGCGGCCAAAATATTGCCGAAGTTGCCTGTTGGCACCACCACATTAAACGCTTCATCTTCGTGGATAGCCCCCGTATTTACCAATTCAGCATAGGCTGCCACATAGTACACCACTTGTGGCGCTAGACGGCCGATATTAATAGAGTTAGCAGAAGAGAACTTCACTCCTTTGTCTGCCACTTCCTTCGCCACATCAGCATCCACAAAGAGACGCTTCAAAAATTGTTGAGCATCATCAAAGTTACCTTCGATGGCTGTTACATTGACATTTGCACCTTCTTGCTTTTGCATTTGCTCTTGTTGCATAGGGCTAACGCCATCCGTTGGGAAGAACACTTGAATGTGTGTGCCTGGTACATCTTTGAATCCTTCTAAGGCTGCTTTTCCTGTATCACCAGAGGTAGCTGTCAATATCAACACTTCTTTTATTTCTTTTTCCGCTTCCTTTGCTGCCACCAATAAGTATGGGAACAAAGATAAGGCCATATCTTTAAAAGCTTGGGTGCGACCGTGGAACAACTCCAACACGGATACTCGCTCTAACAAGGAATGCATAGGCGCCATATCTGGTGTATCGAAGTTCACCGTATTATAGGCACTACGAATCATCGTTTCTAATTCCGCTTCTGTGAAAGTCGTAAATAACTTACTCAACACAACCAGTGCAATTTCTTCATAACTCTTGTCTGCCACATCGCGGTAGGACAAACATTGTTCCGGAAACTCCACCGGCACATATAAACCGCCATCACTTGCCAATCCATGGAGCAACGCAAAGGTTTCACTCACCGTTTCATGACTGCGCGTACTTGTATACTTCATCTCATCATCCTTTATATTACACAATATATTGTATTATCTTCATTCATTATAAATTAATGCTATCTATTTAGCAAGAAAAGGAGTACACCGATCTCAATCATGATAATTAGTAATAAAAGTCACAATTATACCGTTCTAATTACAAAATAGTCATACTTATTCATCTTGTTCTTGACATCGAAAAACCAAAGGAGTACAATACACACATACAATCAAACATTCGGGAATAGGTGCGAAAGCATAATAGAGAAGCCAGTTAAAGTCTGGCACGGTCCCGCCACTGTAAAGCAGAGCAAATCCAATTATGTCACTGGGAAACTGGGAAGGCTGGAGGCGCGTTGAAGCTGAGTCAGGAGAACTGCCTATTCATCATTCACCACTTGACCTACGAGAGATAGGGAGGAGAATCAAAGGCCTTTTTCTGATACTCCAAAATACAAGAAAAAGGATTTTTTATTACTACAATATGCGTTGTATGGGATACGTCACATATTGATGATCGCCTTATCATGGCCAAGTGAATTCACCATTATGGTATTAGCACTCAAAGTGTTGATATAGTTGTCATGATTTTGTATGGGCGTACATCATCATCCTAAAAAGAACCTGCCGGTGGGCAGGTTCTTTTTTTTGCGTCAATAGTAAATAGGGAGACCACTCACATACGAGTAGCCTCCCATATTTTTATCATAATTCTATTTTCTCTCTATCGTCATTGCCTTTCACATGGTACAATACAATTGCATAGGGGATTCCGGCCCCTTGTATCATACCCTCAAAGGCAATATGCGTGTCCAGCGCTAGCTTTAGAGGGTTTTTTCTTTGTCCATATACATTGCTTTGAAGTCTTCATAATCTTCCGCCATATAGTCCGGCATTATGGATAAGGCTTTTTCTTGGATCCATTCTGGGATTCCATAATAGGCCCCCGCTACAGCACCGACAATGGCACCCAATGTATCACAGTCACCACCGATGTACATTACATTGCGAATAGCCGATTCATAGTCTTCACTTTCAAAGAAACATTGCATTCCTTCTGGCACTGTTTTTTGACAGCTTGGCTCAAACCTATAAGTCTTATGCAACTCTTCCACACTGTACTCACCAGGATAATAGGATCGTACCATTTCTTGAATTTCTTCTTTCGTCGCTCCATGAAGTGCTTTGAACACGGCTAAAGCCGTCACTTCTCCACCTTTTAATCCTTCCGGATCATTATGGGTGGTACCTGTTACAATTTGGCTCAACAACTTGACTTCCATTTCACTATTCCCTACGTAAGCCACAGGGCTAATACGCATCGCTGCTCCATTACCCCAACTACCATAGGGCTCAGTCACATCAGATAACCCCCATCGGAAAAATTTTGCACCAAATCCGCCCATCGGTAATGGATTGGAAAGAAAATATTCTTTCATACGATAGATAGTAGCTCGTTGTAAATGTGTCCCCCTTCCTTTTACATCAATTAAAGCTCGTGCAATAGCACATGTTAAAATCGAATCATCTGTAGGCTTACAAGCCTCTGACAAAAACTCGAAGTCTCTGCTTTTGATATTATTGAACTCATAGATTGAGCCCGCCATATCTCCAATGATTGCTCCTAACATAGAACTCCTTTCCGGTGTTTCCACCAAACTCATTGCGATAATTACATAGATATATGCAAAAATTATATACATCTATGATTTTTCCACAATATACCTCGTTACATCTATTGATATAACTGAATTGTTACCATTATACACCATGTCTTTTTAAGAGACAATACCTCTCAACAGCTATAGACATATAGTGTAACAAGTGATAAAATTAAATGTTATTAACATTATTAATATCATAAGTGAGTTTGTTTTTGGGAGGCACTATGTCTTTAGTTTCTATGATTAAACATTTTCTACTTGTAGCTGCCCCCGTCATTGCTACACAATTTTCTATCATTGCTGGTAGTTTTGTAGCGGTCACATTAACGGGGCAATACAGTACTATAGATTTAGCAGCTATCGGTGTGGGGTATAACTTATGGGTCGCCGCTTTTTTTGGTCTGTCAGGAATTCTCCTTGGTGTGACCCCTATTATTTCTCACGCCTTAGGGGCTAAAAAAACTGAATCGGTAGCTGCTACTATGTGGCAAAATATCTATTTAGGGCTTGCATTTGCAACAGTTCTTATACTTGCCACTCTACTTGGTTTATCTCCTTTGTTAGATCTATTGGGATTAGAACCAGCGGCAAAATCTGTTTGCATCCAATATATGAACGCCATGTGCGTCGCCTTTCCAGCTATGATGATTATGTCTGGATTCCGATATATCGTCGATGCTCACGGAAATACTCGCTACTCTTTATACATCATTGGCAGCAGCGTACTTTTTCAGTCCATTTTCAATGTACTATTCATACAAGGTTATGGCCCCATCCCCGCTCTTGGGGGCTTTGGTGCCGGTATTTCAACGGCCATCGCCTATTGGTATATGATGCTGTGTTTCCTTGGATTAATTACATTTCACAAGAACTTTAAGCACTATCGGTTTTGGTCATCTTTCACTGGACCTAGCTGGATATTAATCAGAGACCAATTAGCCTTAGGTATCCCTATCGGTTTATCTATCTTTGCTGAAATTAGCATTTTCAGTGCTGCCGGTATTGCTATGACAAAATTTGGTACAGAAATTATAGCCGCCCATCAAGCTGCCTCTAGTTTCCTTGGTCTAACGTTTTCCTTTCCACTTAGTCTAAGTATGGCAGCTACCATCGTTATTGCCTATGAATTGGGGGCTAAACGATATCAAAATGCCATTACCTACACATGGATTACTCGTGGCGTAGCCATATGTATCGCTCTTGGTATTGGGACCTATTCCTTCACACACATCGATTTCTTAGCTAACTTATACACTAAAGAGGAACACATGATTCCTCTCATCGATAGCTTCATTTCTTACGCTGTATTTTTCACCATCATCGATGCTCTAGGCACTCCATTGCAGGGTGTACTTCGGGCTTATCGTGATGTAACTAGCGTGTCTATTATTACTATAGGTACTTATTGGGGGGTAACCGTTCCCGTTGCGTATCTATGTTATCTATTCACAGATTTTGGCCCCTATTCCGTATGGATCGGGTTATTGTCAAGTACCTCTACGGCAGCGTTATGTTATATGTATCGCTTGCGGAGAGTGCAACGTAAATTACTATATTTGACGTGAAAGAAAATAACACACTCTAATTCTACAGGACTGTTCACCTAGAGCAGTCCTTTTTATATTCCTTAGTATCCCTCTTACAAGTATTTATAATCTCCAATACAAAACTAGGCTATAGACAATGCATATATCAGACTTTTTCAGATAAAGCCATTTTATTTTGACATATCGCTCCAAATACTATAGAATATAGAAATGCAATTTAAACTATATATAAATGTATCATTATTGATGTATAACAGAAGGAGCTCCTATGGCTACTATCAATCCAAATTACGAAAACCTACAAGGTTCCTATTTATTCGCAAATATTGCACGCAAAGTAGAAGCTTTCAAAGAAAGCCATCTGGAGGCAGACATCATTCGCCTTGGCATTGGCGATGTGACACGCCCTCTTGTGCCAGCTGTCATTGAAGCTATGCACGCCGCAGTAGAAGAAATGGGTTCTGCCGATACATTCCGAGGTTATGGTCCTGAGCAAGGCTACGATTTCTTGCGCAATGCCATCGTTGAAGGCGATTATGCTCCCCTAGGCATTACTATTCAAGCTGATGAAATCTTCGTATCTGACGGTGCTAAATCTGATGTGGGCAATATTCAGGAAATTTTCTCTGAAAATAACATCATCGCTATTACTGACCCTGTATACCCTGTATATTTAGATTCTAATGTGATGAGTGGTCGCACTGGTAAAGCTATCGACGGCATCTACGAAAAAGTGGTATATTTACCAACCAATGCAGAGAATCATTTCTCTCCGGCATTCCCAAAAGAACGAGTAGATATCGTCTATCTTTGCTGCCCTAACAACCCAACTGGCACTGTATTAAGCCGTGCTCGTTTGGCGGAATGGGTACAGTGGTGTAAAGATAACGAAGCGATCTTAATGTTCGACTCCGCTTATGAAGCTTTCATCACATCTACAGATACAGTTCGTTCTATTTATGAAATCGAAGGCGCTCGTGAAGTGGCCATCGAATTCCGTTCTTTCTCTAAAACAGCAGGTTTCACTGGTACTCGTTGTGCCTACACTGTAGTTCCTCACGAAGTAACTGCAAAGAACACAGAAGGCAAACGTGTTCCTCTGAACCCAATGTGGAATCGTCGCCAGACCACAAAATTCAATGGTGTTCCTTACATCATTCAACGTGGTGCTGCTGCTGTTTACACACCAGAAGGTCGTGCACAAATTAAAGAACACATCGCTTACTACATGGAAAATGCTCGCATTATCCGTGAAGGCTTAGAAGCCATTGGTCTAACTGTATTTGGTGGTGTTGATGCTCCATACATTTGGATTCAAGCACCAAAAGGCATGACTAGCTGGGACTTATTCGATACCCTATTAGAAAAGGTACACATTGTAAGCACTCCTGGTTCTGGCTTTGGTCCAGAAGGCGAAGGCTATTTACGTCTCACTGCATTCGGAAGCCGAGAAAACACCATTCGTGCAGTCGATCGCATTAAAACATTACAATTTTAATATCCCCCCTTTTCTCTATGAGAATTTTTCGCTATAATGGTACATGCGAAAAATAGCGGACATAATCCTCCCTATTTTATTTCATCATATACTGTAATCTTACATTACAGTTCGTATAGCATTAATATTAATGAAAGTATCAACTTTCACGAAAGGAAGTAACAATGAGCAACATTCGTATTGGTATCGTTGGATACGGCAATCTTGGTCGCGGTGTAGAAGCGGCTGTAGCATTACAACCAGATATGGAATTAGTAGGCGTATTCTCTCGCCGTTCTGGTTTACAAACTGTTAGTGGCGTTCCTAGCTACACAATGGAAGAAGTGGAATCTTTCAAAGGCAAAATCGATGTCATGGTATTATGCGGCGGTAGTGCTACAGACCTAATCGACCAAACGCCTGCTTTAGCAGCGCATTTCAATGTCATCGACAGCTTTGACACACATGCTCGCATCCCTGAACATTTCGAAAATGTGCGCAAAGTAGCCCAAGAAGCTGGCACAGCAGCATTAATCTCTTGCGGTTGGGACCCTGGCATGTTTTCCTTGCAACGTGTGTACGCTGAAAGTATCTTACCACAAGGCGATTCCTACACATTCTGGGGCCGTGGTGTATCTCAAGGTCATTCCGACGCGATCCGTCGTATCGAAGGCGTAGCAGATGCTCGCCAATACACAGTGCCTAAACAAGAAATCATCTCTGCTATCCGCAATGGTGAAACACCAGAAGTGACAGCTACTTCTTCTCACCTTCGTGAATGCTATGTAGTATTGGAAGAAGGCGCTGACGCAGCTCGCATTGAAAATGAAATTAAAACAATGCCTAACTACTTCGTTGGCTATGAGACAACTGTAACATTCATATCCCAAGAAGAATTGGATGCTAACCACAAAGGCATCCCACATGGCGGTCTTGTGATCCGCAGCGGCGAAACTACAACAGGTACAAAACACATCTACGAATTCGGTTTACAACTAGACTCTAACCCTGAGTTCACTGGCGCTGTATTAGTAGCCTTCGCTCGTGGTGTGCATCGCTTAGCAGCACATGGTGGTCGCGGTGCTTTCACAGTATTCGATATCGCACCAGCTTGGTTATCTCCAAAATCCGCTGAAGAATTACGTGCCCATTATCTATAAGATATACGTTTGATAATAGTATCTTCGTTCATGAGATACACGAGGCTGTAACAAAATAGCACCCAATAAAATAGAGGAACGTTGATCAAGAAGTATCAACATTCCTCTATTTTTATATTTTATATAAATCTATTGGCAGTCTATATGCAATTATGGTATACTATGACTGTAAAAAGAGAGCCCTCAACGTGCACTAGGCGTTAGGCTCATCTCGAATGATGGAACACGAAATGCCTAACGTGTTAAGGTCCACTAAACCTTATATCGTTAGGCATTTATATTACTTTAATAATTTATCGCAACCAACAAAGGAGTTACCCACACATGAGCACAAATTTAGAAGTAGGCATTGTAGGCCTTCCAAATGTCGGAAAAAGTACATTGTTTAATGCTATTACAAAGGCTGGCGCAGAAGCGGCAAACTACCCATTCTGTACCATCGAACCAAATGTAGGCGTGGTAGACGTACCTGACGCTCGTTTAGCGGTGTTGGCTGAGATGTTCGGTTCTAAACGCATCTTACCTGCTGCCATGCGTTTTGTAGACATCGCAGGCCTTGTGGCTGGTGCATCCAAAGGGGAAGGTTTAGGCAACAAATTCTTAAGCCACATTCGCCAAGTCGATGCCATTGCACAAGTGATTCGTTGTTTCGATGACCCTAACATCACACATGTGGCTGGTTCTGTAGATCCTGTTCGCGATATTGAAATCATCAACACTGAACTTTGCTTAGCTGATCTTGAAAGCGTAGATAAGCGCTTACAACGTATTGCTAAATTAGCAAAATCTGGTGACAAAGATGCTCGCATTGAAGCGCCTATTTTAGAAAAAGTATCTGCTGCTTTAGGCGATGCCATCCCTGTTCGTGCCCAAGGCTTAACAGACGATGAGCTAGAAATCTTAAAAGACCTAACACTATTAACAGCTAAAAAATCTTTATACGTAGCCAATGTGGGGGAAGATGAAGTGTCCGACTACTCTGGCAACGAATTTGTCAAACAAGTAGAAGACTATGCTGCTAAAGAAGGTTCTGGCGTAGTTGTCGTATCTGCTCGCATTGAGTCGGAAATTGCTGAATTATCCGACGAAGAAGCAACAGCTTTCCTAGCTGACCTCGGTTTAGAAGAAAGTGGCTTAACAAAATTAATCAAAGCTAGTTACTCCTTATTGGGCTTAATTAACTACTTCACAGCTGGCGAAATGGAAGCTCGTGCGTGGACTATCGTGGAAGGCACAAAAGCTCCACAAGCAGCTGGTAAAATCCACTCCGATATCGAAAAAGGCTTCATTCGTGCGGAAATCGTATCCTTTGACGATTTAGAAGCTTGCGGTAGCCAAAATGCTGCCAAAGAAAAAGGTCTTGTGCGCCTAGAAGGCAAAGACTATATCATGAAAGACGGCGATGTAACACATTTCCGCTTCAACGTATAATAACCTACTAACAATACAGGCATATACAGTGTACTTTTACTTAAAATATCACTGTATATGCCTCTTTTAGTTAGCAAGGTCTGCGTACATATTCAGTTGGTTCTTTTCCCTTTTCATAATAATACATATGAGAAGGGGTTATTTTTTCTACTTCAAAGATACGTAACACTTCTTCTATGTATTCTTCTTGCACACCAATAGAGAGCCCACAAGCACTAGATAGCTCTGGTGGAACTGGCATTAACTGATGAGGCACTTTATATTGCCCTAACATTTTATCTGCTTTATCTGCAAAATAGTAAGAACTAAATAGAACGAGTACTTTTTGTGGTACCTTATCTGTAGCTGTATCAAGTTTCTTACTATCTACTGCAAAAACGTTCATGTGCGTCTACCTCATTCCATCTTTCCAGTTCTATCTACCAATGTTACCACGCATCTAATTACAACGTAACAAATGGTTCTTGCATCATACTTTCAGTAATAGCATACAGATTCGTAATAGTGCCTACTTGCACTTTGTCTTTCACCTCGTAAAAGTCTAAACAAATGCCACAGCCACTAACAGTCACCCCTGCTGCTTCTAAGGCTTTGAAGTTTTCAATATGTTCAGACCCTTCTACGAGCATTTTTACAGCGCTATTAATGCAATAGATGGCTTTGGGTTTCACATCTGTTTCTGTCAATACATAGATGAATGTTTTCATCAAATTACGACCTAACTCTTCACTACCTTCACCTAAATAGTCTTTTGTCAGCAATAAGACTTTACCACCCATAGAAGGGGTTGGCACAGATGGTACCGCGGTTCCCATCAATTCAGGGGGAACTGTATCTTGACTAATCGGCGCACCCATTGCTGCTTTTTCTGCTTTTGTTTTTTCATAAGCTGCAATACTGCGTTCCAAGCTACCTGTACCATTTGTCATATAAAATGGGGCCTCTCCACCGGCAATCGTTGTATTCGTTACAACCTTTCCTAGGGGTGCAGCAAATTCATTTTCAAAAATATCTTCCAAATCTAGGTCCCCTAAATCATTCGAAGTTTGAATATTTACAGCACTAACCGCAGTCACTTCCGCTTTCACAGCTGTAGGGGGAATCAATACAACGATGTAATTTCCCTCTTGTTCTAATACATGGTTTTCATAGCCTCGGTATTCTCCTAATTTCACCACATTGTCACGGCTCACATCATTGTCGACAATGACTTTTACATACAGATTCGCATCAGAATCCATCGCTTTTTTTGCTTCAATCACAGGCGCTGGGCATACTTGGCCTCGCATATCTATCGTTACTTCTTTATTTGACATAGACTTGTTTCCTTCCTTCCTGAATGACACGGCCGATCTGCGCGGCCTGTAAACCCTTTGCCTGTAACTCTGAAAGTAACTGCTTTCCTTCACTTTCAGAACAAGCAAATAATAAACCACCTGATGTTTGCGGATCAAAACAAATATCGCTCCATACTGGATCTAAATGGTCAGCAAACTCAGCTTGATCGCCTAATGCTTTACGATTCCCATAGGTAGACGCTGGAACTAAGCCCATACTAGCAGCCTCTAATACATCCGTAAAGAGAGGAATTTGCTCCGCATAGAGTTCCACAGATGTTCCACTAGCTTTTGCCATTTCAGATACATGACCAATCAAGCTGAATCCCGTAATATCCGTACAACCGTGAATGATAAACTGCGCCGCCACATCTCGAGCTCCTTTATTAATCGTTCCCATACTGTGCACAGCTTCCTGCACACCTTCAGAGAATACGCCACCTTTTGCAGCCGTGTTCATAATGCCCGTTCCAATCGGTTTAGATAGAATTAAGACATCACCCACTTGAGCATCTCCATTCGTCCAAATATGACGTGGATTAATGAGACCAGTCACAGCCATTCCAAAAATAGGCACTTCATTTTCGATACTGTGACCACCAAGAAGAGCTACTCCCGTCTCCAGTAAAACCTCATTGGCCCCTTCTAAGACCTCACGAAGGACACCTTCTTTCACTAAAGACACAGGAAATCCTACAATATTCAATGCTGATATAGGCGTGCCCCCCATGGCATATATATCACTTAAACTATTGCAAGCCGCTACTCTACCAAAGAGTCTCGGATCTGCCACTGGAGGTGTAAAAAAATCCACCGTCTGTACAATAGCTTGACTTTCATTAATTTGATACACTCCAGCATCTTCCATACCAGATGCATCGGTCAATACAGCTGGATGTGTAGGCATCTTCATATGTTGCAACACATCCTCTAAAATGTGCGGCCCAATCTTGCAAGCACAACCGCCCTTAGCTGCATATTTTGTTAAATCAACCATAGGTATCCCTTTCCTAGAAAATTATTATGATTTACGAATCATATTTTATTCTTCTGTTGCTTCTTTTCTGGATACTATCTTTTTTACATTCTTTTCAAACTTAGGTCGTGGTATCATCACTTGATGCCCACAGCCTTCACAGACTGTTACGAAATCAACGCCAGTTCGTTTAATCTCCCAATTCTGACTACCACAAGGATGGGGTTTCTTCATTTGTACCACATCACCTACTTGGTATTTTATAAATCCCATAGGCACCTCCTATTTCCATGATTATGTTTATAGTATATCATCTAACTTTATATTTCTCTATAGGGCCGTATGGGTATTACTAAAAGTTTGCACTAAGGCTGTCAACCCTCTCATCAGTACTGATGACTGCTATCACTTGTTAGCAACTGACAACTCCCCTTTTCTGTTTCATAACTAAGAAACCCTATAAATAGAGGGATTTCTATGTATTATCATTACAGTTTTATCTCTTGAGTTCGATTCTCAATTTCTTTTCTGTGTAATCCCCTTGTTTTTATAGGGAATTAAATAACTATAAATGCGATACTATAGCCGATTGAGAGACTTTATCATTTACAAAAAAATTTAAATTTTTCTAAAAAAAGACTTGCATTTCTCATTTTCATAGTCTATAATGTAATCAACAATGATTATTCGTTAAGTAACGAAATCGATAGGGACTTGTTCAAGTGAACAAGCCCATTATACAAATAAGTATTTATTTTATTACAACTATGTAAAGTACATGGAGGAACAAAAATGCCAGAATTAAAAGGTACTCAAACAGAAAAAAATCTTCAAGCAGCATTCGCTGGTGAATCTCAAGCTAACCGTAAATACACATACTATGCAAGTGCAGCTCGTAAAGCTGGTATGAACAAAATCGCTGATTACTTCGAAGAAACAGCAATCAACGAATCCGCTCATGCTAAAGTATGGTTCAAATTGTTACACGGTGGCGATGTAAACGCTGACGTAGCAATCAACTTAAAAGATGCTGCTGCTGGCGAACACTACGAACACACTGTAATGTACCCAGAATTTGCTAAAGTTGCAAAAGAAGAAGGTTTCGCTAAAATCGCTTACTTATTCGAACAAGTTGGTGTTATCGAAGCTCGTCACGAAGAACGTTACCTTGACCTTGTAACTGCTGTTGAAGGCGGTAAAGTGTTCAAACGTGAACAACCAGTTGCTTGGATCTGTGCTAACTGTGGTTATATCCACATCGGTGAAGAAGCTCCAAAACTTTGCCCAGTATGTGCTCATCCACAAGCATTCTTCTCTCAACACGGAGAAACTCTTATCTAATCAGTAAGCCGAGTGGTTTCTTAGATAAGTACTATAAAACTGTATCAAGTGATACAAAACAACCTACATAGAGAACTAAGTAGTTCTAAGGGTAAGTACCCCATACAAATGATATACTAAGTAGTAATGATATATACCCAAGTGGGTCAAATTACATATGCCTTATCCCAAGTGGGTTAGAACTAGTATAGGTATACTAAAGCGACTGTGAAAACAGTCGCTTTTTTGCACCCTAACTCATAAGTATATAGGTTCATAGGTATCCTCCATATAGTAGCTATACATATCTTTCACCATGCATCATCGTATCTTCATATTACTAGGATATACTTTAACTACAAGGTTCACTTCTCAAGATGGATACTAGTATGTAACAAACTCTTACACGCAGTCGTTTTCAAAATATACCTGCGGTGATAAACACTACTAGGTACTAAACTATATTTTACAAATGAAATGATGAAAAGGAGACACTTATGAAACGTGCACTACTCTTGACAACACTAGCCATGACTATTGGTTCTTCCGCTTTTGCTTCATCCATCAACTATCCTAATTTTCAAAGCGACCATACACCTATGTCTTTTAAAATGGCATCTGCTGAGGATATGAAAGCATACACGAAAGATTTGGAAACTTACTTAGCAGATACAGATGCAGTGATTCAAATGTTGATTACTAAAAAACGTGCTGCTATCGATGCTTACAATGCAGGTGTACGTGAATATAACAAGGATGATTTTTTTCATAAAGATCGTGTAGAACCATACTCCTATGATGAAAGTTACTCCCAAACTAAACGTGTAGGTGGGCATACATACCATACCTTTGGTGATACTGTGATTATCACATCACCTAACTCCATTCCTGTAGTTGAAGAAACAAAATCGCAGAAAAAAGAGGAAGATGATGCCTTCGCACGCATGATGCGTCGTATGGAACGCCACCTAGGCATTGATCGATGGTAAGGTTTCCTATATATACCCTTAAATACCCTTAAATAGCCTTACACTACCCTTATCTATATTCTTTTATATTCCCTTCCCTATATCACAAATAAGGACCTCTATCGCGCGATAGAGGTCCTTATTTTACATCTGTCATGGCACACTCAAGGAATAGCCTATTTTCTTCAACTCTATGATAGAAAAAAGCTGCAACCTACGCGATATCAATAGGTTGCAGCTGTATATCTTTTAGTACTTTCATCATAGATACATGATGCATCTAATACATTACTTATACCTTATCGAATTGTTTTTGTGTCGTTAAAGGCTTCTTGGTCAAAAGTTCCTTGCAAACGATCTACTACAATAGCATTTGTCATAGAACCACTTACATTTAACATTGTACGTCCCATATCTACAATAGGGTCTACTGCTAAAATTGGAGAAATGGAGCCGAAGAATGCTCCCATACCAGTACCAGATAAGGATACGGATGCTGCCATAGTTGCTGTACCCGGAACCCCTGCAATCCCTAAGGAGCCTAATGCAATCACGATAACGCTCATCACATACATTGTAAAGTCTAATGGCACTCCAGATACGCGAGCGATATAAACGATACATAAGGCTGGGAAGATGCCTGCACAGCCTTGCATGCCTGCTGTCGTACCAAAACTTGCTACTGTATTCGCAGTAGCAGGGTTAACGCCTAACTTTTTAGTCAATGTTTCTACCGTCAATGGTAATACACCCATACTAGAACGAGATGTGAAAGCCAAGATTAAGGCTTCTTTTGCTTTACGGAAGTACATGATTGGACTAACACCAAACATAGTTAATAATACAGCTTGTACTACTAACATGATTGCAACGCCTACATAGATTAAGATAATAAACAAGCCCATGTCAGCAATAGCACCAAACCCTTTTTGCGCCAATGTTGTAGCCAACAACGCCACAACACCATATGGCATTAAGCCGATCACAAAATCTGCTACCCAGAAGATAACTGTGTGCACTTCATCAAATAATTTTGTGACTACTTCTAAATCACTGGCACCATGTTGTTTCACAAGTCTAGCAACACCACCAATAATAACGCCAAATACAACAACAGCAATAACATTAGTTTGCGCCATTGCATTAATAGGATTTGCTGGTATCAAGGCACGCAATGTATCTACAACAGGTTTTACCTCTCGCATTTTAGAATCACCAGCCACTGCTAAGGTACCTTCTCCTAATCCTGTTACAGTACCTAGTACTAAACCTATAATAGCAGCAATACCTACCATGATTAAAGCTACTACACCTGTGGAGGATACAAGGCGTTTTAAGTTCGCATTCGTATCCATATGTAAGATAACATGAACAATGGAAATAAATACCACAGGAATGACAAGCATACGGATTAAATCAATAAATCCTCCCCCAATAAGAGAGAACCACTTCGTGCTTTCCTTAATAAACACCACGTCCATTGGGTTTTTAGGGAATCCTGCAATCAATTGCACCGCAACCCCTAACACAGCACCTACTACAGTGGCAATCATTACCAATGTGCCGAATTGAATATTTCTTTTTTGAAGAAAATACACGTATCCCAACGCAATAAGGAATAACACAAGTATTCCTACTGTCATGAGATCGCTAATCATGAGAAATTGTGTAAAAAATGGCATATCCATACAAATTCCCCTTCCTTTCCAGACCTAACTATAGTCCAATTACTTCTTGATTCCCTGCACTGTACAGGCAACAATATGACCCAATTATATCATTCTCAATATAGCACGTCAATATTCCTACTTTTTATATAGGTTTATATCCATGAGTTATAATCATAAACTAGACCATAATTAACAGCATTAGTTAACAAATATAGGAGACGAATTATAAAATTTATAGTACAATAGAATAGTAAAGGTTAACAATAAGAGATCTATTGTACGATGATGTGCGCCCATGAATAGAAACGAACTAACATGACATCTGACTACGTATGTTTAGGAGGATACCATGGATACATCTTACTATTATAATTTTATCATCTTAGTACAAACGGGGAATATGACGCAAGCAGCAGAGATACTGCACATTACGCAACCAGCTTTAAGTAAGCAACTCAAGTACTTAGAAGCAGAATTTGGTACCCCCCTATTAGTTATCAAGCGTGGCCAACGTGGAGCTAGCTTTCACCTCACCGAAGCCGGTCGCATTTTCTATGAAAAAGCACAACAATTGTGTTCCATTGAGGAGTCTACCTACGCTGATGTAAAGCGTCTTAGTTCTGAGGTAGAAGGCACTCTTCGTATCGCCTCCTCTGCCTCAAGGTCTACCGCCTTAATTCAGCAATATTTGCATTTCTTTTCCCGCCAATACCCTGTGGTGCGTTATGAAATCTATGAAGGATTAATGACAGATGTTACAGAATCCTTATTAAATGGTAGCGCTGAAATTGGTCTATGCAACGAGCAAATGGTAGATACCAACAAATTTGATGTTCTCTATACGCAAACGGAGGACTTATATGCTCTGTTCCGAAAAGATTTATTTTGGACAGACCGTGACCTAGAAAGTATTTCTTGGAATGATATTGCCAAATGTCCTCTTAGCTTGTCTGGTGGTTCTGTACGTATGTTGATGCAAGCTCATCACAATGACTTCTCTTCTCTCAATGTTATTTCTGTAACTACCACAAAGAGTTCTGCCATTGAATGGGCTCAATCTGGACGTACCATAGCCATTATTCCTATGGATGGACAGGAAACCGTATCTCATCCAGATATGACTCGCATTAAGTTAACAGAACTGACCAACACATTCTATAAAGCGTTTATTACCATCAAAGGACAACCTTTGTCCATGGTGGCACAACAGTTTTTAGAATTCTACAAAGCGCATTCAGAAGAATAGTAGCTACGAGGCTATGCATTTTATATCCATGTGAACAAAAACACTACAACACTTTACAGTGCATAGAGGAACATTGATCATTGCGTATCAATGTTCCTCTATTTATTTTATATTCATATATTCCGCACTATTGATGCCTTTATCTAAGTATTTTATAGTACAGGGTATCTACAACAATCCGACTAATACACAATACAAAAAAGGGTCCCTAAGGACCCTTTCAATATGTAAATTACATGGTATATCAATTTCCTTACACAAGCTACGCCATTTGAGAGCAAAATTAACTCTTTACATATTACTTAGCAGCGGCTACAAAATCTTCAAAAATTACTTTATTTAACTCTGTATGACGCATCATTTCTGGATGGAATTGATACGTACGTAGATATGGATAGTCAGTGCCTTCCATTGCTTCTACTACAGTATCTTTCGCACGTCCTACCACACGCAAGCCTTCGCCAACTTCTTTCACGACTTGGTGATGATGGGAATTCACCATCACTTCTTCTGCACCTACCATAGCAAATAATTGGGAGTCCTTTTCAATCACCATGGAATGAGTTGGTAATCCTGCTGTTTGGCTTTGGGCATGCTTAATCGTAGCAAAGGCAGGTAAATCTTGATACAAAGAACCTTTGTGAGCTACGTTGATGATTTGATGACCACGGCAAATACCCATAATAGGAATGTTCCGTTCTTTCGCAAAGGCTAATAGACGCATATCAAAAATATCGCGTTCTGGCCAAATTTCACCTAACCCACGTTCTGGCTCTTCGCCATAGAATTGTGGGGCAATATCATGACCGCCAGATAAAAGTAACCCATCAATGCGCTCCACCAAAGCTTTCAATACAGCTTCATCTTCTTGGAATGGAATAATCACAGGAATACCACCTGCTTCTAATACGGATTGCACATAATCATCATTTACATAGGATCGTTTATACCCTGGGAATGGACCTCCTTGGTCAATCATATGAGAACCTGAAATGCCGATTAATGGTTGTTTCATGTATATTACCTCTCCTTACTTATATACTATAATATATAGCTATATAATAAAGGAATTTATCCTTCATTACAAGGTGTACATATATCTATTCACAAAAATAGATGTATTTTATGATTCCTAACATACTATAAAAATAGATTTAAAGAAAAGAACATACAATATAATAGGTTTTCCTCTGTATATCATGGTATATCTGTTACAGTAAATTTTCTACTGCATTCTACTAGTATTTACCCACCTTAACATAGGCAATGCCATCCATTATAGGTCTAGCCGTTCTAGCTACACCTGCTTTGGTAACACATAAACTCTCTGTATCTATATCAATAGTAAATGTAAAAGTCCCACTTGGATGACCCAAAGTAACGGTTTTCGTACGCTTAGCCTCTTCACTGACCACATCATTGACAACCGTTCCTGGAATGAGGGCTGCTGTGGCTGTGGCAATGCCTCCTGTCACTGCATAAGCCTTATGAATCACTTGTAATGCTTTTGTGCGCGCCACTATATCGATCGATGCGCCCTCAATGACACGGCCCTGTATATCTGTATACGTACAAGACGTTCCCACCATACATACCTTTGGAATGGCTGGACTAGCACTATCTTTTGATGTAACTAATCCCATTCTGACAGCGGCAGTCTTACGAATATCTTCTAATATAGCCAATAGCCCCTCTTTATCTGTTTCAATGTCACTTGGCATTTCTGTTCCTGTATACCCTAAATCTTCTGCTTTCACAAATACACCTGGTGTGGCAGAGTCCACAAAACTTACGTCTATCCTTTGATTGTTCTTCGCCGTATGCGCATTGCCTACTTCCAAAGTAATGGTATCTCGCACATTGCCTGTAGGCAGTAATTTCCCAGTTTTAGACCCACTAGGGGATTGAAAGTAAAGCATGATTTGTGCCCCTGTACCAGGAACTCCATCGATGGCAAAGTCTCCTGTTACCACTGGTAATCCATCTTGTACAGGTATATGAGCTTCTATGATTTTATGGGTATTCGTATTATGTATGCGAACTACAGTTATTGGCTCTACTGGTTCTACCAAACCACGTAACATAGCAAAAATACCAACTCCAGATGAAATATTACCACAATTACCTTCATAATCGACAACTGCCGTATCGATACCTACGTAAGCAAATGTATAATCTACATCACATCCTTCCACCGAAGCAGGTCCCACAATAGCCAGTTTACTCGTTAAAGGGTCTGCTCCTCCAATCCCATCAATTTGACGTATATCTGGACTCCCATAGAGGGATAGAATCATTGCATCCCGTTCTACTTGATCTCTAGGCAAGTCTGGAGCATATAAATAAGCTCCTTTACTAGTTCCCCCACGCATATATAATACGGGTAATTTCATATATTCTTTCATCATTCACCTCGAATATAGAGGATGACACAGTCTACACTGTGCCATCTCTTACTGTATCTATTAACTATTATTACTAATTATTGTCCACCATTACGCAAGAAGTTCAATTTACCTCCTGCTCGAACAATTTCTAATTGTCGTTCATTTAATGGTGTTCTTAATGTATAAATAGTAGATTTTGTTTTATTCTCTACGGTAAATACACCAGCTGCAAAGGAAGCATCATCACAATGATAGAATAATTCATCACCTTCTTGAATACTCTCATAATCTGCATCATTTTCAAATAATAAAGGCAAAATACCAAAGTTAACAAGATTATCCATATGAATCCGTTCAATAGATTTTGCAATCACTGCTTTTACTCCTAAATACATTGGGCAAAGCGCGGCATGTTCACGAGAAGATCCTTGTCCATAACTTTCACGAGCTACAATCACATTATAGTATCCATGCTCAACATTTTCTTTACATTCTTCTGCAAAATCTGGTTTTACAGGGCTAAATACATATTGACTATATTTAGGTACATTCGATCTAAATTTCAAATATGGTCCAGCTGGCATAATATGATCTGTAGTAATTTTATCCTCTACTTTTATAGCTACTTTAGCAGAAATTGTTTCTGGTAAGGCACTATTACTAGGAGGTTCGCCAATATTAGGACCACGTAAAATAGATTGGTTCACATCACAGCTTGGAGCAACAATCAAGGAATCATCAATTTCATACACCTCAGGGAGCTCAATTGTTGGTACTTCTATTCCTATTTCACGAGGATCTGTAATCGTTCCCGTTAAAGCAGAGGCTACCGCTGTTTCTACTGAAACTAAATGTACTAAGGCATCTTTAGTCCCACTACGACCCTCATAGTTACGGTTATTCGTACGCAATGAAATAGATTTTGTTCGTGGTGCTTGTCCACAACCTACACAGAATCCACAAGCACTTTCAAACAGACGTGCTCCGGAAGCAAGTATATCTGCTAAGGCTCCATTTTTTGTAATCATAGCTAATGCTTGCTTGGATCCAGGAGCAACCCCAAAACTCACATCTGGATGAATTTTACGTCCTTTCAACATTGCTGCTACGATCATTAAGTCTCGATAACTGGAATTGGTACAGCTTCCCACTAACACTTGATCTACGGCAACATCTTTTAATTCTGCTACTGTTTTTACATTATCTGGAGAGTGTGGACATGCAATCATAGGCACTAATGCATTTAGATCAATTTCAATGACTTCATCATACTGTGCATCTTTATCTGCCTGTAATTCCACCCATACATCTTCACGACCTTGAGCGCGTAAAAACTCTTTTGTTTTTGCATCACTTGGGAAAATGGATGTAGTGATTCCCATTTCTGCACCCATATTCGTGATTGTTGCTCTCTCTGGTACTGTTAAAGATGCCACACCTTCACCTGTATACTCGATGGCTGTTCCTACATTTCCTTTAGTGGTTAAAATACTTAATACTTTTAACACGATATCTTTTGCTGCACACCAAGGTTGTAAACGCCCATTTAATTTAATATTCGTAACTTTAGGACAAGTTAAATGGAATGGCTTTCCTGCCATAGATGCCGCCACATCCATACCCCCAACACCGACAGCAAACATCCCTAAACCTCCAGCAGTTGGAGTATGACTATCTGCACCTACTAAGGTTTGACCTGGTCTAGCAAATCGTTCTAAATGTACTTGATGGCAAATCCCATTACCTGCTTTTGAGTAATAAATACCATATTTACTTGCTACATCTTGTAAATATTTATGATCGTCTGCATTTTCAAATCCATCTTGTAATGTATTATGATCTACATAGGATACGGATAGAGTTTTTACTGTATCTAAACCTAATGATTCAAACTCTAAGTACGCCATAGTCCCTGTGGCATCCTGTGTTAACGTTTGGTCTATGGCAACAGCAATATCTTCACCTGCAACCAATCTTCCCTCTACTAAATGAGATTCTAATATTTTATAGATTAAACTTTTTCCTGCCATCTTAGTCCTCCTACTTATGACTAACTACGGTTTTACCTTACTTGAAGGCCTTTATAGTTTAAGTATATATGTTGTAAGTAAATAAATAAAATAGATTACATTTATCTTATGTGATAAAATATTTTTATTAAAGGAGGGCGACCATGGAAACTATGGAAAAAGATTGGCATTTTTTTATTGCTATTGCAGAAGAGGGAAATATGACGAAGGCAGCCAATCGTTTATATATCTCTCAGCCTGCGTTATCGTATCGTCTACAGCAACTAGAAAAGCAGTTCAATAAACCTTTATTTATACGTACATCTCGTGGCGTTACCTTAACAGAAACAGGGGAATTATATTATCACTATGCCTTAGATATGCTACATAGAAAGCGTGAATTTGAAAACACTCTATCCAATTATAGTAAAGAAATAACAGGAACATTACGGCTTGGCGTCTCAAGCATCTATGCCAATTATATGTTACCTGATATTTTATCAGGGTTTACGCAAGCCTATCCAAAGGTAAAGTTAGAAGTTTATACTGGCATTAGCTCTAAAATAGCTCAATTATTTCAGTCTAATGAGGTAGAGGTTGCTATTATTCGCGGTCCTCAATCCATTGACGGTGAATCATTGTTAATTCACACAGATCGCATCGGTTTAGTAACCAATACATCTTTACCTTCTAAACCTATGCCCAGAGAAGACATCTTGACTTTGCCATTTATACGATATGCAACAGCCCATGATTTATATACTATCATCGATAAATGGTGGAAACAGCATTACCAAGTCCCTCCCAACGATAGTATAAAAGTTGATACCATGGCTACATGTCGACAATTCATCAGAAAAAATTTAGGATGGTCTGTTCTCCCAGAAACAGGATTGGGAAGGTTCTCTGATGAATTTACCTTTGATCCATTACTATGGGAAGATGGTACACCTCTATTGCGAGAAACAAAGCTTTATTATCAAGCAAATTCCCTACAACGTAGAGCTGTTCATACCTTTATTACCTATATAAAAAGCACTATATAATAGTCTATTGCATATACATATACTAGATATACAAAAAGGATTGAACTCGTTGAGTTCAATCCTTTTGTATTTGACAGTATGTAATTATAGTAATGGTTTACGTACTACGTCGATGATAGATCCATCACGATATTCGATGATAGCTACTACATCTTTAGGATCTTGAGATACTTCAATACCTTCTGGTTTACCAACCATGTCGTACGCCATTTGTTGTAACTCTTCAATTGTGTAAATTGGCAAGTTAGAATCTTTGAAACGTTCAATTAAATCTTGACGATTTGGATTGATCGCGATACCACGTTCTGTTACCAAAACGTCGATACTTTCACCTGGAGTGATAACTGTTTCCACGCGTTCACGAATCATTGGCAAGCGACCACGAATCAATGGGCATGTAATAACAGTTACTTTTGCGCCTGCTGCTGTATCAGAGTGACCACCAGATGCACCCATCAAGATACCGTTGGAGTCAGTCATACAGTTTACGTTGAAATCTGTATCGATTTCTGTAGCGCCCAAGAATACTACATCTAAGTAGTTTGTCATGCAGTCTGTTGTAGGGTCTGCGTACATGGATGCGCTCATTTCGATATGATTTGGATTTGTATCCAAAGATGCCGCTGCTGTTGTGTCAAATGTTTGTGTATCATAAATCGCTTTGATGTGACCTTTTTCAAGCATGCTGACTAGTACGCCTGTAGCACCGCCAACACCGAATCCACCAACAACGCCTTTTTTCTCTAATTTTTCACCGATGAATTTAGCTACTGCTAATGGAGCTCCGCCAGCGCCTAATTGGAAAGAGAAACCTTCTTGGATAATGCCCGCTTCATCAAGGAATTCTGCGGCCATTTCCGCAATTTTAATTTGTACAGGATTTTTTGTGATTCCCACAGCACCAGATGCGATACCTTCTGGATCACCGATAGCCTCTACTTCTACGATGTAATCTACATCTGTTTGAGGGATGGAGATTGGGTATACATTGTCGATTAAGTTATCTGTTAATAATACAGTTTGGTCTGCATAGTGAGAGTCAACCATAGCATAACCCAACGCACCGCAAGCGGATTTACCTTTACGGCCTGTAGCATTACCACGACGATCACAAGCAGGTACGCCCATGAAAGCTACGTCAATATGAGCTTCCCCAGTACAAACGGCACGAGCACGTCCACCATGGGAACGAATTACTACTGGGCGTTTTAATACGCCTGGGTTCAAGCTTAAGAATTTGCCCAATGCATCACGAAGACCAGATGTTTCGATGGCTGTTACTGTACCATCTTTAATCATATCGATTAAGAATTCATGGCAAGGTGCTAAGGAAGAATTAAGGATTGTAATATCTTTGATTCCTTTGGCTTGTACACGGTCCATCACAAGTTTCATTACATAGTCACCATTACGTAAATGATGGTGGAAGGAAATAGACATGCCATCTTTCAGACCTACTTTTTCAATAGCTTCATCGATAGAGCCTACTAATTTATCTTCGCCTGGAGTGTGAAGTTTCACTGGTTTACCTGCACGAACTGCAGTTTCTGTCATTGCAAATTGTCCTTCATAGAGACGACGACCTTGAAGGCATTCTAATTCCATAGGAATATCGCGACCAATTTTATTTAACATCGATTTCTGCTCCTTCCTCAAGCTCTACTTTGATACCTGCTGCACGGGCTTTATCTACCACGCGTTGTGCACGTACTACGATAGGACCGTCGATCATTTTACCATCTACAGCGATAACGCCTTTATTGTTGCGAAGTGCTTCTGCATAGGAGTTCAACACTTTTACAGAATGAGCAATTTCTTTTTCATCTGGAGTGAACACTTCATGGATAATTTTGATTTGGCTTGGGTGAATACAAGATTTTCCATCATAACCAAGAGCTTTAATGAATTCTACTTCTTCACGGAAGCCTTGTGGATCTTTCACATCGGAGAATACTGTGTCAAGTACACGGATACCTGCTTCACGAGCTGCATGAAGGATTGTTTGACGAGCAAATAACAATTCATGAGCTGGTTTATGTTTGCCTGTACGAAGGTCAGCACGGTAGTCTTCCGCACCAAGAGCAATCGCTACTACACGAGGACCTTGTGCAATTTCACGCACATTGTATAGACCTTTAACGGATTCAATAGCAACGATAATATTGATAGTACCTTCTTCCCAACCGTTCGCTTTTTCTACTTCTTCAATTTTCTTAGCAACGATTTCTACTTCAGATACATCTTCTGTTTTTGGAAGACGAATCAAGTCAGGTTTTGCTGGTACAATCACATCAAGGTCAGCATAACCATATGGAGTTTGTGTAGGATGGTTGATACGAACCACTGTTTCGCCTTTGAATTTTAAAGTTTTCAAAGCTTCTGCTGTCAATAAACGAGCTGTATCTTTTTCAGTGACTGCTACAGAGTCTTCAATATCAAACATGATGGAGTCTGCACCGTGGATATCAGCACTGTTAATCATTTTAGGCGTGTTACCTGGTACGAACATCATGGAACGAGATAAACGTTTTTTTGCTAATTCAGTTAATTGGCTCATTATGCTTCGCTCCCTCTTTCTAATGCACCCAATACACGGGCTTTAATAGTATAATCCCAAGCTGCTTTATCGATAGCTGTTACTTTCACGCCATCGAAGCCTGCTTCTTTTACAGTGGCTTCAATGAAAGCACGAATATGCTTACCATAAGCACGCTCAACTTTTGATTTTAATTCTACTTCGATACCAGATGCAATTGGTTCAACCGTTACCAATACATCATTTTTTTCATCAAAGCCAGCCATAGCTGCTTTCACTAGATGTTTCATAGCAAATCCTTTCTATTACATCAAAATATAGCATAAAAGTCAGGTTCTACAGAGGTATTTCCCCTGTAGACTCTGACTATACAAATTACCTTGTCCTATAGGATGCCTAGCATACCCCACCATGGATAGCCTACTACGAATGTAAGGGTTAAGCACAATACAGCGATAATACCGCCAGTAATCCACCAATCTTTTACATCATTGTAACCTGCGCCAAATACGATTGGTGCTGCTGCTCCGCCGTAGTGTGTTAATGCACCACCATAAGAGTTAGATGCACAAAGCACTAATGCTAATGCCATAGGATTTACACCTGCTGCTGGGCCTACTGCCAAGAATACAGGTAGCATTGCTACTACATAAGCAGATCCAGATGCAAATAAGTAACGAATTGCTACGGAAATAATACCGATAATAACAAGTGCAACAAATCCATTATCTCCGAAGTGAAGATGTGTTTGCATTACATCTGCTAACCATTCGAAGAATTTTGCTTTAGATAACGCATCAGATAAACCGATGATACCACCGAACCACATCAATGTGTTCCAGCCACCTTTATTGGCAACCATATCATCCCATTTAATCGCGCCTAAGCAGAAACTAGCAACCATAGCTACAATAGCTACTGCAGTAGCATCAATTTTAAATTTAATACCAAATGCTGCTAAGATAGAAGGCAATGCCCAACCTACTAATGCAAAGATGAAAATACCAACTAATGTTTTTTCAGCGCTAGTCATAGGTCCTAATTCTGCTAAGCCTTCTGCCGCAATTTTCTTATTGTCAACTGTAGTCAACGTTGGTTTGTTTAATAAGTATGTTACATATGGAACTATTAATAACATTACTATGCCTGGTACTGACATAGCCAATGCCCATAATCCCCAATCTAAATGTACACCTAACATTTTTGCCATGAAGTCACCTGCTAGTGCATTTGGTGCCATCGCTGTTAGGAACATTAAGGACGTAACTTTTGTTACCATGTACGTATTAACCATTAAGAAACGACCAGCTTTGTTCGCTGTTTCACCAGGTTCAGAACCCAAGGATTTCGCTACGGAGTTCATGATTGGGAATACGATACCACCACAACGAGCAGTGTTAGATGGTGTAGCTGGGGAAATGATTCCGTCTAATAAAGCCGTTACATAGCCTAAACGAAGTACTGTACCGCCAAATGCATTGATTAGATGATACGCAATACGACGGCCTAAACCAGTCTTTACAAATGCTACAGATAAAGCAAATGCAGAGAATACCAACCATGCTGTTGTTGTAGCATAACCAGAAAGAACTGCTTTTGTGTTACCCAAAAATAATGCAGAACCTGCAATAGCGGATAATACTACTACAGGAGCTGGAAATGGCTTCAAAATTAAGCCTACGATAGCTGCTAAATAGAAACCAAATAGTTTCCAAGCACCATCTGCTAATCCTTCTGGAGCTGGGCTATACCAGATCACGATTGGGATTAACAACATAATCAAAGCATTGATTACTTTTTTGTTCATCTTGTGTCTCCTTACTACATAAGATATAAATACATTGCCTATGTTGCTTGCACTCATACTTTCTATAAACGTGAAACTTAATATATATATAAATGAATGTATATAAGGGCGGTTCACCACTTACTAGAATACTAGAACGTGCAAATGTCTAGGTCTTTTTACGCTCTCATTATATCCAATCATTTCAGAAGGTAAAAATAAAAATCCTTTATAAGGCTTATAAAAATTTTATTATCATCAAAAAGCCTTCATGTATGCATTTAGAGAATACATTATAAACATAGGTATCATGCGGTTTTTATGTTATTCCTACTAAATTGTTCCTATTTTCATGATATATATCTATAATAATTGCTACTTTCATATACATTAACAGTCTGTTAATAGTATTATAAACTAATCAAATATTAGCATTAGAAAAATCTATACATTGTAAAAACTCAAGCATACTAATATACAAAAGTACCAACTACAATGCAAACCACATACAAAAAGAACGCAACTCAATTAGCTGCGCTCTTTATATGTAATACTTTATACGCTTTATCAACTATGAGGCCTTGTTCGACCAGACATGTAACCCCTATCTATCTATATACGTAGTCAGGGACATATTTTTTGCTGACCAAATATATACAAATCCATTAAGTTGTATACTTATATCTATGGACAAAAATACCTGACAGTTGTAAATCCTTACCATACGCACATCAGCCTCTTAGCTTGTATATCCCGATAATGTAACGATTTGATGATTTTCGTAATACTCTGTTACATAATCAATGAAAGTTTTCACTGCAATAAGCTTTGTACTTACTTCATCGTGGAACAAATAGGTAGAACGTACCAATGGACGATTATCTTTCATCCGCAAAGGTTCTACATAAATACCATGTTCACGGCAACTACCAAGTCCTAAATATGGTAAAATAGCCCAACCTAATCCTTCTCGCACAAAGTGACGGCAAGTCACCATAGAATCCAGTTCCATGGCTGGTCTCACATCCCCCACGCTATGTTCTTTCTTCCAATTTTCTACCACTGTCGCAATGGATCCATCCGTGCGATAGTTAAGCATCGGAATATCTCGTAATTCCTTGTAATCTACAGGATGTTTATAGACTAAACAATAGGGTTCATCAAAAAGACGCACACCATTCGGCACATGATTATATTCACCACGGGCAAAGGCAATCATCACCTCTCCAGAATTAAACATTTTATTCACATGGGAGCTATACCCTGTCTTTACTTCAATACGAATCTTAGGATACTGTTTTGTGAAATTATTGAGTAAATGAGGCAACTCATAGTCCGCAAAATTAATGGATGCAGCAATTTTTAAGGTACCTTGTATTTTTCCCGTCACCTTTCCAATATTTTGTCGCAATTCCTCCCGGGACCGAATCATACGTCGGCAATAATCGTAATACAGCTCGCCTTCTGCAGTTAACGCAATGCCATCATTAGCACGAATTAATAAGGGACGCCCTAAAATATCTTCTACTTGCTTTAATCGATAGCTTAATGCAGGTTGTGAAAGAAATAATTTTTCTGCTGCTTTCGTAATATTGCCTTCTTCCACCACTGTGACGAAGGTTTGCCATTCTTTTGCTTCCATATACAACCTCCTTACTTGTGTTAATCTATTATATATTATCTCATATATCGAAAGATTTGCATACTAAAAGGGAGAGCTTATAGCTCCCCCCTTTTATAAATGTGCTCTCACAAATTAACGATACATTACCGACGACCGAAAACGCGAAGTAGATTGATGAAAATATTGATGAAATCTAGATATAAACCTAAAGCACCAATCAATTCAACACGTTCCAGAACACTTTCATCTTCATAAGCTACTTCCATTATGGTCCGTTTAATGCGATATACATCATACATGGTAAATAAGGAAAAAATCCCTACGGCTATATAGCTGTATACTAATAATCCAAAGTCGCTAGCACCAAAGAACATCATAATCAAACTAGCAATGAGTAGCGCAATCACTGCACCCATTAAAAATGTGCCTAATCCAGACAAATCTTTTTTTACCACTACTCCTAAAAAGGCAAAGCTACCAAATACCGCTACAGCCCCTGTTAAAGCATATACTACCACCTCAAAGGAATAGTGTAACGCGATAGCGGTCAAGGTCAATCCATTCATAATAGAATAGAGGAAAAACATAGCTTTCAAAAATGTGTTAGACGCCGTGTATTGACGGAAGGAAAATAAGAACACTACCGCCACTTCAGCTAACAAAATGATATTAAAGTTGGAATGGGCAAAGCGCAACCAACTGGAGTTCGTCAACGCCATAAACCCAATGATGGCTGTAGTCAATAAGCCCCACACCATCCAAAGCATAGAATTGCGCAATTTACGATTTACAATTTCTTCTACTACCACTGTATCTGCTTGTGTAGGAATATGATACTCCATAATTACCTCCTATCTTGCGTTTGCAATACCTTCATAGACATTACCACGAATACCATCGACTGTTACCACTTGACCATTTGTCAATTGCGATTGCTCATGAGCACCTAAAATAACAGGAATACCAAATTGAATGCCTGCAATAGCTGCTGTCGATGTGTATCCTTCTTCTGCGGTAATAATAGCACCAGCTCGTTTCGCTAATTCCATATATTCAGGTTCTAAATCACGAACTACTAGAATACTTCCATCTGTCATAGACTCTGTAGAATCAGCGTGATGGATTGGTCCCGTTACAGATAGTTTACCAACTCCACGACCTTTGGTCAATACATTACCAGTGACATGAACACGAATCATATTAGTTGTACCAGATAAGCCAGATGGCACACCAGCTGTAACAACCACTAAATCACCAGATTGAATCAATCCTTCTCCTAAGGCGGCACTCATAGCGCAGTGTACCATTTCATCTGAATTGGAGTGGGATGGTCCTTGAATCGGTGTCACCCCCCAGTATAACTGCATACGGCGTACAGCATGTTCATGTGGTGTGACTGCAATAATTTGACAGTTTGGACGATGACGAGAAATACTCATAGCTGTAATACCCGATTCAGTACAAGTAATGATCGCACCAGCTCCCAAAGAACGTCCTACTTCAACAGTAGCAGAACAAATAGCATCTGTCGTTTTTGCTTCTTCTAACGGTACTGTATGATTACTATTCACATATAAATCAGATGTTTCTGTTACTTTTGCAATACGAGCCATAGTTGTTACCGCTTCCAATGGGTAGTCCCCCCCTGCAGTTTCCCCAGATAACATGACCGCATCAGTACCATCTAATATGGCATTCGCAACGTCACTAGCTTCTGCTCTTGTAGGTCTTGGATTGGTTACCATGGACTCTAACATCTGGGTCGCTGTAATCACAGGCTTGGAGGCGGCATTACATTTTTGAATCATCATTTTTTGCAATACAGGCACTTCTTCGGCTGGAATCTCTACACCCAAGTCACCACGAGCCACCATTAATCCATCAGAGACTTCTAAAATATCATCTAAATTATTAAGACCTTCTTCATTTTCGATTTTAGAAATGATACGAATATCTGCCCCTTTGGATTCCAAAATACGACGAATTGCCACTACATCGCTGGCCCGTTGCATGAAAGAAGCTGCTACATAGTCCACACCCATTTCACAACCAAATACCAAATCTTTTTCATCTTGTTCCGACACTGGCGGCAAGGATAAGGATACTCCTGGTACAGCCACTCGTTTGCGATTGCTCATCATACCCGTGTTCATAACAGTCGTATGAATCTCCGTGCCCTCGATAGAATCAATACGCAATGTCACTAATCCATCAGATAAGAGAATTTGTTTTGCCTCTTTCACATCTTCTGGCAATCCCGCATGATTCACGGAGCAAATCTCCTTCGTTCCTTCCACATCTCTTGTAGTCAACGTAAAAGCTTGTCCTTCTTCTAAACACACTTTGCCTTCTTTGAATAAGCCAAGGCGAATTTCAGGGCCTTTTGTATCTAGCATTAATGCCACTGGAATACCTGTTCTAGTAGAGGCTAAGCGAACGAGCTCCATACGCTTTGCTTGCTCTTCATGAGAACCATGAGAGAAGTTAAAACGTGCCACGTTCATACCTGCTCGCAATAAGGATTCTACCATTTCTAAACTATCTGTACTAGGTCCCATGGTACAAACAATCTTTGTTTTTTTATTCATTTCTATCTCCTTATAGTAACTCTACTGCATTGGCCCCTAGTAAGGCTTGCACACGCCCAATAGATTCTTTTGATGGGGTGAAATAAAAACTACGGTTCACCGCTAAGCTGCGTTTTTGACGTTGCAAGAATAGAGTGACTGGTGTATCTCCTTGTAATTCTTGCAACAGCTTTTGTAATTGTTGGCTCACTTGCGGTGTATCATGAGCTATATCAATATGAATACGAATCTGTCGTACTCTATCATATTCTACTTTCAATAATTGTACGGAACTAGCAATGCATTGCACACCTTTTTCATCCGCATCAATGCGTCCCTCGATAGCTACCACACCATCCCGTTGCAATAGCATATGACTTTTTTGATACCCTTGTGGGAATACTACCACTTGTACGGTGCCTGTGAAATCTTCCAAGGTTAAGGTGCACATTTTTTCCTGTTTCGCTTTCGTTAATCGATCTACTTTTTCCGTAATCAATCCACCAATAGTAACAGTTTTGCCATCAAAATCTTCTGGATTTTCTGCTAAGCGCCCTAATTGAAACAGCCCTTCCAATTCATCACGATAGGCATCTAAAGGATGGCCCGTAATATAAAAGCCGGTATATTCCTTTTCATCTTTTAGTTTCAGCTCTTTGGGCAAGTCTGGCAGGTTAGGAACATGGATAGTTTCCATTTCCTCTACCTCCGCAAAGAGACTCACCGCTCCTAAGGCACTATTTTTTTGTCCTTTAGAACCAATCCCTTGGGCTTGTTCATAAATCTGCAATAGCTGATTACGATTTTCTTTGAAAGAGTCCATCGCCCCGCATCGGATTAAACTTTCTAACAAGCGCTTATTCACCACACGATACGGAATGCGTTCGCAAAAATCAACAATGGATGTAAATTGTCCATTGGCCTTACGCTCTGCAAGCAATTCTTCAATAGCATTATCACCTACATTTTTGATACCACCTAAACCAAAACGAATTTGTCCATTTTGTACGGTAAACATACGCTCCGAATGGTTGATATCTGGTCCTAATACAGCCACCTGTTTCGCTTTACACACATTGATATAATTCGTCATTTTATCCATATTACCCATAAAGCTTGTCATAGTAGCAGCCATAAACTCTGGGAAATAATGGGCTTTCAGGTACGCCGTTTGATATGCAATATAGGCATAAGCGGCAGAGTGGGATTTATTAAATCCATAACCTGCGAAATATAGCAAGAGATCAAATACTTCATTGGCTAGCTTCTCATCGATACCATTGTTCACAGAACCAAATACAAAGGAATCTCGTTGTGCTTTTAGTACAGATTCCTTTTTCTTACCCATGGCACGGCGCATTAAATCCGCCTGCCCCAAGGAGAATCCCCCCATAGCAGAGGCAATCTGCATAACTTGTTCTTGGTATAGAATAACCCCAAATGTATCCTCTAAAATAGGCTCTAATATAGGATGTAAATAGGTCACTTCTTTTTCTTTATGACGACGCTTAATAAAATCTTCTACCATGCCCGATCCCAATGGTCCCGGACGATAGAGGGCCACTAAAGGAATTAAATCTTCAAAATGTTCTGGCTTCAAATCCATTACTAATTTTGTAATCCCTTCCGATTCTAACTGGAAGACCCCTGCTGTTTCCCCTTTACATAAGATTTCACAAGATGCCTTGTCATCTAACGGGATGGCATCCAAGTCTAGCTCAACACCATGATTTTCCTTAATGAGGCGTAGTGCCTCACCCATCACTGTCAACGTACGAAGTCCCAAAAAGTCCATCTTCAATAGGCCTAGTTCTTCGATATTATCTTTATCATATTGCGTGACAAAACCATCTTCATTGGAGTTTTGTACCGGCACATACTCATCTAATGGTGCTGCTGAAATTACGACCCCCGCCGCATGGGTAGAAGAGTTTCTCGCAATGCCTTCTAAGCGCAAGCAAAGATCAAATAGTTCTTTTACCGATGCATCACTTTCATATAGATCTTTGAGTTCTTTTACCTCTAAAGATTTTTTCAAAGTGATACCTAGCTCATTGGGAATCATCTTAGCTAATCGATTCACCTCTGGCAAAGGCATATCTAGCACGCGACCTACATCACGAATAACAGCACGAGCCGCTTCGGTACCGAAGGTAATAATTTGTGCTACTCGCTCTTGTCCATATTTTTCTGTCACATATTCGATGACCTTATTCCGAGTTTCATAGCAGAAGTCGATATCGATATCGGGCATGCTCACCCGCTCCGGATTCAAGAACCGTTCAAAGAGCAAATCGTATTTAATAGGATCTAGACCTGTAATCCCTAATAAGTAGGCTACCACTGACCCTGCTGCACTACCACGACCCGGGCCTACTAGTACCCCATGTTCACGAGCATATTTAACATAGTCCCAAACGATGAGGAAGTAATCTTCAAAGCCCATGCGACTAATAACACCTAACTCATAATCTAGTCGCTCTTGTAATACCGGTGTTACCTCTGGATAGAATTGAGGAATATAGGACTCACAAACTTTACGCAAGTAAGAATGTGCTGTTTCCCCTTCTGGTACATCAAATTTTGGCAAATGGTGTGCATCAAAATTGAACTCTACATGGCAACGTTCCGCAATCTTCAAGGTATTATCCAAAGCTTCTGGAATATGACCAAAGAGTTCTTCCATCTCATCGCCGCTTTTCATGTAAAACTCATTACTGAAAAACTTCATGCGATCTACATCATTCCGCCTTGCACCCGTAGCAATACATACCTTAATATCATGAGCTTCCGCATCGTCTGCATAAACATAGTGAAAGTCATTAGAACATACAAGTCCCACACCATATTGCTTCGCCATATCTACCAACACATCTTGAACACGTAATTCCTTAGGATCTCCATGGTTCTGAATCTCTAAGAAAAAGTTCTCTTTTCCATAGGTCTCAAGACACCATTCCAAAGCACGATGAGCGCCCTCAATGTTGTCCTGTAATATTAGTTGCGGAATTTCTCCTGCAATACAAGCACTCAAAGCAATAATTCCTTTGTTGTAGGTAGATAGCAAATCTCGATCAGCACGTGGCTTGCGGTAAAACCCTTCTGTAGAGGATTTAGATACGATTTTTACAATATTTTCGTATCCTTCCATGGTTTCTGCTAAGAGAATTAAATGCTTTAATCGTTCATAGGTCTTACCTTCAGGGCGGTCAAAACGACTGCCTTCGGTCACATATACTTCACATCCTAAGATGGGTTTGATACCTTGTGCTATGGCCTCTTTATAAAAATATATGGCTCCATACATATTACCATGGTCCGTTAACGCTAGGGCAGGCATATTGAGTTCTTTCGCACGACTCACCATTTGTGGCAATCGGCTAATGCCATCTATGAGGCTATATTCACTATGACTATGCAGATGTACAAATGGTCTCATGTGCCCTCCTTACTAACGTAACGCGATATGCTTTCATTCCTTCTATTATATCATAATTTGCATATTTCAGTGTACCGTGAAAGCGTTTGTCATCTATCAATCCATGGATACTTACAAAATAAAAATGCCTATGTAATCTGTATAACAAACTACATAGGCTTTGCATTATTTAATAAACTTTACTTCTTGGTAGATAGATTCTAACACTTCTTCTTTTTTCGCATTATACTCTACTTTTTTCTGTTCAAACCAGTTATTGCCTTCTGTATCAATGGATACAATTAAAGGACCAAACTCTTTCACACGACATGTCCAAAGCGTTTCTGGCATACCTAGCTCTCGCCAGTTAGCGCTTTCAATTTCTTCCACTTCTGTAGCCGCTAGTACAGCATTGCCCGCAGGAAATACTAGATGCAAGGCTCCAAACTCTTTACAAGCACGTTCTGTATTCGGTCCCATACCACCTTTACCAACAATAAGGCGTACACCGGTCTCTTTCACAAAATCGTACTCAAACTTTTCCATACGCATACTTGTGGTAGGTCCTACAGAGACCATTTCAAATGTGTCCTCTCCCAGCTCTCGGACGATAGGCCCCGCATGCAAGATAGCTCCATCCCGTACATCCACAGGCAATTCACGGCCTAATTCAATCAACCGACGATGCGCTACGTCACGACAGGTCGTAATATGACCCGTTAAATAAATGATGTCCCCTGCTTTAATACCTTCTAAATCTTTCCGCTGAATCGGCGTTGTTAATACTTTCTTTTCCATTAATATGTCACCCCACTATGCGATAGAATTGTACATTGTCCATCTTTATCAAATACCATATGGCCTCTGCGGTGATTCCAACATCCCACATTAACTGCTACAGAAATAACCGATGGATGACGAGCCCCATGCTCAATATTAACACCTAGCAAGCACTTATCTCCACCCATACCTTGTGGGCCAATATGCAAGGAATTAATCCCATCTTCTAGCAATTGTTCCATTTTTGCTGCTCGTTCATTAGGTGCCACGGAACTCACGGGTCTCATTAACGCTTTTTTTGAAAGTAACGCCGCTGTATCAATAGACGTAGCCACACCGACACCAATTAACAATGGTGGGCACGCATTTAATCCGTAGGATGTCATCAAATCTAAGACAAACTTTGCTACTCCTTCATAGCCTTCTCCAGGCATCAATGTTTTACCGCTACCTGGCAAGGAACAACCACCACCTGCCATATAAGGGAAAATTTCAACATCATCTCGATCTGGCACGATATCCCATAAAATATAAGGTGCTAAAGTACCAATGTTTTTTCCAGTATTATATTCATCAAACGTTTCTACACAATTATGTCGAAGCGGAGTTTCCTGTGTTGCTTGATACGTTGCATTTCTCAAGATACTTTCCAATTCACCAAGCAATGGATAATTAGCACCTACTTTTACCCAATATTGCAATACTCCTGTATCTTGGCAGGATGGGCGACTTAACTCTTTTGCTAACTTCATATTTTCTTTCATAGTTGCATAAATTGTTTTCGCTAGCGGATTTCGTTCATCATTCGCTAATTCTGTAATTTTTTCTTGTACATCGTCAGGTAATACTTTAGCAACATGGCCTACAAAATCACTAACGATCTTTGTCATTCGTAACACTTGTTCTTCTTTATTCATAGAAACCTCCTAAATTATGGGTAAAAGGGAAAGAATATTGGCAAAATAATTAATGACACGATTGTCACTATCACAATAAGAGGAACCCCTACTTTCACGTAGTCCATAAAACTATATCCTCCAATGTTATACACCATGGTATTGGCGGGCATACCAATTGGTGTTGCATATGCACAAGATGCCCCGATAACAGTAGCCATCAACACCGCTTTGGGATCTGCTCCCATAGACTGTGCTAATTGCAAACCGATAGGCACCAACAGTGCTGTGGCTGCCGTATTAGACATAAAGTTTGTTAATACAGCGGATAAGATAAAAATCACTGCCATCACAATATATGGACTTGGATTGCTACCTAATAACCCCATGATCGTATTTGCTACTACAGAACCCGCACCTGTTTTCACAAGAGCTGTAGCAATAGATAAGGAACCAACGAACAAAAATATTGTTTTCATATCAATGGATTTTACCGCCTCTGTTTCAGTCACCACATTCGTAGCCACTAAAATAAGTGCCCCAATCCATGCAGATACATAAAGTTTAACACCAATTTGAGTTTCAAAAATCATTGCTAAGATAGTACCTACCAATACCAATGTCGCCATCCATTGTTTCCATTTTGGTACATGGCTATAATCTTCCACTGTATCATAGGTAGAGTCTACAGCACGACTTGGTGTGTCTGGCAATAATTTATATCCCAATAACAAGAAGTAAATAATACCTACTAACAAAATTGGTCCACCAATTAAAGCATAATCAAAGAATCCAAAGGATAAGCCAATTTTTTCTAATCCTGCTTGTGCGATCATATTTCCTGGGGCCCCAATTAAACTAAGATTACCACCCATAGCCGATGCCAATACTAAGGGGATTAAAAATTTTGATTGATTAAATCCTGATTTTTGTGCTATCCCGATTGCAACAGGAATCAATACCGCTGCCGTTCCCGTATTAGACAAGAAGCCCGATAATAATCCTGTAATTAGCATAACTGCGACAATGAGCATTTTTTCTGTGCTAGCCATTTTTGTAACTACACTACCTACCACTTGTGCCACACCAGTTTCAAAGAATGCTGCACCCACGATAAACATAGCCATAAATAAAAGAACATTACCATCTACAAAGCCTGCAAAGGCCTCTTTAGGAGATAAAACTCCAGATAAGACTAGACCAACTGATACTAACATCGCCGTAATCGATAAAGGTATCTTCTCCCATACAAACATGACTATGGCAAACACTAAATAACATAACGTAATACTAACTGCATCCATTCCATTCCTCCTGAATCTCTAGCACCGTATTAATATATGCCCTCATTATAGCTATTTACACAACTCCTCTCTATCCAATATTCATCATCATACAAAACTATAAAACTGTAGATTTTTCTTATATTTTTATAGTTTTAAGCTTAGAATATATAAAAAAACACCATGTTATTACATGTAATAACACAGTGTTTTTCATCATTTAATATATTCACATTATTTTTATTATATAAAAATATACCTACATACATATTATTGCATATATGCAAGCAAAGTATACCTACCTCATTCTAGGGTCTGCAATAGCTGCTGTAATTCTTCTTTAACCCTCTGAACCTTACTAACAAGGCTTTGTTTTGTATATTCATTTTCCTCATACTTCACATTTTCTCTAGTCAGGTAACTTCCATACATTGTTAATATCCCCTTAATTTCTGTATCATCAGAGCTAATATATTCTTTCCAATCTTCTAACACTGTATGACGCTCAATTCTCTTTGCCCGTTCACGATAGGCAGAAGGAGTTAGTTTAAAATGTTTTTTAAACGCACTATTAAAAGCTTTTACGTCAGGGAACCCACAATAACTTGCAATATGAATAACCATATCATCCGTATTTACTAATCGTATCGCTGCCTCACGCAATCGCATACGTGACACATATTCTAAAAAAGTAATCCCCAGCTGCCGTTTAAATAGTTGAGAGGTGTAGCTTTCAGTATATCCGCCTACATCAGCAATCGTTGCTAACTCAAGACGGTCGCGAAAATGTTCATCGATAAAATGAACCATCCGTTCAAAATTTTCTTCTTGATGCAATATCTTAGTGGATAATTGATTCTCGTATCGACTAGCCAGTATAATCTCATACACATCTGACAACACTGTATATATAACACCATCTACCTTCATGGTTTCTAGCGCACTAATGCTTATTTCTGCAGTATGATGATTCATAATATACGCTAACGATTGGCGAAGCTCTTTATACCTTTCAGCAATATTTATATCTTGTGTGGAGACTGACACAAATCGATACTTCATAAAATCCTGATCATACTGCAAAAACCATTGTGGTTCTACATGAAAGACGAGAGCAATCGTATCCTCTTCTAATGCCAATGTAGCATGCCCACATTGTGATGAATACAAAATCATGTCATCTCGTTGTAATGTATAGGTCTGCCCCTCTACACACACTTCTAAAGCTCCTTTTAATACCCATAATAACTCAATATGATTATGCCAATTATAATGATAGGTGGAAATACGATATATGTGACTTTTAACTTGTAATAACCCTCTATCAATAGTGTATCTAAAATATTTCATAGGAACCTCTTAATCTCTATAATTGTACATTACCTAACCCTGCTTATGTATAATATTCCTTCATCTCCGCTTTCACTTGCTCCCAATTTGGCAACACATCGCTCATAACCTTATAAAAGCGTGACGAATGGTTCGGCTCTATAAAGTGCGCAAATTCATGGACCATCACATAGTGAGCAAACTCCGTAGGCCCTAATAGCAATCGAGTATTCATAGTGATAATTTCTTTTAAAGGCATACAAGATCCCCAACGGCTCGTCATGTACCGCAAGCGCAAGGTCGGTGTCGGCACTGTATACCCCGCTTGTTGAAACTCACTATACACTTGTTGTGCTAACTCTTCCATGAAGTCCTGCCCAAGAGTTTTCCAAAAGCTAAGCCACATTCGTTCTACTTTGCTAGCATCCAAGGTCTCATGATCACTTGGATATCGCACTAGCAATATATCATTTGCTACTGTTACTGCATAAGTAGAGGCGCTCCCGCCCCATAGTTTTCTGTGTGAAAGACTACCTTGTACGGCTTTCCTTTTTGATGAACTACCTTGCAATGGAGAATCTGACGGAGTATCGCTTAATTGACTATCCTGCGAAGATGTTTTCAAGTAGGCAGATACTGTATGAGGCTTTTCTAGTACTACTCGATACATCTTGCCCATCACAATGATTTCTGTATCTAAATCTGGTACCATCGGATGACCGCCTCTGCTTTTTCGATTTTGCAGCGCCTTTTCTATGAAAGTTCGATGACGACAGATGAAGGCTTCAATCATTCCTAGGGGGACACGAGGGGAGGCAGACACTCGTACTACGCCACTGGTGGTGACACGAAGATTCATGTTCTTCACGCGTTTTCTATGCAGTTCATAAGTAATGCTGCCATCTGGCAGTGTGCGAAGTTCTTTCATCCTATCTCCTGTATTTCCTATATCATTACTAATGTATTACTTATATATCTATTATAGGCTTTCACCCCTATAAAACACAACAAAATAGAGAAAGCCATGGTATCCCACTACTTTCTCTATTTCTATGTACATAGACTATTCCTAGTCTAGTATATGTAATTATTTTGCTGCTTTTGCTGCTTTCGCACGAGCAGAACGATCCAAGATGGCTTTACGCATACGGATGTTTTCTGGTGTTACTTCTACCAATTCGTCATCGTTAATCCACTCTAAGGCTTGTTCCAAGCTGAAGATACGTGGAGGTGTCAAACGAACTGCCTCATCAGAGGAGCTAGAACGCATGTTAGTAACATGTTTCTTTTTGTTAGGGTTTACGTCCATGTCATTTTCACGAGCATTTTCGCCGATAACTTGACCTGTGTATACTGGCACATTAGCACCCAAGAATAAAGTACCACGGTCTTGTACAGAGTTCAAACCATATGGTGTTGTTTCACCATCTTCGAAGGCTACCAAGGCACCGCGGGTACGGCCTGGGATATCCCCTTTGTATGGTGCATAGCCATGGAATACATGGTTCATGATACCATTACCTTTTGTAGCTGTTAAGAATTGTGCACGGAAACCAATCAAACCACGAGCAGGTACTACGAATTCCATACGTAAGTAACCAGCTAATTCAACCATGTTGATTAACTCAGCTTTACGAACACCTAAGTTTTCCATAACAGCGCCCATAAATTCTTGTGGCACATCGATAGTTAAATGCTCCAATGGTTCACATTTTTGACCATTGATATCTTTGAAAATTACACGAGGTTTACCCACTTGCAATTCGTAACCTTCACGGCGCATAGTTTCGATCAATACTGCCAAATGCAATTCGCCACGGCCAGATACTTTGAAAGAGTCCGGAGAATCTGTTTCTTCTACACGCATGGATACGTTAGTTTCTACTTCTTTGAACAAACGGTCACGTAAATGACGACTTGTTACATAGTCACCTTCACGGCCTGCGAATGGAGAGTTATTAACGGAGAACATCATGGATAATGTTGGCTCATCGATAGAGATTGTTGGTAGTGCTTCTGGATTTTCTGCATCCGCTACAGTCTCACCGATATTGATGTCATCGATACCTACGAAAGCGATGATGTCGCCCATGCCTGCTTCATCTGTTTCTACACGATTTAAGCCATTGTATGTGTACACACGGCCGATTTTGCCTTTACGAGTGCTTTCGCCATTCATCAACACCACTTGTTGATTGGTTTTCATGCGACCACGAACGATACGACCTACTGCAATTTTTCCTACGAAATCATCATAGTCAAGTGTCGTTACCATGAATTGCAATGGACCATCGATGTCGCCTTGTGGAGCAGGAATTTCTTTGATCAATACATCGAATAATGCAGTCATATCTGTGGAATCATCTTCCATGGATGCTTTTGCAATGCCATCACGAGCAGAGGCATACACCACTGGGAAGTCCAATTGATCATCGTCTGCTTCGAGTTCCATGAACAATTCTAATACTTCGTCTTCTACTTCATGAACGCGTTGGTCAGGACGGTCAATTTTGTTGATAACCACGATTGGTTTCAAACCTTGTTCCAAAGCTTTGCGCAATACATATTTAGTTTGTGGCATTGGACCTTCAAAAGAGTCCACCAATAACAATACGCCATCAACCATGTTCAATACACGTTCTACTTCACCACCGAAGTCAGCATGGCCCGGTGTGTCCACGATGTTAATTTTTACATCGTTATGCATAACTGCTGTATTTTTGGAAAGGATCGTAATCCCTCTTTCACGTTCTAAGTCGTTAGAGTCCATTACACGCTCAGCAACTTTTTCATTGTCACGGAAAATATGACTTTGTTTAAGCAATGCGTCTACCAATGTTGTTTTACCATGGTCAACGTGGGCGATAATCGCCACATTGCGAAGATTTTCACGAATCATTCTATACTCCTTTATCTACTTAAGTAGGGTATTCCTAATATTTGTACAAATCGTACTACGACAGTCTATTATATACTTTATTTTAGGATTTTACAAGGAAAAAACGTCACATACTTTCATCCTATAACAGGCTATGAAAGTACATGACGTTTCTACTAGATATTTAATTTTCTAAATGCTCTAATACCCAAAGTACATTAACTTATAGATTAATGTGTATTTTTAGAATCGTTTCTTCGGCAAATGCCCGCAAAGATAGATCCTGTAAAGTTATGGATAATGGAGAACACGGCGCCTGCTACGGCTGCTTGTGGTGTAAAATGTTTCAACGCCAAGCTAGCTGCCAAGGCAGAGTTTTGCATTGCCACTTCGATTTGCATGGCACGGCGATCTGGTACGTTAGAACCAAATAGACGGCAAATGAAATACGTCACTACATAACCGCTCACATTTTGCACTAAACAAGCTAAGAAAATCATCACACCGTGCGCTAAGATATTATCACGGCTAACGGCAGTGACGCCAGCTAGGATAATTAATACAGCTACGGCACCTACTGTTGGTAATACTTCTTTCACAGGTTCAATGCGAGAACCGATGAAATAGTTTACAATAATGCCCAACGCAATTGGGACCGCAATGATTTTCACGATGGACATGAACATCGGCCAGAATGCAATATCTACAGTTTGTCCTGCGTATAAGACGATGAAGATTGGTGTTAACACTGGTGCCAACAAAGTGGATACTGTCGTTGCAGATACGGACAATGGCACATTACCATTTGCCAAGAATGTCATTACATTGGATGCGGTACCACCTGGTGCTGCCCCTAACAAGATAAATCCTAAGGCGATTTCTGGTGGGAATCCAAACAAGGTACCTACTAACCAACCTGCTAGTGGCATCCACAAGAATTGAATCAAGGATACCAAGATCACTTGCCACGGTTGTTTAAATACGTCTAAGAATACTTTCCCTGTTAAGGTTAAGCCCATGCTGAACATAACTAATTGTAACAAAGGAACTGTTTGTTTCGCTGCCCCCATGAATAGTTCTGGCACTAAGAATGCGATAACTGCCATAGCTAACACAATCCATGCTAGGTAATCATTGAACAAGCGATTAATACTACGAATAAAATTCATATGTAACCTACTTTCTATAAAAAATGAGAACTTTTCAATTATAACAAATATTTCTCTCTAATAAAAGGGATTTATCTTAAATTTATAATATATTTGTCCATTTATGTATTACAACTATTAGCTGTGATATGCATCGTATAGTTTTCGTCCCACTCTCATGATTATAACTAGACTCCGTTATTGTATATCAGAAAATGTTATCTACTTAATTGTATAATGCAATTTCACTTTAAAATAAAAAAGAAACATAAGTAACGATAACTCCTAACATCAATATTAGATGCCTAGATTCCTCATCACTTATATTTCTTCCTTGTGAGACAGTTGTATGTAAACTGATTAACTAGCTATTTAAAAACTCCTCGATTACAGGATTTTCCATCATCACAGCTTGTTCTTCCTCTGTGATAACTTGCACCTTATCTCGGTCCACATTAACCAAGCAGAGGAAGCCTAAATGATCGTCTTGGTTCGCACGGAATTGGTGTGCCATCAATTTAGGGATTTCAATCATATCTCCTTCTTGGACGTCTTCCACGGTGTCGCCTAGTAAACATTGGCCTTTCCCACGGAAGATCATGACCATATGCGTATGCTCATGGCGCTCCATAGTGCTATACCCACCTGGTTGTACCTCAAAATAACGGAATTGGCATGGAATGTCCCAAGCTCCATCAAACAAAACTTGACGGGTCACATCTTTAAAAGGGCTATTATCTTGCTTGTATACCAACGTGTCGACTCCATCCCAGGTGTATTCTTTTTGATTAAACTTGCGTATCATACTAACTCCTATAAAAGGGCCATCTTGAAATCAATCCAGATAGCCCCTCCTTGTATTCTAATATATACCCGGCATATCACCAGATAGTACGCCTTATTTGAATATTTTCTTAATAGCGCCCAAAATGCCACCATGTTCATGAACATAGTCTTTCACAGATTCCACTTCAAAACCTGTTTCGTCGATAGCTGCACGAATGGTTGCTTCATCCGTTTTAGTATGGTCAAAGCGAATCCGTACTTCTTTTGTTTTCAAATCCACAGTAGATTCTAATACGCCTGGCAACCCACGAACGGCCCCATTTACAGTGTTTTCACAGTTCCCACACATCATGCCTGGCACGTGAAATAATTTTGTAGTCACATTACCCGTGCTACCACAACCACAATCTTTACACATAGTTCCTCCTAATTATTTTGTTTATGACTATTTTTAGCCCCTAAATAAGGAGCAGAAATATGACTAAATTCATTATAGCACATCCTAATTATTTTGTTTATGACTATTAGTAGCACCAGCTTCTACATCAATGGTTTCCGCTTTTGCAGGTTCTTCTTTAGCTACTTTTTTATCGCCACTAACAGCATCTTTAAATTCATTAATACTTTTACCAATGGCCTTACCAATTTCAGGTAACTTTTTAGGTCCAAAGATAACAAGGGCAATAATTAAAATAAGAAATAACTCTTGTGTACCAAAATTAAACATACCTAATACCTCGCATTTCAAATCAATTAATTTTTATGCGCAGAATCATCTACATACCATTCTACTGGTTCATGAGTTAATACCGCACCTGGTAAACAATGGTCTACTCGATCCTCCCAAGAATATTCTTCATATTCTTTACGTTGGCGAAGCACACGAGCTAAGGCCGCCTCTTTAGAAGCGCCTACCACCGTGAACCACACAGATTTCGCATTCACCAGCATTGGGAATGTCAATGTCACACGTTCCCATACTTTGCCATCTTTCACAGCCACTACCATACGATCACGTTCATACAAAGCTTCCGATTTAGGGAATAGGGACGCTGTATGTCCATCATCACCTAAGCCTAGTAAGACTAAATCTATGGATTCCTTTTCTGTGCGCTTCAAGACCATTTTTACTTCTTGTTCATATTTATCTGCTGCTTCCTCCACAGTACCATTATTCGTTGGTACTGGATAATAGTGAGCCGCTCCCATAATATTTCCAAATAAGCGATCTTTTGCACGGCCAAAATTGTTATCTGGATTCGACTGTGGCACAAATCGTTCATCTACCCAAAGGAAGAAAATATGCTCCCAATCGATACGATTTGTATACTCATCAGAATCGAGCAACGAAAACAATGCATTTGGTGTAGTCCCTCCAGATACAGCCACCACGCAAGCACCCGTTTCTGCAATGCATTCGTTTGTATAAGTTAAAAAACGATCGGCCACTGCTTTCGCCACGTCATCTCCTGTAGGAAATGCATGAATTATATCTCTCGCCACGACCAAGATCCTCCTTCTAATAACTCTTCTGCCTCTTTTGGTCCCTCACTGAAAGCTGGATAGAAGCATAACGGTGTTTCTTCATCATTTCGTTCCCATGCCTCAATCAATGGCTTAAATAAACGCCAAGATTTTTCTACCGCATCATTGCGAACGAATAATGTTTGGTCTCCTAATAAACCATCTAAAATCAATCTTTCATAAGCATCTGGAATGTCTGCTAATTCCTTAGAATTGCTATAAGAAAAGTCCATTTCTAACGTATTGACACTTAATTTCGATCCTGGAGATTTTACCTCTAAGGACAATCCCATTCCTTCATTTGGTTGCATGCGAAGAACCAATACGTTTTGGTTAAAATCTTTCGCATGGAACGGTTTAAAAATGGAGTGCGGAATTGGTTTGAAAATAATAGCAATTTCACTTGATTTCTTCGGCAATCGTTTCCCTGTACGCAAATAGAACGGCACATCACGCCATCTCCAATTATCAATGAACAGTTTCAATGCCACATAAGTTTCTGTCGTAGACGTGGGTGGCACATTTTCTTCCTTCCGATACTCTGGGGCTGGACGTTCTGTATTACCAGAATCTGTATATTGACCACGCACTGCAATATCGCCTAACTTTTGACGATGTAAACCACGAATAGACGAAATCAATTTAGCGATTTCATCACGGTAATCGTCGGCATTAAAACTGGCAGGTGGTTCCATAGCAATCAAAGATAATACCTGGATCATATGGTTTTGCACCATATCACGCAAAGCGCCTGCCCCATCATAATAGCCAGCACGTTTTTCTACACCTAACTCTTCAGCCACCGTAATTTCTACACGTTCAATATATTTACGATTCCAAAGCGGTTCAAATATAGCATTGGCGAAACGAAGCATCAAGATATTTTGTACCGTTTCTTTCCCTAAATAATGATCAATACGATAGGTTTGCTCTTCTGTTATATATTGTTTTAATGATTCATCTAATGCGATAGCACTTTCTAAATCATGCCCAAAAGGTTTCTCAATGATTACTCGAGACCAAGAACCTACTTCTTCTAATAGCTTCGCCCCATGTAATTCACGGACGATAGGTTCAAATAACTCTGGTGGCATGGCTAGATAAAATAGTGCATTACCACCTGTGCAATGCGCCGTTGCCACACGCTCTAACTCTTCTCGCAACGCTACATACGTAGAAGGTTCTGTATATTGACCAGACACATAGGAAAAGCGTTCAATAAATGCTAATTCTTCTGCACTTGGTTCACGATCGCCTAATATGGATGCTTTCACTTGTTCACGAAACTCGTCGTGGCTCATGGCTGTCCGTGCTACGCCCACTACGGCTACCTTCGGTGAAAGCAAACCACGTTGAAACAAGGAATAAATAGCTGGTAATAATTTACGCTTTGTCAGGTCTCCAGAGGCCCCAAAAATAACGATGGCACCTGCACCTGGTGTATGTTCTATACATAATTCTTCTTTAACATTATAGGACACATTCATTGTGAATCTCCTCTTACATCATTTCCCAATGGAAATACTAATACTGTACCCTTTATTATAGCACATACACGGCCCTTGACAATGGTTATAGCCCTTTGACTTTTTCATTTTCATAGGGTATAATAATTAAGCACGATTTGTGCAAAGTTTTATTAATCTATGAGGTGATAATCACATGGCAACGAGAAGAGAAGCACGATTTAAGTTATGCCGTCGCTTCGGTGTGAACGTTTTCGGTCACGCGAAGGCTTTAAAACGTGTAAAAAAAGACCAACGTCAAAAGAAAATGTCTGAATATGGTCTTCAATTATTAGAAAAACAAAAAGTTAAAGCATACTACAACTTGCTAGAACGCCAGTTCGTACGCTATTACGATAAAGCGAAAAAAATGCATGGTGTTACAGGCCAAAACATGTTGAAATTGTTGGAATGCCGTTTGGACAACCTTGTATATCGCATTGGCTTCGGTAACTCCATCCGTCAAGCACGTCAAATGGTAAACCATGGCCACATTCTTGTTAACGGCAAACGCGTTGACATTCCATCCTACCAATGTAAAGTTGGCGATGTAATCGAACTTCGTGAAGCTAGCCGTGACAACGAAATGTTCAAAGTGAACTTCCAAGAACTTCGTTCTTTCGAACTTCCTTACATCGAAAAAAATCTTGACGCTTTCCAAGGCACATTAACTCGCCTTCCTGAACGTGAAGAACTTCCTATCGAAGTAAACGAAACATTAATCGTCGAATTGTACTCCAAATAATAGGATACTACAGCAACCAATCTTCGGATTGGTTGCTTTTTTATGCCTTGGTGGTTGAAATTATTATGATTAGTTTATATAATGAAAATATATATCATTTACTATATATTACATACGGTCTTAGTACACGGTATATTGAAATTATAAAATTCTTGCACAACGTACCGTATGTATTTCATCCTATGAAAGGCAGTTAACATAAAGGTATTTACTATGTCGCAAATTCTCTTATCAATATTTTATTTTATTCTAGCCGGTATTGCTGAAATCGGTGGCGGTTATTTAGTATGGCTTTACCTGAAAGACGATAAAAGCCCGTGGTATATGCTCGCAGGTGCTATTACACTCATCATTTATGGAATTATCCCTACCTTACAAGAAGCGCCTTTCGGTAAAGTATACGCCGCCTATGGTGGCATCTTCATTGCCCTCTCTATTTTATGGGGCTATTATGTAGATGGAATCACACCCGATCGCTATGATATCATCGGTGGCATTGTGTCTATCATCGGGGTATTGATTATTATGTATTATCCTCGTTAATACACCTAATGAATGCGAAACTGTATATAACAAGGCAACTATTGCTTCTCTATCTATACCGTCACTCCTAATACATTAGAATTGTTACGACACAGTGTATCCCCTTATATATACTTTTTTGGGATACATCCATTACATCATATACAAATATGCAAAAATCTCTAGTATAAGCTATGCCTTACGCACTCGCTTACACTAGAGATTTTTATTATCTATTAAATTTTTTCACCATAGAAGATTAACTCTTCGTCTTTCACTAAAGCATAGGAACGTGTACCAAGTCCCATGCGGTCTGCACGTAATAAAATGGCTTGCCATTCGCTATTAGGGGAAATATCTTTGAAATAATCCCACGTGCGTTTTTCTACTGTGCTTAATACGCCATGATCCACTGGTGTAGCTTGGGTAATAATATCTCCCAAGGCTTCATCCATAGCCACCATGTCATAGGATACAACAATACCTAAGTTACCTACGATTTTGTTAGTAGCACCCGCCTCTTTCAGCTTATCTTGGTTCACATAATCCGCCACAACGTCCATCGCTACCCCTACATGGAATCGTTGACGATTTCTAGTGGCAGCTGCTGCATATTCTGCCACCGCTTTATGATGCTCTGTACCTGTTAAAGCTACCAATTCACGACGACCTTCTAAGCTGGCGGAGTACCATCCTGTATTGTTCACAGCCCCAGAGAATCCGCTGTACTCATTCGCTTTAATGTGATTCACGGAAATCACCACATCACTAGTTGCAATGCGTTCATCGATATAGGCTACTTTCACAGATTCACCATCAGGAATAATAACCTCACGGGAATGATGGCTAGGCTCATCTACATAGACCACAGTGCCGCCTTCGGATTCGATGCGTGCTTTCATATATGCCACTACCGTTTCATAGGCCTCATAATCGCTATGCAAATCATTGCGAAGTAGAGCCACTTTTTTGCCAGCGCAACCAATTTCACCAAAACCAATTTTACGCAACAAAAAATCTAATCGTTTATGAATTAATTCTTGATTAACCTCTTGTAAAGGGGAGTAATATACTTCCATATCATGCCTCCTACAACTACGTCATTTTGTAAAAAAGGGCTGCATCTACTGACACAGCCCTTACTTTGGCGGAGAGAGGGGGATTTGAACCCCCGCGCCAGTTTCCTGACCTACCGCATTTCGAGTGCGGACTCTTCAGCCACTTGAGTACCTCTCCGTATACGTCGGCGTTCTTTGAAAAAATCTTTCATAATTTGACTGCATTCTTCTTGCAATACACCCGCCAACACCTGTGGTTCATGGTTTAAATTCGGATGTGAAAGTACATTAAACAAAGATTCTACCGCACCGCCCTTATAATCACTACTACCATAGACAACACGATCTATACGACTATTAATAATAGCACCAGCACACATAGGGCACGGCTCTATGGTAACATAAAGCGTACAACCGGTCAACCGCCACCTTTCAAGCATAGCATTCGCCTCACGGATGACAAGGACCTCTGCATGAGCCGTCGCATCATGGTCAATCTCGCGTCTGTTGTGATGACGACTGATAATCTTGCCTTCATGCACTAATACAGCACCAATAGGAATCTCACCCATATCATAGGCCTTACGTGCCTCTACCAAGGCTTCACGCATATACTCTTCATCAGTCATACAGTCACTTCCTTTCCAATTGCCGCTACACAATAGAATACCATACTTTCAGAGAATCGTCACTTCTTAAGCTAATTATGATATAATAAAGAGTACATGTAAACATTTTCGATGACTTCACTGAGGTGACAATCTTATGGAACAACGAGCTTTTAGTAAAATCAATGTAGGTCTTGCTATCACAGGCAAACGTGATGATGGGTACCACGATATAGATACCATTTTTCAATCTATTTTCTTAGGGGATTCCCTCTATTTCGCGCGTCACCATTCTGTGGTGTTCTCTGGCGATGCGCCTGAACTGCCTTATTATATGGCACAATTAATTCCCTATACAGAAAGTAATATTGCTATGAAAGCCCTTCGTATGGTGCAAGACTATACGGGCTGTAAACAAGGGGCTGCTATTCATTTGTTAAAACGAGTTCCCCCTTGTGCTGGTATGGGCGGTGGTAGTGGTGACGGTGCCGCTATGCTACTAGGCCTTAACAAGTTTTGGGACCTTCGCTTAACCGATGAAGAACTATTGACCATGGCTTCTAAACTCGGATCTGATGTACCATTCTTACTGAAAGGCGGCACTGCCCGTGGCACCGGTCGAGGAGAACTATTAGAAACTTTACCAACTAGCAGTGCTCAATGGCTACTGATCGTAAAACCAGAAGTAAGTATTTCCACGGCAGAAGCCTACGGAAGATTTGCAGGGACTTCTCGTGTCACTTCAGACACGATGGATACTGTTACCGCACATATGAACGCCAAAGACTTTCGTCAAGCTTTTATTAGTAGTGACAACACCTTTGAAGAATTAATGTTCCCTGTCCATCCAGAACTTGCATCATGTAAGCAATTTTTCTTAGACCGTGGATTTCCCACCATCATGACAGGTAGCGGTCCTACTATGGTGGTTCTATTAGAAAAGGCACTGGATGCAATTCGATTACAAGAAGAAATCAAAAAAGCTGGTTATAACTGGCTTTCACTAATTACGAAAACACATGATGAGGAGGCCCTACGATGAATGCACCACGTTTACAACCCATCCGTTTAGACGCTTACAAACCGCTTCGTGAAATTGTTAGCGATGCTTTGCGTCAAGCCATTCGCGATGGTATTTTACCACCAGGAGAACGTCTCATGGAGATTCCTCTTGCGGAAGAACTCGGTGTGAGCCGCACCCCTATCCGTGAAGCCATCCGCATTTTAGAGCAAGAAGGACTCATTGTTATGATTCCTCGCCGTGGTACCTATGTGGCAGATATGAGTTTGAAAGATGTAACAGAAGTGTTTGAACTTCGTTCTATCTTAGAAGAATTAGCCGCAGAACTAGCTGCAGAACGTATTACGAATGAAGAAATCGAGGCCTTAGAGCAACATCTTGTAGAAATCGGCAATTACATGAACGAAAATAACTTAGACAAAGTCGTACAAGCCGATATTCTATTCCATGAAATCCTTTATAAAGCTTCTCGTAATGATCGTCTTGTTGAAATGATAAACAATCTACGGGAACAAACATTGCGGTTCCGTACATTGTCTATGAGCCAAACAGGTCGTCTTGCCAAAACTTGGGATGAACATCGTCAACTTGTGGAAGCTATCTCCGATCGCGATGTGGAACGAGCTCGCCAGATTGCTCGCATCCATATGGAAGAATCGGAGAAAACATTGTTAGAAGGTATGCAATTAAAAAGTCATGAAGGCTAATATATCTTCCACATATCATACTTCAAATTAAAAGGGTCCTCTCGGACCCTTTTTTAGTTATCAGAGTATAAATAGAGAGGAAAGTTGATGCATTTTGCTCAACTTTCCTCTTTTTTACACAACGATTCAGTTTATGGATAGAGTTCCCCCTAGATATATCGGTTACCTAAGATCTACCCTCTATTTTCCACTCATATATTTTGCTTTAAATGCTGCTAATTGCGCTTCTTCTAATGACATACCTTCGCCTTGGTAATGAGCAATACTTTGCTCCATTTCTTCGTAAGCTGTTGGCACGATTTTCGTAAAGCGATCTTTGTACAATACCCAATTTTCTAGCATGTGACGACCTTGCTTAGAGTTCGTATGCAATACATGCTGTTGTATTAGCTCATAAATCCGTGCTAGGTCACTTTCACTAGTTTTACGAAGTTCCACAAGTCCTGTGTTGCAATAACGTCCATCTAAATCAAGTACGTACGCATAACCACCGGACATGCCAGCCCCAAAGTTACGACCCACACGGCCAAGGACAAGGACCTCACCACCAGTCATGTATTCGCAACCGTGGTCACCTACACCTTCTACAACGGCGGTAATACCGCTGTTACGAACGCAGAACCGTTCCCCAGCCACACCGTTGATATAGGCAGTACCAGAAGTAGCCCCATAGAAGGCTACGTTACCGATTAAGATGTTTTCATGTGCCTCATAGGTAGCAGCTTTTGGTGGGTACGCAATGATAGTACCACCAGACAAGCCTTTGCCAAGATAATCGTTGGCATCCCCTTCGAGTTCCAATGTCATACCGTTCGGGATGAAAGCACCAAAACTTTGACCAGCAGAACCAACGAAATTCAATTTGATCGTATTCTCTGGCAAGCCCGCTTCGCCATAACGACGAACTACTTCGCCACCGACTAAGGTACCTACCACACGATTCACATTACTTATTGCCAATTTAGCACGAATTTGTTTTTGATCATCCAAAGCAGGACGACACATGCGAAGTAATTTTTTCATATCCAAGGTGCGTTCCAATTCATGGTCTTGGTCGATGCTGTGTAAATGTCCCACAGACGCATCTGTATATGGTTTGAACAAGATTCGTTTCAAGTCCACACGAGACAATTTGAAATTATCGTCCTGTGAGCGTTGGCGTACTAAGTCAATACGACCTACTAACTCACGAACACTGCGGATACCTAAACGAGCCATGATTTCACGCAATTCTTGGGCGATAAACTTCATCAAGTTTTCCACATATTCTGGTTTACCTGTAAACTTAGCACGCAATTTCTCATCTTGTGTGGCCACACCATACGGACATGTATTCATATGGCAAACCCGTGCCATACGACAGCCCACTGCCACTAATGGCAAGGTACCAAATCCGAATAATTCTGCTCCCAACAAGGCTGCGATCGCCACATCATAACCAGTCATCAGTTTACTGTCCACTTCCAGCTGTACACGGTCACGCAAACGGTTCAACATCAAGGTTTGATGCGTTTCTGAAAGGCCCAATTCCCATGGCACACCTGCATGTTTTACAGATGTACGACCTGCTGCGCCAGTACCACCATCGTAGCCGGAGATGAGGATGCTGTCTGCTTTCGCTTTGGCTACCCCTGCGGCAATGGTACCTACCCCAGCTTCTGAGGTCAATTTTACGGAAATCGCTGCACTTGGATTGACGCATTTCAAGTCGTAAATCAACTCTGCTAAGTCTTCGATAGAATAAATATCGTGATGTGGTGGCGGAGATACTAGTTCTACACCTGGTGTGGAGTGACGAGCTTTGGCAATCTCTGGATATACCTTTTTACCCGGTAATTGACCACCTTCACCTGGTTTCGCACCTTGGGCACACTTAATTTGCAATTCTTTCGCATGGACCAAGTAATTCGTTGTTACCCCAAAGCGACCTGATGCAATTTGTTTTACTTCACTATTGCGATTATCTCCATTGGCATCGAGAACAAAGCGACTTGTATCTTCGCCGCCTTCCCCAGAGTTCGATGTAGATCCTAAACGGTTCATAGCGATGGCAATAGTTTCGTGGGCCTCTTTACTGATAGCACCGTAACTCATAGCGCCAGCTTTAAAGCGTTTCACAATGTCTTCCACTGGTTCTACTTCTTCCACAGGAATACCACCACCTACAGGGAAGTTCAATTCCATCAAGCTCCGTAAGGTCACATGGTAATCATTTCGAATCATTTTGGAATATTCTTTGTATCTATTGTAATCCCCTTCGATTAAGGATGTTTGTAATAACTTAATCGTATCTGGATTGAATAAATGCTCTTCCCCATCTTTCATAGGTCCGTACCAACCACCTGGTTCAAGGACTTTCACATCTTCTTTGAAAGCCCGTTGGAATCGTTCCAATGTTTCATGAGCTACGCCACCTAAGCCGATACCACCAATGCGTGTCGGTGTGTTCGGGAAGTAGGTACTAATAAAGTTCGTATTCAATCCCAATGCCTCAAAGATTTGTGCCCCATGGTAGCTACGTACAGTGGAAATACCCATTTTCGACATCACTTTCATAATGCCCGACACAGAGGCCTTGATGTAGTTTGCTTCTGCTTCCTCTGGTGTAAGGTCTCCCAATCGGTTGGTGGCTTGTAAGTCACGTACTGTTGCTAATGCCACATATGGATTGATGGCCGTTACGCCATAGCCTAAGAGTGTACAGAAATGATGCACTTCACGAGGTTCCCCAGATTCTAAGATTAAGCCCATTTCTGTGCGTAATACAGTGTTAATTAAATGATTGTGCACCGCTGCCACTGCCAATAAAGCTGGAATCGGCGCATGGTGTTCGTCCACGCCACGGTCAGACAAGATCAACACATTTTGGTCCGTGCGAGCTGCTTCCTCTGCATCCTTGCACAAACGGTCTAAGGCTTCTTTCATACCCTCCGCACCTTTGGCTGGGTCAAACAAGATGGACAAGGTCACGGATTTCATGCGACGGCAGTCCAATTGTTTAATACTTGCCAATTCTTGATTCGTCATGATAGGTGTCCGCATGGATACTGCATAGGTGCCCACTTTGTTAGGGTCCGTCAAGTTACCGCTATTTCCGAGCATCACTCGTGTGGATGTCACCATTTCTTCGCGGATAGCATCGATTGGGGGATTTGTCACCTGTGCAAAAAGCTGTTTAAAATAGGAGTATAACATTTGTGGTTTGTCCGACAAGATTGCTAGCGGCGCATCAGCCCCCATAGATCCTACAGGATCTTTCCCATCTTTTGCCATAGGGATAATCATGCGTACCAAATCTTCTTGGGTATAGCCGAATACTTGTTGTTGCATGAACAAGTCCCCTACCTCAGGGATACTCTCTTCCGTAGCTTGTTGAATCTCCGACAAGTGGATCACATGTTCTTTCACCCACTCATTGTAAGGAAGTTCTGTAGCCACACGGTGTTTGATTTCTTCATCAGAAATGATGCGACCTTCTTCTGTGTCGATTAATAGCATTTTACCTGGTTCTAAACGGCCTTTGGCACGAATCATATCATCTGCTTCGTTTACAACGCCCACTTCGGATGCCATAATCACACGGTCATCTGCTGTCACATAGTAACGCGCTGGGCGCAAGCCATTTCTGTCTAAGACACCACCGATCACAGTCCCATCAGTAAAGCCCATTGCAGCAGGACCATCCCATGGTTCCATCATGAAACTATTGAACTCATAGAAGTCATGTTTTTCTTGGCTCATCAAGGTATTGCGTTCCCATGGTTCTGGAATCATCATCATGATCGCATGTGGTAAGCTACGGCCTGTCATATGCAAGAACTCAAGGGTATTATCGAACATAGCAGAGTCAGATCCTGTATCATCAACAACAGGGAACACTTTTTTAATATCTGGGAACAATGGAGACTCTGCTTTACCTTCACGAGCATTGATCCAGTTTACATTACCACGAATGGTGTTGATTTCCCCATTATGTACTAAATAACGGTTAGGATGAGCCCGTGCCCAGCTTGGGAATGTATTCGTACTGAAACGAGAATGAACCATCGCCAAGGCAGAGGTAAAATCTAAATCATTCAAATCTAGGTAAAAGTTTCGTAATTGCACTGGTGTCAACATACCTTTGTAGACGATCGTTTTAGAAGACAAAGAGGCAATGTAGAAATCGCTACTCATTTCTTTGCTCAATGGGACGATACGCTTTTCTGCAATTTTACGAATCATATATAATTTGCGTTCAAACTCCGCTTGGTTTGTCACATCTTGACCTTTACCGATAAGAATTTGGATCATCCAAGGACGAATTAATGCCGCCTCATGGCCAACTGCTGTAGAGTCTACCGGAACTTCCCGCCAGCCCAATACAATTTGTCCTTCCTCACGAACTACTTCTTCTAAGATTCGCTTTTGCTCATTCCGTAATGTTTCGTACTTATGAGCAAAAACCATACCCACCCCGTAGTCACCAGCAGGTGGTAAATGGATACCTAACACTTCGCACTCACGGCGGAAAAAATCATGTGGAATTTGCACTAAGATGCCCGCTCCATCGCCAGTATCCTTATCGGCGCCAGCACCACCACGGTGTTCCAAGCGCTCAAGAATACGCAAACCATCGTCGATGATATCGTGGGATTTTTTACCTTTAATATTGACTACAAATCCCATACCGCACGCATCTTTTTCAAATTGGGAACTATACAAACCATTTGCTTCCAAATGGCGCTGCTCCTCATGTTGTTTTGCAATGGTACTCATTTCCATCATAACCCTCTCCTCCTTTAGGCTTTCTATCACTACACTAGCATACTTAACACTAGGTATACATATACTGAAAGTTCTTATTCACCTATGTCAAATGACTATACCGTATTAGTATGTACCTATTTGATCTCCCTTCTGTAAGAATTAGACCTTACCATACTACATAACTTTAGTTTATACTGGTCATACATAATAGTTATTTTCTATAGAATATAGAACTGCATATTATACTAGCAAAATTTATTATATATTTCAATACATATTACTTATGTATACATGTATTCTTAAGTTTGGACCATCTCATACTACTTTCATATCTCCCTATATAGGAATATACAAAAACGCATAGCTACCCTAAGGTAACCATGCGTTTACGTCATTGTAAAAGTATTCTATTATACGATGCGAACAATCCAGCCTTCTGGTGCTTCGATTTCACCATGTTGAATGCCAAGTAATGTTTCGCGCAATTTTGTTAATGTTGGTCCCATTTCATCCATGCCGCTTGGGAAGAAGATATCTTCTTCTTTTGTATGAACCATGCCAACAGGAGAAATAACAGCCGCTGTACCGCAAAGACCACATTCAGCGAAGTCTTTCAATTCTTCTTTATACACTTCACGATGTTCTACGGTCATGCCCAAATAATGTTCAGCTACATACATCAAGGAACGACGTGTAATCGATGGAAGAATACTATCGGATTTAGGCGTTACTAATTTGCCATCTTTCGTGATGAAAATAAAGTTCGCTCCACCAGTTTCTTCTACTTTTGTACGAGTTTGTGGATCCAAATACATATTCTCTGCATACCCTGCTTCATGGGCTGCTTCTAGAGCATGCAAGCTCATAGCATAGTTCAAACCCGCTTTAATATGACCTGTACCATGTGGTGCTGCACGGTCAAAATCGGAGATTTGGATTTTCAGCGGTTTCACACCGCCTTTGAAATAATCCCCTACTGGAGTACCAAAAATACGGAATTGGAACTCATCTGCCGGTTTAACACCGATAACACTGTTCGTACCCATCAAGAATGGACGAAGATACAAACTACCACCCGTGCTGTATGGAGGAACAAAGTCTTGGTTCGCTTTTACTACTTCTTTCACAGCCTCGATAAAACGATCCGTTGGAAATGGTTGCATCACAAGATATTTTGCAGAATCATGCAAACGCTGTGCATTTAAATCTGGACGGAAACACACAATGTGACCATCCTTCGTGTAATACGCTTTCAAACCTTCAAAAATTGTTTGCGCATATTGGAATACACCAGCACATTCATTAAGGACAATATTCGCCTCATCCGTCAAGCCGCCTTCATCCCATTGACCATCCTTGAAATTAGACACATAACGGAATGGCGTTTCTTTATAACTAAAATCTAAATTGTTCATATCAATCTTTGCCATACTGTCCTCCTACTATTCCATACCTGTGAAAGCCGTGAAAGTATACGTATATCTATCCTTCTAGCTCTTTACATCATATGAATACTCACTAATTTGTATTTTAGATAAAAACTATTATACACCCAACGCGGAAAATGCACAAGAGTATATATAGAATAGAAAAGACTCTTACGGGATGATCCCCATAAGAGTCTTTTCGTCTTGCAGTATGTTGTCATCCTTAGATGACTATATAATAACTTCGTTCAGCAGCAAACCAACTTACACATTCGCTGACTCACCGGAGTTGAAGTTACTAACTAAATTATTCCGGCTTTTTAAATTTTGGAGATGTTGGACATGTTTCAGGAGTCACGTCTTTACGAGCTCCTAAGTCACCGCTGCGATCTACATAGGTAGTATGTAACAATTCATGCGCAATGTGTCCTAATGGTTTTTCCAAGAAATTAGCGTATGCATCTTTAATTTCAGGGTTTTCATAGGAAGAACGAAGCTTCATGTTGGAGTCCCAATTATAAAGACCTTCAATACGTTCACCTTTTACTTTATTAGCCACTGGTAATTTAGCACGTGGTTGTCCACCACCGCCGATACAGCCGCCTGGGCATGCCATCATTTCAATGAAATCATATGTTTTACCAGATTCTTTCAATTCGTTCAAGAATTCACGGATGTTTTTACCACCATGACACACAGCCACGTTGATGGTATGTCCACCGATTTCTACGCTTGCTTCTTTCACACCGTCCATACCACGCACATCTGTTAAGTTAAGAAGTGGAGCTGGAGATGGTTCATCACCAGTGATGAATTTGTAGGATGCACGCATCGCTGCTTCCATAACACCACCAGTATTACCGAAGATAACACCGCCACCAGTAGCAGCACCGATGAATTTATCGTATGCAGAGTCTTCTACTGCAGCAAAATCTAATTCTGTTTCACGAATCCATTGTGCAAACTCACGTGTAGTGATACAGATATCTGTATCTGGGCCTAAGTCTTCGCCAGTGTAACGAGACGCATTGTTTTGCTCAGGACGACGAATTTCCGCTTTTTTAGCAGTACAAGGAGCGACAGACACGGATACAATTTTCTTAGGATCAATGTTCATATTTTTTGCAAAATATGTTTTTACCATAGCAGATTCCATAGCAATACAACTACGAGCGGAAGAAATATGGGATACGTATTCTGGGAAGAATGTTTCACAGAATTTTACCCATGCTGGACAACAGCTAGTGAATTGTGGCAATGGACCTGTGCCATGTAATTTACGTTCTAATAGTTCATTTGCTTCTTCCATGATGGTTAAGTCCGCACCAAAGTTAGTATCTACTACATAGTCAGCACCTAACGCACGAAGAGCACCTACCATTTTGCCTTCTTGGTATGTACCAGGCTCAAATCCAAATTCTTCACCGATAGATACACGAACAGCTGGCGCTGTTTGGATAACCACAATTTTCTCTGGATCTGCAATGGCTTCTTTTACTTTATCTAATTCTGTACGTTCGTACATTGCACCAAATGGGCAAATTACCGCACATTGACCACATTGGATACAAATAGGATTATCTCCTGTTGCTTCCAAATCATAGTAATCAAGTACGCTCATAGTGTCAGCACATGCTTTACGACAAAGAGTACAGTTCTTACATTTTTCTAAATCATGAATAATCGCCACATTATCCTCAGCAATCGGGGCACGGCGATCAAGATGTTGGAATCGACTTTCGAAACTCATTATTATGCACCTCACATAGTGTAAACAATACTAGTTATGTATTCATTAACTTTCCGTCATATTATAACAAATATTCAGGCTTGTGAAAAGAAAGGTATATGCCATTTATCTTTCTATTCTTTTAAGTTCTAATAAAATTTTACACATCCATATAGAATATACATTTATATTGTTTTTATGTTACTTTTGTCACACATGTAGATTTTTATCAAATATTTTTCATTATGTATCTTTCAAAATTCATATACCCTAAAATCTACTAGGATTTAGCCCTCAGTAGCACAAAACAGGAGAGTTCCCCCTCCTGTTTCTATTTTATTTCAGCTCAAATAATGGGGTGTTCTTTGCTTGATCCCCCAAAGCTGTTTGTGTAAATGTATTAATGAATTGTTGCACCGCCAATGTTGGTGTTAAGCGGCCCTCGATGACAGCATCTTCGATGCCACCCCGACACGCTACAATTTCTGGTGCACGATAGAACAAGTTTTGTAAATGTTCTTCTACCATAGAATATACCCACGATAAAGTTTGGTCACGGCGACGTGCTTGTAGCACTCCATTACCTTTACATTGTTCCATGAATTTTTCAATGACACCTTGCCACAATTCCATGATGCCATCCCCAGTGTAGGCAGAACATGTGTAGGCATGGGTTGTCCATTGTTCCGTGGCATCACGAATAAACCATAGAATACGTTCGTATTCTTGGCGTGTCACTTTTGCCCGTTGTAAATTGTCACCATCAGCTTTATTAACCACTATAGCATCGGCTAATTCCATAACACCTTTTTTCATGCCTTGCAATTCATCACCAGCGCCAGTAAGCACTACGAGCAAGAAAAAGTCTACCATGGAACGTACTGTCGTTTCACTTTGTCCGACCCCTACGGTTTCTACTAGGATTGTATCGTACCCTGCCGCTTCACATAACAGCAAAGTTTCTCTACTTTTACGAGTCAACCCGCCCAAAGTGCCACCTGATGGGGATGGGCGAATGAATGCATTCGGCTCCCGTGAAAGTTGTTCCATTCGAGTTTTATCCCCCAGGATAGAGCCACCTGTCACTGTACTAGATGGATCCACCGCAAGAACCGCTACTTTATGACCGTTTTGACATAGCTTTGTGCCTAGCGCTTCAATTAAAGTAGATTTACCAGCCCCAGGCACCCCTGTAATCCCTACACGGGTGGACTTACCTGTGTACGGCAACAAACGTTGAATCACTTGCTGTGCCATTTCAAAATGAGCTGCTGCATTACTTTCAATTAATGTGATGGCACGGGATAAAATCATCCGATTACCAGCCAGTACCCCCTCCACATAGTCATCGACTGTCAGTTTTTTTCGTTTTACTACTTTAGGAGCTACCGGCTTTTGTGGTGCATGGGTATGTACATCCATCCCATCATGACCACCATCCACACCACGCATAACGCGGCATGCAAATTTATCATCTTTCTCCTCAGGAACCCAAGAAGGCTTATAGGTATCATCACTCATAAGACACCCTCCTTTCACCGATTCGAATATGACAAACACGCAATCAGTAGCCAGCTACAAAGTAGCACGAGGCACTGACTACGTGTCATGTCTTACCTATTTACGAGTTTAGAATCGTCTAATCAGATTATTCTTCCTCTTCTAAGCGTTCGTCTAATAATTCGAGAACTTTTTTAGCACAAACTGGAATGATTGTACCAGGTCCAAAGATCGCTGCTGCACCATGCTCATAGAGATAATCATAATCTTGAGCTGGAATAACGCCACCGATAACAACCATAATATCTTCACGGCCTAATTTTTTAAGTTCTTCACACAATTGAGGCATCAATGTTTTATGACCTGCTGCTAAGGAACTCATACCTACGATATGTACGTCATTATCTACTGCATCTTTTGCTGCTTCTTCTGGAGTTTGGAATAAAGGTCCGATATCTACGTCATAGCCCATATCTGCGAAGGCTGTAGAAATTACCTTAGCTCCGCGGTCATGACCATCTTGACCCATTTTCGCTACGAAAATACGTGGACGGCGACCATGTTTTTCTTCAAATTTTTCAGTCATGCTGCGTACTTCTGTGATTACATCGTCATCGCTGAATTCGCTGCTGTATACACCGGAAATAGAGCGAATGATCGCTTTATGACGGCCACATACTTTTTCTACCGCATCAGAGATTTCACCTTTAGAGGCACGAGCACGAGCTGCTTCTACGGCTAATTCAAGCAAGTTTCCTTCTCCTGTTTCCATCGCTTTTGTAATCGCCTCCAAACAGCTGCGTACTTTGTCATTATCACGATTAGCACGCAATGTTTTTAATCGTTCGATCTGTGCCAAACGTACAGCTGTATTGTCTACTTCCAAGATATCTAACGGATCTTCTTTATCAAGGCGTAAGTAGTTGACACCGACGATTTTTTCACTACCAGAGTCAATGTGCGCTTGGCGACGAGCTGCCGCTTCTTCGATACGCATTTTTGGAAGACCTGTATCAATCGCTTTAGACATACCACCCAAAGCTTCAACTTCTTGAATATGAGCCCAAGCTTTACGGATCAATTGATTTGTCAAGAATTCTACGTAGTAAGAACCGCCCCATGGGTCGATAACTTTACATACATTCGTTTCATCTTGGATATACAATTGCGTATTACGAGCGATACGCGCCGAGAAATCTGTAGGCAACGCAATCGCTTCGTCAAGAGCATTTGTATGTAAGGATTGGGTATGACCCAAGGCTGCTGCCATCGCTTCGATACAAGTACGAGTGATGTTATTGAATGGATCTTGTTCTGTTAAAGACCAACCAGATGTTTGGGAGTGAGTACGCAATGCCATAGATTTAACATTTTTTGGGCCAAAGGATTTAACAATTTTAGCCCATAACATACGACCTGCACGCATTTTAGCGATTTCCATGAAGTAGTTTTTACCCATTGCCCAGAAGAAGGATAAGCGCGGTGCGAATTGGTCAACTGTAAGACCCGCTGCCACACCTGTACGCAAGTATTCCAAACCATCGGCCAAGGTGTAACCTAATTCGATATCCGCTGTAGCACCTGCTTCTTGCATGTGGTAACCAGAAATGGAAATACTGTTGAATTTAGGCATGTATTTGGATGTATACGCAAAGATATCACCAATAATACGCATAGAAGCTGCTGGTGGATAAATATAAGTATTACGCACCATGAATTCTTTCAAAATATCATTTTGGATCGTACCTGCCATAACGGATTTATCTACGCCTTGTTCTTCACCGGCTAAGATATAGAAGGCCATAACTGGTAATACGGCGCCATTCATTGTCATAGATACAGACATTTGATCCAATGGAATACCTGAGAACAAGATTTCCATATCTAGGATGGAGTCTACCGCAACGCCGGCTTTACCAACGTCACCGACTACACGAGGGTGGTCAGAGTCGTAACCACGGTGAGTAGCCAAGTCGAAGGCGATAGACAAACCTTTTTGACCTGCCGCTAAGTTACGACGATAAAAGGCATTGGATTCTTCCGCTGTGGAGAAACCTGCATACTGACGTACTGTCCAAGGACGTTGTACATACATTGTGCCATATGGTCCACGAAGATACGGAGGAATACCCGCTACATATTGTAAATGGTTACATTGATCATAAATGGAGGCATCATACACAGGACCCACATCGATTTGTTCCATAGTACGAATGAAGTTGTCATCATAGGACTTGCCAGTTTCAGCTTGTAATTGCTCTTTCCATGCATCGAAATCGGATGCTTTTGGGCTAGCAGCTGTAAAAGGAATATTTCTAAAATCCGGAATCATCTACATCATTCCTTTCTCGCGTTGCATTGCTAATAATGTTTGATAGCAATTGGAGCGTACACTAATATAATCATCCATGCCTGCTGCATCGCAAAGTTCTTTCAACTCTGGAGATGGAGCCCCTGCCAAGAATACTTTCATAGCTGGGCGAGCGGCTTTGATTGCTTTTGTCACTGCTGGTGCCAATTCTGGGTATGTATCGTCAGTGGAACATACGATTGTCACATCTGCATTCGATGCTAAGGCAGCTGCTACTGCTTCGTCTACAGTTGGGAATCCATCATTTGTAAGCACATCAAATTCAGCTACTTGCATGAAAGAAGTAACAAAATCGGCTCTCGCTTTATGTTGAGGAATTGGACCCATGTTAGCCAAGAAGATTTTAACATTATCCCCATTATGTGTTTCTTTGAAGTTTTCAGTGCGCATACGCAATTCTTCGTATTGTTCTGTCCAACGATGAGATAGAATTGCTTTCACAGTGATACCTTCACTACCATCTGCTAAGGCTTCAAAAACTTGTCCAAAGCTAGCGCCCGCTACTAATGCAGTATACGCAGCACTTACCAAAGAACCAATTTCACTGAAGTCGGATTCTTGTAGTTTTTTTAGAGCTAATTCAGCTGCATCAGTTGTACCCACATTAGCTAATGCTGCTACACGAGCTTGGCGTAAGCCCTCAAAATCTACCACTGGTACTTCTAGTAATTCTTCCGTCATATTTGGATACATGTTACTACCAACGGCACGATCTTTACGAGTTGCCAAGTTTTTAAAGCGGCTTTGTAAAATAGCATCCACGGCTTCTTGCGTTTCACCAGATACTAATGTTTCTAAGATGCCACCTTTACCTTCTAATTCTTGGAACAATGCCCAAGATTTTTCAGTCAATTCTTCTGTCAATGGTTCTAAGTACCAGCTACCACCGGCAGGGTCAACTGGTTGAATGAAGTTGAACTCTTGTTGCTCCATGATTTGAATATTACGGGCAATACGGCGAGAGAATTCATCACTTGGACGAATGCAGCCATCAAGAGGTCGTACAAACATACCATCCATACCACCTACTACTGCGGAGAAGGATTGAGAACCAGCACGTAATAAGTTTACATATGGATCAAATACAGTTTGTGTAAAGTGAGATGTACTTACGAACAAGTTAATTTTCTTCGCTTCTTCATCACCGCCACAATGTTCAATAATTTGAGCCCATACCATTTTTATAGCACGTAGTTTAGCTATTTCCATGAAGAAATTAGCTCCTACACTGACATGGAAACGAATTTGTTTTGCAAATGTATTCACATCGATACCACGGCGTTCCATCTCACGTAAATATGTCACAGCCGTAGACATAGCAAAACCCAATTCTTGTACGTCATTGCCACCACCATTATGGTATACATCTGTATCTACCAAAACTGTGCGCAATTGTGGTGCATGTGCAGATGCCCAAGCAATGGTATGTGCCATATCATCAAAATATTCGTCCATAGGGCGTGATAAATGACCATCTTGTGCCAAAGTACCAATTGGATCTGCCCCAATCATACCGGACAAGGATTTTACATCCACCCCTTGAGATTCGCAAAGCGCATGTAATGCAGCCGCCCAGCATACGCTACTAGCACCTGTACGAATATCTAATTCTTTTGTAGTTAAGTCCATGCCTTTTAATAAAGCTTCCACTTCTTCTACAGTAGACAAAGACACCCCTGCGTCAGCCACATCTTTAGCTTCAGCTTTCGTAGCATCTTGTCCTTTCCGTGTAGCACTGTCCAGTGTGAAACTGATAGCTGTGCTACCTTTATCTAATTCGAATTGTAACATGTCATGCATGTCAGCAATTGTTTTTCCATCACAACGTTGTGCAATTGTCCAAGGTGTATGGATATATCCACTAGCTTTCGCACCCCGTAAATTGCTATCACGACCAGGATATGTCAAGTTTTGAGTCAATCCCTCTTGGTCGCTCAACCAATACATTGGTTGTAAAGTAATTCCTTCGTATGTTTTTGTATACATACTTTTTTGGAAATCTTTCCCTTTCAAGATACCTTCTACCGTCGTTTTCCACTCCTCGTAGGTAGGGATAGAAAACTCATCAAACGATACATCTGGTAGCTCAAACTGTTCTTCGTGAACTTGTGGTTCATGATGCTTGTCTTGTCCCATAGTCTAGCTTCCTTTCTCTGACCACATAGGCATACGTTCCCTTACTCAAACCAATTTTCTAGTGAGATTTCCTCATCATAGAGATTCTAATAGCTTATGTAATCGTTGCAGCTCTCATAAAATAAAATAAACAATTAGAAACTGGGTATACCCTACCCATCCCTATAACTCATCACCCTACCTAGTCTCTTACTGAAAGATATAACTATCATTCATAAAAGAAAAACCGTTTTCGATTGAAAACGGTAGGTTATGATTTAGCGTATGCACTTAGCGCAAAACCATCTCTACCCGTCTCTCGCGGATCTAACGACATGCTTCTTACGGCAGTTCTTCTGACTCAGGATCTTCGCTACGCTTCGCCTTCCCAGTTTCCCAGTGACGTTACATGAAGTTTCGCTCCCCTTTACAGCGGCGGGACCGTGTTGGCTTTTCACCAAACTTCCCTATTAAGCCTTGCGGCACCAGTAAGGCGAATATAAAGTTATACCTTGATTATAAACCGTTTTCTGAAAGAATAGAACGGTCTTTATAAACTATAACAATATTTCACATTGACATAATTTTCAGTTATCATAAGATACCTATAATGCATTTTATAGTCTTACTAACGCACTAGTTAGCATCTATTTCATAATAGACCACCTATTCATTACCAACAGTTATTTAATATATAATCTATATTTATTCTCAATAAACTCGTTACATTCTAACATATGTACATCTCTCTATATCCCTAAGTCTCTCTACACACTGTCTACTAACTCGCCTCTCTTTCGTCATCTTACAGTCCTTCACTCTTCTAGCATCTGCCATCACTCACTCATTCTTCAAAGTGATTACCCATCCTATACAATAGCACCTACTAGACATGCAAAAACAGAGGTACGCCTACAATAGCATACCTCTGTTTTATCGCTTATATTCTATTACAAAAGCTTATTTCTTTTTCCATTCCATGACTTCAAAACCATAGTTACGAATATGTTCTTTCAATAGTTTTAAATATTTTTTCGCAATGGGACTTGGCTCTAGCATATGTGGCATTAAGTACCCCATAGTCATCGTATCTTCTACATCTAGAGGAATGGCGATGATCTTATCATCATTTAATTCACGGCTCAAAATACCAGAACTAATGGTATATCCATTCAAACCAACCATTAAATTGAAAATAGTAGCACGGTCAGATACTTTAATAGTCATTTTTCTGTCCAAAGTACTTAAAATTTCCTCTGAAAAATAGAAGGAATTATCTTCCCCCTGGTCATAGCACAAGTAAGGGAAATCCTCTAGTTCTTCCAAGGTAATTTTATCTTGGTTTGCCAAGGGATGTTCTCGGCATAGAAATACATGCGGTTCCGCTTCAAATAATGGGTAGAATGTCAATTTATATTCTTTAAATAACTTTTCCATCACTTGACGATTAAAATTATTCAAATACAAAATACCCAATTCGCTTTTAAATGTAGCTAAATCTTCAAAAATATTTTGTGTTTCTGTTTCCCGCAAACCAAATTGATATTCATCAGTATCTACACTTTTTATAAGCTCTACGAAAGCATGCACCACAAAGGCATAATGCTGAGCCGAAATAAAGAAATGTTCTTTTCGTTTGGTATTCGATTTATATCGCTCTTCTAATAATTGAATTTGATCTAGTACTTGTCGAGCATAAATCATAAATTCGCGTCCATCATGGGTTAAGGTTACCCCTGACTTAGTACGCAACAATAGTTGAACACCCATTTCGTGTTCTAGTTCTTTTACCGCATTGGATAAGCTAGGTTGGGATAAATATAATTCCTTAGCCGCTTCATTAATAGATCCTTTTTCTGCAATTTTTTCTAAATATTGTAATTGTTGTATTCTCATCTGTTTTGGCCTTTTCTATATCTATCATGAAGTACATCCTTTTTTCATTACTTTCATAGGAATGAAAAACCTAACGAGTAAGGTACGAATACTTACACGTTAGGTACTTCATGTTATTAACGATTCCATTATTCACCCTCAAGGGGTAATAGTCTTGTACAACTATAATACATAAAAGACCACTCATCGTCAACATTTAATTTCTATCAAATACTTAGGAATTATAATAAATCCCTATCTTATGCATCTTTCACTCATTAATGGAAAATTAAAATACAAATCGTAGAGGTAATGAATGTAATCAATACTGGCACTGCAGTTCGTTTTACTAAATCAAAACTAGAAATATTTGCCACACCAGCTACTGCAATCATAACCGCACTAATTGGGCTCAACAAACGTCCTACAGAGGCCGCATTTTGCATGCCTAGTAGCATGGTAATCGCATTACCACCTAATTCTTTAGCAAAATTTGGCACTAATGGCGAGAATGCAAACATAGAGGCTACACCAGATCCCATAACAATGCTCAATACTAAGATAATCACAGATACGATAACACCCACCATATCTGCTTGGATAGAGAAGGTTTTAATGAATGCTACAAACTCATTCACAATCCCTAAGGATGTCAAACCGAATGCAAAGGTTTCCCCTGCTACAATCAATGTTACCGTATTGGTAAATTGGTCCCCCATACCTTTAAAGAAAGTTTGAATAGACGCAGCTACCTTTCGGAAATCACGTAAGCGAATCAATTCAAATATCATGGCGATGAATAAGCTTAGGAACATAGCCAAGTTAACATTCATCTTAATGCCTGCAATACCATATTTACTAAATCCTAACATAAATACAAGTGGCAAGAATGGCAATATTAAATACGCAAGAGGTCCTACTGCTACTTCTTCTTGTGGTTCTGTATGTACAACTTCGGAAGGAACATGACCAGATTTTTTATCCATATATTGTTGCCATATGTAATGCGCAATAGCTGTCACAATACCACAGATAATGTATACTTTCAATTGATAGCCTACGAAGTATTCTTCTACTCCTAAGCCCACTGTTTTAGACACTAATAAGCTTGTGGCAGAGGCTGGTCCAATGTCCAACAAATGGCCAGTAGCTACCGCTGCCGCTGCCCCTACCGGGCTTACGCCTAAACGCACCAAAATAGGGAAGATGGTCACCATCATCAACATCGCTAGACCAGATGCGCTTGGGATTACCAAGGACATAAACATATTTAATAAGAATGTTAAAGATAATACCAAATAAGGAGCTTTCATCGCTTGCAAAGGTTTTATTGCAGTTGTAACCAAGCGAGAGCTAGCACCAATATGATCCATGTATTTAGCAAAGCCAGTACATGTCATAATCATGAGACCCAACCCTGCTGCATCCTTTGCAGTAGTATTATTAATCCACTCAAAAGCATCAAAGAACATCATGCCTGTTCCTTTTTTCGCATCTACAAACTCCGTTGTATAGCCAAGGAAATACGCCCCTAGCATCATGATTAAACCGCCTAACAACAATACTGTTTGTGCTTTAAACTTTTTAATCACCAATGTACCTGCGCCTAAAATTACGATAGCGCACAACAATAAATTCATAACTACTTCTCCTTTACCTATGAAGATAGGCTAATTAATAATTTGCTTTCGACTGTTGAAAGTCTTCTTGAATCTGAGCCAATAAGCCCGGTGTGGTGAGAATTTCCTCTACTGTAAGAGCAATCCCCTTAGCTCCGTACATAATAGCATCCTCTGCTAATTGAGTTTTCCCATTATCTAACCATTCTTGAGAATGACTAGTCACACCTCTACCTACAAATTTAACCCGTAAACAAGCTCCTGGTACGCGGAACGTAACACTGGAAAAGTCAGTAGAACCAGTTACCTTTCTCGGTTCTGAAATATCTGGAGTGCCTACGATTTCCGCATTCTTTAAGAGTAAATCATTTAAACTTTGTACATTGACCTTGTTATCATAGGCTTTTACTTCATCCCATTCCATAGTAGCTCCCACTTGCAAGGCTGCCCCTTGAGCCACTTGTTTCACGCGCTCCACCACTTCATCTAAACGAATGCGACTAGAGGAACGAATATACCACTGTGTACACGCATAATCTGGCACGATATTCGCTGCCTTACCACCATCTGTAATAATCCCATGCATACGTACTTCTGTAGGCACATGTTCTCGAAGATATTCCATGCCATTAAAGAATAACAACACTGCATCCAAAGCACTGATGCCTTTTTCTGGAGCAATCGCTGCATGAGCCGATTTGCCATGGAATTTAATATTTACCAAGTTAAGCGCTAAGGACTTGCCATCTACCGTGGTAGAATCACTGCCGTGCATCATGAAAGCCACGTCTAAATCGTCAAAAACGCCTTCTTTTGCCATCACCAATTTACCAGATGCCGTTTCCTCTGCTGGTGTCCCATACACCACCAATGTAGCTGGCACTTGCAAGGTACGACGTAAACCAATAGCTGCTGCACAGATGGAAGGCCCTTGCAGATTATGCCCACAAGCATGACCCAAACCTTCTAAGGCATCATATTCGCAGAGAAGCCCAATTTTCGGTCCTCCTCCTTGCACATGGTACACAGCACGAAATGCGGTTTGTAAACCACTCACTTCACGGTCTACAGTAAACCCTTCACTTTCCAGTAAATCTGTTAATTTACCATGGGCTAAAAACTCTTCATTCCCTAGTTCTGGATGGTCGAAGAAAAAATCATTTAATGTTTTCATGGATCCTCGCAAGGATTCAATTTCTTCTAGTAATTGACTCATCACTTTCTCCTTTCTTGCACAATAGACATGCACAACTCTATGACTACAGGAATTACATTCCCTCATTTTTCTCTTCTTCTGAAAGTCCTACTATAACTAGCTAGCAATAGCAGTATTCCGAATACTACTATTATATAGATTTCTAATGAAAGTTCCAATACATATAGCATACGATTCTCCTGTTTTCTCTATGCTAATTTCATATGCATATCACTAGATTCTAATTTTCATTACATTTCATTCTATAGCTTTTACCTATAACAAACTATATATATTAAGAATTGGTCTATATAGAAAAAAATTGGTATCATAAGAACATGTTTTACTGATATGAAAGGAACCAGCCATGAGCGAAACTATACAACAAAAACGACCAACATTATCTTACGAAATATTCCCTCCTAACACACAAGTAGGCGATGAAAAAATCATTACGGTCTTAGACGAATTAAAAAGTTTAAAACCAGAGTTCATCTCTGTTACCTGCAGTAATAAACAACGCAATATTGAAGAAACAACCATAAAGTTATCCAACTATGTGCAAAATACATTGCATATCCCTACAAAAGCTCATTTACCAGCTATTTATTTATCTAAAGAGCAAGTGCGCTCCGTTATTGATCAATTAGATCAACTAGGTATCCATAAGCTACTGGCACTTCGTGGTGATATTTTAGAAGACCTACCACCAGTAGGAGACTTCAAATATGCTTCAGAACTCGTACATTTTGTAAAAGACTATGCTCCGCATTTTCAAATTTCTGGCGCTTGCTATCCAGAAGTACATCCAGACTCACCCAATCAATTACAGGACATTAAATTTCTAAAAGAAAAAGTAGATGCCGGCTGTGAACTATTAGTCACACAATTTTTCTTAGATAACAATGTATTCTACGATTTCCAAGAAAAATGCGCCTTAGCAGGTATTGATGTACCAATCTTAGCCGGAGTAATGCCTATCATCAACCGCAACCAAGCTTTGCGTCTATTAACAAGTAATGCTACCTCTATTCCACGCAAATTTAAAGCTATTTTAGACAAATATGAGCATGATCCAATCGCCCTTCGTGATGCTGGCCTTGCTTACGCCTTAAATCAAATCGTAGACCTTGTAACAGAAGGCGTATCTGGTATTCATCTATACACAATGAACCAATCTAATACAGCCTTATATATCGAAAATGCAGCACGTTCTTTATTTAGCTCTCCCATATATGAAAACCAATAAATAAGAAACTCTATATAGCCTACAATACGTATAGTATACATACAAATTACAATAAAAATGCTCTACCTAGTACCTCTCTCAAAGAGAACCTAAGTAGAGCATTCTTTTTATTCATCTTAATCTTATCATTGTAGTTACATTTATAGTTATATTGCTCAAAGGAGAGTGTAACAACATATCTCTAGTAAAAGGGGGTGTAACAAGATAGCCTCTAAATATAATGTCTTGGCACCCGTTCTGAGAAATTACAGAATATTTCATAAGGAATGGTCCCAACCAAATAAGCCAATTCAAGCGCTGTAATACTCTCTTGTCCTTGTTGTCCTAATAGCACAACAGCGTCTCCTGGAGCTACGGTAATATGACTTGGTACTTTCACCATAAATTGGTCCATACAGATACGCCCTACTATAGGACAGCGTGTACCATGGATAAGCACAGAGCCTTTATTAGACAACGCTCTAGGATATCCATCGGCATAACCCACAGGTATAGTAGCGATCGTTTCCTCAGCCATCGTTGTATAGGTACTTCCATAACCGATAGATGACCCTTTGGGTAAATGTTGTACATGTACTACCTTACTATATAAACTCAAAGCTGGTTTCAATCCCAATCGATTAGGCACATCCATGGAAGGCATAATGCCATATTGAATAATACCTGGTCGAGCATCGTTAAATAAACTATCTCTTACTGCCAACAATCCAGCACTATTGGCTAAAGAAAAGCGATAATCCTCAGTACGATTGGCACGAATTAACTCCACCACATCTCGAAATTGTTGTACTTGTTGATTGGCATGAGTTTGATCCGCAGCATCGCCATTGGCTAGGTGTGTAAAAAATCCATCTACTCGCAAATATTCATAAGATTCTACAGTTTCTAAAAATGCTAATACATCATCTGGCTTACTACCGATACGATGCATGCCTGTATCTACAGCAATAGCGCACTCTACAATTGTTTCATGTCGACGAGCACATTCATTCAACGCCTCTAAATCAGTAGATTCACAAATAGCAGGTCTAGAATGCCCTTCTATCACTAAATCAAAGGATTGGGGCAGCGTCAGACCTAATAGATAAATAGGTACCGTTATACCTGCCTCACGCAAAGGAATCGCCTCTTCTGGAAAAGCTACGGCTAGCGACTCATACCCTTCCTCTACGGCAATACGTCCTACCATAACACTACCATGTCCATAAGCATTTGCTTTCACCACTGCAGTACTCGTGCACCATTCTGGTAAACAATCTTTAATTTTCCGTAAATTACTTCGTATTTGTGCTGTATCAATTTCTACATATGTAGGTCTCACACATTCACCTTCTTATTATTAGTATATAAAACCTAGTATTAACTTCTATTTATTAAACTATTATAATAGCTCCTAACTATTCTAAATGATTATTTGCATTACTAATGTACCATGCTATAAAAGTATATGCAATCCTTTTAGATTATTTCTTTTAATACCTTTCATAAAAAGGACTGACTACAAAATCTTACAAACAAGATTCTGCGTCAGTCCTTATCTATTACCTATTTAATTATGCATTATACCTAAGCAAAGTATGTTACATTATGGCATATTGAAAGGCCATACCATTGGAATCACGATAAGACTTACGATGAAGCAAACCAGGATTAATGGAGTACCTGCTTTCACATAGTCCATAAATTTGTAATTACCAGGTGTTAATACGATTGTATTAGGTGGTGTACCTACTGGTGTAGCGAATGCGCAAGATGCGGCAACGCCAATCGCCATAAGTACTGCATGAGGGCTTGCGCCCATCGCTTGAGCAATGGAGATACCAATTGGTGCTAACAATGCGCAAGATGCTGTATTGGACATAAATTGTGTTAATACGCAAGATAAGATAAATAATACAGCTGTTGCAAAGTAAGGACTTGGGTTATCACCCATGATACCTACTACTGCATTGGCAATCATTTTACCAGCCCCAGAATCATTCATCGCGGCTGCTACTGGCATCATGCCAGCAAATAGGAAAATAGTTACCCAATCTATCGATTGATATGCTTGTTTTTCTTTCAAGCAACCAGCTAATACGGCTAAAATAGCACCTACGATAGCGGCTACATGAAGAGGAACGTTAATACCAATGCTTTTCAATGGATCAGACAATGCCATGAATAATACAACACCTAATAAGATAATACCAGAGTACCACATTTTTTTAGGATCATTAGAAATTTCACTAGCATCTACTTCTTGTTCTACTTCAGCATCTGCATTACCATCATGTTTAGGTAAAAAAAGTTTACCAATTGTTACCATGTAGATCATAAATGCAACTGTTAAAGGAATACCAATCCATGCGAATTCAAAGAAACCAAATTGAGGTAGTTTAGCTTGGCCTAATGCACCATTGATGATGATATTAGGAGGTGTACCCACTAAAGTGATGATACCACCAATCCCTGCAGCAAATGCCATAGGCATCAATTGACGGGACGCTGGAATTTTAGCAGATGCACAAATACCAATAACTACTGGCAATAACGCTGCTGCCGTACCTGTGTTAGAAAGCACAGAGGACATACCTGCTGTTACAAGCATCAAAGCAATCATAAGACCATTTTCACTTTTACCTGCTTTATTAACAACGGAAATACCAATTTTTTGTGCTAAACCAGTATGGAATAATGCAGCACCAATAATAAACATACCTGCAAATAAAACTACTGTACTATCAGATAAACCACTAAACACTTGTTTCATTGGAATTACACCTAATAAACCAAGTGCCATAGCACCACCGATAGACGTAATTGCAAGTGGAATAATTTCTGTTACAAATAATAACGCCATTACACCAAGGACAATTAAGGTTTGTACAGCCGGATCCATAAGAATCAACTCCTCCCTAAGGGATACATTCCTTATTAGCCGCAAAACGCTTTAAAAAAAAGCGTATATAATATAGGAAGATAGGCCAATAAGAAATAACATAATCGCCGCTACTCCATACCCTTCTGCTGTACAAGGGTATCCAAAATGTAGCCACTCTCCAAGTAGGCCACGGCGGAGAAAAAAGCTATATGTTTTTCGTTTTTGAAACCATTTAGATTTTCGCTCTTCACCTAATAGGAGTGCGGTGATGATAAAAATAAAAAGCGCAATACAAATACAAGCAAAAACCTTTCCTTCGTCTGATAATATCATAGGCGTCACCTCATACATAATAAAAGTGAAAAAAGTCTGAGTATTTCTAAAGCGCTTTAAGACAAACTATATAGTTCATCATAAAAGTATCTGTAATAGCCTAGGCAACCCTTTTAGGCGGATTGCCTAGACACTGTTACAAATTATTTCATCATAGCAAGCATTGTACCAGCTGCTACAGCTGTACCGATAACACCTGCTACATTTGGCCCCATCGCATGCATTAATAGGAAGTTCGAAGGGTTTGCCTGTGAACCCACTACTTGCGATACGCGGGCTGCCATTGGCACCGCAGATACACCAGCAGAACCGATCAATGGGTTTGTTTTACCACCGTCTGCCCAGCACATTAATTTACCGAAAATAACACCACCAGCGGTACCACCGATGAAGGCAACTAAACCTAATACGATAATTTTAATGGTTTCTAAATTTAAGAAACTGTCTGCTGTCATTGTAAGACCTGTACCAGTAGCTAAGAAGATTGTTACTGTGTTAATTAAAGCGTTTTCAGAAGTATCTGCCAAACGAGCTGTTACACCAGATTCACGGAATAAATTACCAAGCATCAACATGCCTAATAAAGAAGTGATCGGTGGTAACAACAAGGAAATGGAAATTGTCGCTACTACTGGGAAAACAACTTTTTCAAAACGAGTTACTTCACGCAATTGTTCCATTACGATTTCACGGTCTTTTTGAGTTGTAAATAACTTCATAACCGGAGGTTGAATCAATGGTACAAGAGACATATAGGAATATGCCGCTACTGCGATAGCACCTAATAACTCAGGAGCTAATTTTGAAGCTAAGTAAATGGATGTAGGACCGTCAGCACCACCAATGATACCGATAGCTGCTGCTTGTTTCGCAGTAAATCCAACCATCATCGCTCCACCAAGAGCCACGAATACGCCGATTTGAGCTGCTGCGCCTAATAATAATGTTTTAGGATTTGCAATGAGTGGACCGAAGTCAGTCATAGCACCTACCCCTAGGAAGATAAGAGGTGGAAAAATTTCGTATTTAATCCCTAATCCAATGAGGTTCATAACACCTTCATGGAAACCATTATTAGGAATATTAGCCAAAATACATCCAAATGCGATTGGACTCAACAATAGAGGTTCAAAGCCTTTCGCAAAAGCTAAATACAATAAGATAATTCCTACAAGGATCATGATACCATGACCCATTGTGAAACTAATAAAACCACTATCCACCCAAACAGAGTTGAGTGCAACAAGAAAAGCGTCCATATGGAGTTCCTCCTTAAGAAATAGAAGGGTTTAGTTTAAGCAGTATAAAGTTATGATTAGCCTAAAACAACTAAAGCGTCGCCAGTTGCTACAGTTTGGTTAGCTGCTACGCGAACTTCAGCTACTGTTGCATCATGTGGAGCATAGATTTCGTTTTGCATTTTCATAGCTTCTAAGATGCAAAGAAGATCGCCTTTTTTAACTGCTTGACCAGCTGTAACTGCTACGGATAAGATTTTACCTGGCATTGGGCATTTTACTGTTTCTGCGCCTGCTGGAACTGGAGCCGCTGCCGCTGCTGGAGCTGGAGCTGCTGCTGGAGCTGCTTTAGGAGCTGGAGCTGCTGCTTTAGGAGCTGCTGCTACTGGAGCTGCGCCGCCAACTTCATTAACTTCTACTTCATAAACTGTACCGTTTACTGTAACATTGAACTTTTTCATTATAACTTCCTCCTGAATTACCTATTTGTAATGAAACTTTTTCATAAGCTTAGATTAGCTTATAGGGCCTGTAAACGACTAGCTAGTCGCCAAGAATTAGACACTACTGGGCGAATGGATGCAATTTGATTTTGCGAATAGCCCATAGCAACGATAGCACTGACAATAGCTGCTACAACTTCTGTTTCTTTGTTTGCAGCTTGTGCGTTGGTAGTCTTATTCATTAAGTTCTCCTCCAAACTATCTGGTTACATTCCTACCTAGCAGTCTACCGTCCAATTTCCAACCTGTGCTCACAATCGGTCTTACGGAAGCAATTTGTGATTTGGAATATCCCATCGCACATACTGCTGCCACAATGGCTGCAACCACTTCATCATGTTTTGTTGTGGTACTTGCCACACTAGGAGCTGTGGCTGATGGTACCTCTGCTACCTCAGCCTTAGTTGACTTTTTTTTTGTAGGATCTACTAGATAAATAATATGCATAAGCACGCCTAACAAAATTAGAACGGCGAATACAATTGTCATATTGATGGCCATAATTAGCCACGGATTATCTGTCATACTTTCACCTCATTAATAGAGAACCATGATAGTAGAATCATGCAAGAAGCAAAGTGTGTAGTATGCCTCTAGGAAATAGTTTATAGAGGGATATTACCGTGTTTTTTCGGAGCACGGGTTTCGCGTTTACTTGCCAACATTGCTAATGCATTGATGATAGCAGGTCGAGTATGTTTAGGTTCAATTACCACGTCAACGAATCCACGTTCAGCAGCTTTGTATGGAGTTGCAAACTCTTCTACGTATTTAGCTGTTTTTTCATCTTTATCTTCATCGCGTTTGAAAATGATGTTCGCTGCACCAGCAGGTCCCATTACAGCAATTTCAGATGTAGGCCATGCATACACTTGGTCTGCACCCAAATCTTGGGAACACATTGCAAGGTAAGATCCACCATATGCTTTACGAGTGATAACAGTAATTTTAGGTACTGTTGCTTCAGAGTAAGCATATAACATTTTCGCACCGTGACGAATGATACCGCCCCATTCTTGGTTTGTGCCCGGTAGGAAGCCCGGTACGTCAACGAAGTTTACAACAGGGATATTGAAAGCATCGCAGAAACGGATAAAGCGGGAAGATTTGTCAGATGCATTGATATCTAAGCAACCTGCCATTACGCGTGGTTGGTTAGCAATGATACCTACGCTTTGTCCAGCAAAACGTGCGAAACATGTAATGATATTTTGTGCGTAGTGTGGTTGAACTTCATAGTATTCACCATTATCTACTGTTGCACGAATCACATCAAACATGTCGTAAGGCATATTTGGATTATCTGGAAGTAAAGTATTTAAACCTTCATCTTCACGAGCTGGGTCATCACCAGTGTCAACTAATGGAGTATCTTCCATATTGTTGCTTGGTAAGAAGCTCAACAAGTAACGAATTTGTGCTAAGCAATCATCTTCGTTTTCTGTTGCAAAGTGAGCTACACCAGATACACTGTTATGAGCCATTGCACCACCAAGGTCTTCTGCTGTTACTTCTTCTGCTGTTACAGATTTGATAACTGCTGGACCAGTGATGAACATTTGAGATGTATGTTTAACCATGTAAATGAAGTCAGTTAATGCTGGAGAGTATACTGCACCACCTGCACATGGTCCCATGATAACGGAAATTTGTGGGATAACGCCAGAAGCGTTAGTGTTTTCGAAGAAGATTTTACCGTAGCCAGCTAATGCGTCTACTGCTTCTTGAATACGAGCTCCACCGGAGTCATTGATGCCGATAATAGGAGCGCCCATTTTCATTGCCATACGTTGTGCTTTAACGATTTTAGCAGCATGCATTTCCCCAAGGGAACCACCTTCTACTGTAAAATCTTGAGCAAAAGCAAATACCAAACGTCCGTCGATAGTACCGTAACCAGTCACTACGCCTTCACCTGGTAATTCTTTTTTCTCTTGACCGAAGTTCACACAACGATGTTTAACGAATTGATCTAATTCAACAAAGCTATTTTCGTCGAATAATTTTTCAATACGTTCACGAGCTGTATATTTACCGCTCGCATGTTGTTTTTCTACGCGTTTTTCACCGCCACCTTGTTTAACAGTGGACAGCTTTTTGTGCAATAATTCAATTTTTTCCTGAACCGTTGCCATTTTACACCTCCATAGAATAATTACGGATATAGTTTATTATTTCATACGTTGGCAAAGTTCTAATAAAACACCGCCAGTAGCTTTTGGATGAAGGAATGCAATTGCAGATCCACCAGCACCATAGCGAGGTTCTTCGTCGATTAATTGAACACCTTTTGCTTTTAAGTCAGCAATCGCTGCTTTGATGTCATCAACGCGAAGTGCTACGTGTTGGATACCATTACGGCCACCATTTTTTTCGATGAAACGACCGATAGGGCCATCTGGAGTTGTAGATTCTAAGAACTCAAGTTCAGCATCACCGCAAGGGAAGAAGCTTACTTTTACTTTTTGCTCTTCAACTACTTCATCTTCTGGTAGATGTTCCATACCAAGTGCGTTTTTATAAAACTCTTTTGTTGCTGCCAAGTCAGATACACCGATACCGATGTGGTCTACTTGTAATACTTTGAATGCCATAATAACTCTCCTTTCAAATGAGCTGCAACTCGAAAGTGATTTTTGTCATCTTTCGATTACTTATATGATACCACGATATTAGATTTTTATCATTCTTTTTATTATCTTTTTAAGGACTTTTCTAATACCGAGTTAACAACACTATAAGGGTCATTAGTTCTATTATTAACAGCTGCTACATCTTGTTTGAAAGCGTCGCTTTCAACCACATGTTCATGAACATAACGCATAATTTGCTCATTGATCATCGCTACTAGTTCATCATGCGTACGTTCTGCACGGCGAGCTGCTAATTCTCCACTATCTTCAAGATATTCAAAGTGTTCATCTAGTGCTTCCACTAATTCATCAACACCTTCATCTTTACTAGCGATAGTTCTCTTAATTGGTGGTCTCCAATCAAGTTCACGAGAATCTAAATCTAGCATCATTTCAATTTCAACATTAAGCTTATCACAGCCATCGCGATCTGCTTTATTGATAGCGAATACATCGCCAATCTCTAAAATACCCGCTTTGATTGCTTGGATATCATCACCTAAACCTGGTACCAATACAACCAATGTAGTATCTGCATTTTTAACGATATCTACTTCGGATTGTCCAACACCTACGGTTTCTATGATAACAAGATCCATGCCAAATGCATCCATTAATTTAACAACATCTGCTGTTTTTTTAGATAATCCACCTAGGCTACCACGTGTACCCATACTACGGATAAATACATTTTCATTTAATGTCAAATCATTCATCCGAATACGGTCACCTAAAATAGCGCCGCCTGAGAATGGACTGGTCGGGTCAACAGCAACGATGCCGATTCTCTTACCTTGTTCTAGATAATGCTTAACCACTTTATCTGTCAATGTACTTTTACCAGCTCCTGGAGCACCTGTGATACCCAAGATACGAGCCTTACCAGTACGTGGATAGATAGATTTCATAATGTCGATCGCATTATCGTATTCATTTTCTACAGCCGTTATGGACCGAGCCAATGCAAGACGAGAACCTTCTAATAGTTCTTTGATTAAATCCATTTTGTCACCGTCCCAATTATATATACGTCTAGGCTCGAACATACATGCCCGAGCCTAGCTCAAGTATATTATTTTACGTTAGCTTTGATGAATTCAATTACATCAGCTGTTGGAGTACCTGGTGTGAATACTGCGGATACGCCAGCTTCTTTTAAACCAGGGATATCAGCGTCAGGAATAACACCACCACCAACTACTAATACATCGCCCATGCCTTTTTCTTTAAGCATTTCAACGATTTTAGGGAACAATGTGTTGTGCGCGCCAGAAAGAAGAGATAACGCAACTACGTTAACGTCTTCAGAAAGAGCAGCTTCAACGATTTGTTCTGGAGTTTGACGAAGACCTGTGTAGATAACTTCGAAACCAGCATCGCGAAGTGCGCGTGCTACTACTTTTGCACCACGGTCATGACCATCAAGACCTGGTTTTGCTACGATTACTCTGATACGTTTTTCTGCCATGATGTTATACCTCCAAATAGGTTCGATTAATTATAGTGTGGAATGAGCTTGGTATTCACCGAATACGCCGCGCAATACGTTACAAATTTCACCTAATGTAGCATATGTTTTAACGGCAGCCAAGATTAATGGCATCAAGTTTACAGATTCATCTTCTGCACCAGCTTTTAATGCTGCTAATGCTGCATCAACTGCTGCTTGATCACGGTCTGCACGAACTTGTTGTGTTTTCTTGGATTGGTTGATACCTACAGAAGCATCGATGCGAAGAAGACCTTCAACTGGTTTTTCCTCAACTTGGAATTTGTTAACACCTACGATTGTACGAAGGCCAGATTCCACTTCCATTTGCCATTTATAAGCAGACTCTTGGATTTCTTTTTGGATGTAACCTTTTTCGATAGCTTCAACAGCGCCACCCATTTCATCGATTTTTTGGATGTATGCTTTAGCTTCTTCATAGATAGCATTAGTCATAGCTTCTACATAGTAAGAACCACCCAATGGGTCAACTACGTCAGCTAAACCGGATTCGTAAGCAACGATTTGTTGAGTACGAAGAGCGATTTGTACAGATGCTTCAGTTGGAAGAGCCAATGCTTCGTCACGAGAGTTAGTATGTAAGGATTGAGTACCACCCATTACAGCAGCTGCAGTTTGAAGAGCAACACGAACGATATTGTTGTCAACTTGTTGTGCAGTCAACATAGAACCTGCTGTTTGAGTATGTACACGTAACATCATAGATTTAGGTTTTTTAGCACCAAAACGTTCTTTCAAGATATGTGCCCATAGACGACGGGATGCACGGAATTTCGCAACTTCTTCTAATACGTTGTTGTGTGCGTTCCAGAAGAAGGATAAACGACCTGCAAAATCGTCAACTTCCAAGCCAGCTTTAAGAGCTGCTTCGATGTATGCAATACCATCAGCAATTGTGAAAGCGATTTCTTGCGCAGCAGTGGAACCAGCTTCACGAATATGGTAACCGGAGATGGAGATAGTATTCCATTTTGGCACATATTGAGAGCAATATTCGAAAATATTAGTGATCAAACGCATGGATGGTTTTGGAGGGAAGATGTAAGTTCCGCGAGCTGCGTACTCTTTCAAAATATCATTTTGAATTGTACCGCGAAGTTCAGTGGAAGGTACACCTTGTTTTTCAGCAACTGCAATGTACATAGCAAGAAGTACAGATGCAGGAGCGTTGATTGTCATAGAAGTGGAAACTTTACCTAAGTCGATACCTTGGAACAAGATTTCCATATCTTTTAAGGAGTCAATCGCAACACCTACTTTACCAACTTCGCCTTCAGCCATAGCGTCGTCAGAGTCATAACCGATTTGTGTTGGTAAGTCGAATGCGCAAGAAAGACCTGTTGCACCGGACTCGATTAAGTAACGGTAACGTTTGTTGGACTCTTCAGCAGTTGCGAAACCAGCATACATACGCATTGTCCAGAAACGGCCACGGTACATAGTAGGTTGCACACCACGAGTATAAGGATAGAATCCTGGGAATCCAAGATCACGTTCATAATCAAAACCTTCTAAATCAAGCGGTGTGTATACCGGTTGTTCTGGTAAGTTTTGACGAGCAGGTACTTTCTCACAGTTTTTAGCGTACGCTGCATCATATTCAGCAAGTTTGGCTTTTAAGTTGTCATTAGCCATGTTCATCATCCTCCTATAAAATTAACCTTGTTTTTTCATGCTTCCTGTTTCAGTGAAGCGTTTATGCCAAGAAAGAGCTTCATCTAATAAGATAGGTGTATGGGCGCCATTTGTCTTTTCAATAGCTCTTTCGAGGTAGTTAAGTAATTCTTGTTTGTAGTCTGGGTGAGCACAGTTTTCAATGATTTTGTATGCTCTTTCAATTGGAGCCAAACCACGAACATCGGCAATACCTTGTTCTGTACAGAATACTTGTACATCATGTTCTGTATGGTCAATGTGAGATACAAAAGGAACGATGGAGCTGATATCTCCGCCTTTTGCTACAGAGTTCGTACAGAAAATGGAGATATAACCATTTCGAGTGAAGTCCCCGGAACCACCGATACCATTCATCATTTTGCTACCCATGATATGAGTAGAGTTTACATTACCGAAGATATCGAATTCAATCGCTGTATTCATAGTGATAACACCAAGTCTACGAGCTAAGCCAGGGTTATTGGAAATCTCTTGTGGGCGCAAGAGAATATGTTTGCTGTATTTTTCAATATTGTCATAGAAGCGTTTCAATCCATCTGGAGATGGGGACAATGCTGTACCAGAGCAATCTGTTACTTTACCTGCATCGATTAAATCCAACATGCCATCTTGGATAACTTCAGTGAAAATAGATAAGTTTGTGAAAGGACCTTCAGCCAAGCCAGACACAACAGCATTTGCTACAGAACCTACGCCAGATTGTAATGGCAATAAGTTTTCAGGTAAACGACCTGCTTTTACCTCTTCTAAGAAGAAGTTAATCAAATGTTGACTCATCGCTTTTGCATCATCATCGATTGGTGCTAGTGGACGAGTTGTGTCAGGTACATCACATGGAACGATAGCTACGATTTTCGCAGGATCACATGGGATGTAATCTGTTCCGATACGATCGCCAGCCGCTTTGATTGGGAATGGCTCACGGTATGGAGGATCTTGTGGTTCATAGATATCGTGCATACCTACCAAAGACATTGGTTGAGATACGTTCACTTCTACGATAACTTTTTTAGCTTGGCTAACAAATGTTGGAGAGTTACCAACGGATGTACTAGGAACGATACCACCATCTTCACGGATGCAAACCGCTTCAATGATAGCTACGTCAGTGTCACCGAAGAAACCATAACGGATTTGTTGAGCCATTTGGCTAAGGTGCATATCAATATAACGAATTTTTTGGCTATTTAAAGCTTTACGAGTATCGTTATTTGTTTGATATGGGAAACGACGACGAATACCGTTTACACGAGTTAATGCTCCGTCTGCTTCATCACCAACTGATGCACCAGTCCAAAGATCAATTTGGAAAGGATCTGATTCCATACGTTTTGCTAGAGCCAATGGCACTGCTTTAGGGTAACCAGATGGTGTAAAACCACTGATACCTACATGATCTCCTGGATTAATCAATTTAGCTGCTTCTTCTGCTGTAGTAATTTTTGCTTGCAACGCTGCGCCTTGCACGCGATCTAAAATGTCGATCATACTACCATCTCCTTTAGTTTGAATGACTTATTCAGCTATCTAACAATCACACTATACATTCAATTCTTTTATTTCTATTATGAAAGAAATTTCTTACTTACAAAACTGTTATAGAAATATAAGATTAAATATCTACTCAAAGTGTGACATTTGTTAATTCTCATAAATACTACTCATTTTTCTTATTATTGTCAACCATATATGCAAATATATGCATAATAGGCATACAGAACAGATAAATCCAATGCGAGTATAACTTTTTGTTATACCCTTTATCTACCTATATCTATAAATGTTGGTGTAGTACAACTTTTTTCGATATTCCAACTCTTATGCATACACTCTATTTATGTTTATGCATTTCTACGTGTTATATTATTCATAACTAACAGTTATTTGCTTTTATTCTTTTTTGTTATTTCCCAAGTTATAGTTTTTTACTTTACTGTGTTGGTCCACTCAAAGCTATATAATTAATGATTCCTTTAACTTCAAAACAACAGTATCATTTTTCATATTTCTTAATTCAATATTCATACTCTTCTATAACAATTGATGTATGCAAATATTGTTATAGACAATATACAATCTAAACACAATGATTACCACATATAAAAAGTATAGAGATTGTCATAAGACCTTCTCTATACTTTTTAAGTTTTATATTATTTTTTATTCCGTATGACACTCATAGAAAAGCCTAATAGTTGCCACAAGACCATACCTACTTGCTGGCTATATAAAGCATGGTCAAAGAGACCGCTTACCAAAACAACTACGGTAATCAAGGTCATACTATAGCGATATGGAATGGCAAGGTGCTTTTGTTTTTGTATATTTCTACTATGCCCTAATAAAATTGCTAACAACAAGCACAAGGAAATCGGGCCCGTTTCTGCAGCCACTTGCAAATACAAATTATGGGCATGATAGATAATCACCGTTGGATCTTGGATAAAGTAATTATAGTCTGGATAGGTCATCCAAAAGGCATCCCAACCAATACCAAAGATAGGAAAATCTTCTATCATGTACATAGTGCTATCCCATAATGCCCACCGAAGCATGACCGATGTGTCTTGCCCACTAAAGAGCGACCATAATCGACTGGATACTTCCCCATGGTAAAAGAATAACACTAACGGCACTACTAGAAGAGCATATAATAATCTTCGCTCTACACAAATACCTGCCACAAATACAACAATAGCCAAACTAAGCCACATACCTCTCGAATAAGTAAGGACAAGGCATAGTAGCATACATATGACTGCTAATGCCATGTAAGCAAAGCGTTTCCAATCTTTAGCTTTCAATACCTGTATCGTTCCTAATCCACCAACGGATAGGACAAACAATAAATACTCACCCAATAAATTAGGGTTCTGTAACGTCCCATACATGCGCCGCATGAGTCCTGGAAAATGAACATTATCCACCCATTCATGAATATGTTCCGGAGTCATATAAAAATACTGATATCCCGCACCTAAGCACACGAGAACTCCAGTAATACAAAATAAGGACAAAAACGTTTTCTGCCGTAATTCATTATCTATATAATATGTCATCAACCAATAGATACTGCCATACATACCTATATGGTAGAACCAGCTCATAGCCGACCATTGTATATTTATGGAATTAACGATAGAAAATCCCGTCCAAAGAATAAACCCCAGAACCGCCCATTGTAGCCAATGTAAGGCCCCAGAAAATCGTTGCCTATCAAACAACAATGCCAGCATCCCCGCCACAAGGACAAGAATATTGCCACCTATGGGTACTAAAGGAATGCATACGGTGGCTCCATAGAGGAGGTAGACTATCCATTGGTCCACAGATAGTCTACGTAGGGCATCCATTAGTGCCCCATTTCTTGGGCGAGCCATTGTTGCACGTCCCCAAGAATGTATAAGGATCCCACCACAGCGATGATATCGCCTTCCTTAGTTATTTTCATAGCATGGTCTAAGCCCTCTTGGATTGTCTCCATAGGATCTGCTTGGACGGGCATTTGTTTTGCTAACTGTTGCGGTGCAATGCCTCGTGGTGTTGGTGCTGGCACCGTAATGACACGGTCTTTTTGTCCCACTAAATAACTAACCATAGTGGATACATCTTTATCTTCCAAAATTGATAAAACCACAGTTTTTGCTTTTTCTGGATACAGTTCATTGAAAGTCATAGAAAAGGCTTCTGCTCCGCTCGCATTATGAGCCCCATCTAAAATGATTGTCCTACCATGAACTTTGAAGGTTTCAAACCGTCCCGGCCAAGTAGCACGAGCTAAGCCTTCACGGTACGTTTCTTCGCTCACCGCTGGTTCTTTGTCTTTCAAGATTTGCAATGCCCTTGCTGCACACGCTAAATTCAGGGCTTGATGGATACCATGCATAGAAGTAAAGAGCATGTCTTTATGTCCTTCTTTATCTTTTACAGTAATCATTTGCCCCATCGCCATCGCACTGCGACTATCGATGGTAAAGTCCTCATTAAACACATGGTAGGTCACGCCTAGAGAACGAGCCGTTTCCTTGATTACATCAAGAGCGCTCCCTTGAGCTGCTGTTACAAGAGGTACTCCTTGTTTGATGATACCTGCTTTATGGCGAGCAATCTCCTCTACGGTATCTCCACAGTACGCTTGATGGTCAATGGTCACGTTTGTAATTACTGCCACTTCTGGAGTGATGACATTCGTAGAGTCTAGTAATCCACCTAAGCCTACTTCGATAACGGCATAGTCCACACCTTGTTCTTGGAAGAATAGGAATGCCGCTGCTGTTAAGATTTCAAATTGTGTGGGTGCTTCCACACCGCGATCCATAATAGTTTTCACAGCATGACTTACACGTTCAATCAAATCAGCAAAAGCCTCTTCTGTAATGCAGGCCGTATTCACACGCATGCGCTCCGTGTAGGATTGCAGATGCGGGGACGTAAATGTCCCCACTCGAAGGCCGCTCATATACAAGCCATAGGTAATATAAGTAGAAACAGATCCTTTCCCATTTGTTCCTGTGACATGGATAGTTTTATATGTATGTTGTGGATTACCTAGCTCTTCTAATAATGCAGTAATCCGTTCTAATCCTGGATGAATCCCAAAGGAGGCTACCTCTTCTAGGTAGGCAATCGCTTCCGTATAATTCATAATGGATCTCCTTATGCTAATGTTTTTAAGAACTCTTCACGTTCATTCAAGGCTTGTTGTTTTTGTTTGTATTCTTCCAATTTTTCTTTTTCTTTCGCCACTACCGCTTCAGGGGCTTTCGCTAAGAATCCTTGGTTGTTCAATTTACCTTCTAAACGAGCGATTTCTTTCAATACTGTGGCTTGTTCTTTGGCGATACGTTCTTTTTCTTTGTCTGCGTCAATTAAATCTTTCAACAACAAGTACACTTCTAAGCCGTTCACCACAGTTACTGTAGCGTTTTCTGGTTTTGGCGCATCTGGTGAAAGTACTGTTACTTTTTCTGCCCAACCTAAGGTATGGAAGTAATCACCATGGGTTTCTAAGATACCTTTCAATTCTTCTGTAGCAGGCACTAAGATAACTTCAGAACGTTTGCCCATTGGTACATTCATTTCTGCACGCATGTTACGGATACCTTTAATGCCGTCCATCATCACATTCATATGTGCCGCTGCAGAGCCGAAACCTTCCATGGATAATGTACTTGGCCATGGAGCAACCATGATGCTCTCCCCTTCATGTGGCAAGTGTTGCCAAATATGTTCTGTTACGAATGGCATGAATGGGTGCAATAATTCCATCATATGACGAAGAATGGATACCAATAGGTATTGAGCTGTTTGACGGTCACGGCCACCTTCTTTGTTGTACAAACGAGGTTTCGCTAATTCAATGTACCAGTCGCAGTACGTATTCCAAATGAAATCGTATACAGCGCTCGCTGCTTCCCCTAATTCAAATTTATCAAGGTTATTCGTAATGTTTGTGACTGTTTTATTGTATTCTTCTAGAATCCATTTATCTGCCAATGTGTAGTCTTCTGCGCTTGGTACAAAACTTTCATCAAAGCCTTCTAAGTTCATCAACACAAATTTGGATGCATTCCAAATTTTATTAGCGAAATTACGGTTTGCTTCCACACGTTCCATGTAAAAACGCATATCGTTCCCCGGTGTATTGCCTGTTACCAAGGTAAAGCGCAACGCATCGGCACCGTATTCTTCGATCACTTCTAATGGATTGATACCATTGCCCAAGGATTTACTCATTTTGCGACCTTGGCTATCACGTACTAGGCCATGAATGAATACGTGTTTGAAAGGAATTTCTTCTTTAAATTCTAAGCCCATAAAAATCATACGAGCTACCCAGAAGAAGATAATGTCATACCCTGTTACCATGACGCTAGTTGGATACCAATGTTTCACTTCCTCTGTATTGTCAGGCCAACCCATTGTGGCAAATGGCCATAAAGCGGAGCTGAACCATGTATCTAGTACGTCTGGATCTTGTTCTACTTTGCCATGGCAATGTGGACATTCTGTCAATGTTTCTGTCGTTACAATCGTTTCCCCACAATCTTGACAGTACCACGCTGGGATACGATGTCCCCACCACAATTGACGAGAAATACACCAATCACGAATAGACTCTAACCAGTTGGTATATGTTTTAGTAAAACGTTCTGGTACAAATTCAATAGATTTATCACGTACCACTTCTAAGGCAGGTTTTGCCAATGGCTCCATAGATACGAACCACTGTTTCGACACCATAGGTTCTACTGTCGTGTTACAACGAGAACAATGACCTACACTATGCCCATGTTCTTCCACTTTTTCTAATAAACCTTGAGCCTCAAGTTCTGCTACTACTTGTTTACGCGCTAATTCACGAGGCATGTTCACAAAGTGACCTGCTCCTGCATTCATGGTGCCATCTGGGTTCATCACCACGATACTTTCTAAGTTATGGCGTTGTCCCATTTCAAAGTCATTAGGGTCATGAGCTGGAGTGATTTTTACGCAACCAGTACCGAAAGATTGATCTACGTATTCATCAGCAATGATTGGGATATGCCGATTCACGAATGGAAGCAATAATTCTTTGCCTACTAAATGGGCATAGCGCTCGTCGTTAGGGTTCACCGCTACGGCTACGTCACCAAACATCGTTTCAGGGCGTGTGGTAGCTACTGTTAAAAATACATCTTCTTCCCCGATCACAGGATATTTAATATGCCATAAATGACCATTTTCATCTTCGTGTTCTACTTCGATATCGGATAAAGCTGTCAAACAATTAGGGCACCAGTTAGTGATGCGTTCTCCACGATAGATTAAACCTTTTTCGTATAACTCTACGAATACTTTTAATACTGCTTCATGGTAACCTTCATCCAAGGTAAAACGCTCTCTCGTCCAGTCACAAGAAGCACCTAAACTACGGATTTGTTTTACGATGGTGCTACCGTACTCTTGTTTCCACTCCCATACACGTTTCAAGAACTCTTCACGACCTAAATCATGACGAGATTTCCCCTCTGTTTTCATGATATTTTCTTCTACTTTTACTTGCGTTGCAATCCCTGCATGGTCTGTACCAGGCATCCACAACACGTTGTAGCCTTGCATACGTTTCGTACGAATCAAAATATCTTGCAAGGTGTTATCAAGGGCATGACCCATGTGCAATTGACCTGTTACATTTGGTGGCGGTAACACAATGCTGAAAGGCTCTTTATTTGTGTCCACTTCCTCATGAAAGTACCCTTTCTCTTCCCAATATGTATACCATTGTTGTTCAATCTCTTTTGGATTGTAAGTTGTGAGATTTTTATATTCCTTCATATGTCCTCCTAGTTCAAATATATCTTTACATTCCTACCCTTCAATTAGCATATTTCTATGGTAAACTTGCAAAGTCGCAAAAATGATAGATATTCTTTCTATATACAAAAAGACCCCTTCGTCCATTAGGACGAAAGGGTCTATACTTCCGCGGTACCACCTAGATTATTGCCGTAGCAATCACTCATTATCGTTAACGCTGATCAGCGGGCATACTTACTTTAGTTCACCATGCCAACTCCGAGGCTACCCTCTTTCTATTACATACATTGTTCCACCAACCCAATGCTCTCTGTGATGCGTTCAAAAGATTTTTCCTCTTCTTAGTCATTATCTATATAATATTAGTATACGTGAAAGTATGTAATGACGTCAATATGACAAACTATAAACCCTCTATATTTTCTAGAGATAGTACAGGTTCCCCTTAATAACAATCCCAGGGTTCTTTTTAGACACCTTTAAAGCCTCTATAGTTGTACTCATATAGGTAACATGTCCTTTGCATACATGAAAAGTAATAAGTACACTCTTACTTTGCAAAAGACACATTCATTTCATCTAAAGACTTCGTCAAGCTCGGAACATACACTTTCAAAAATAAATTCACCTCTGGTAAATTCATATCCTGCAAACGTTTATAAATACTGTCATAGGCTGCATTAAATTCATCATTACCCGCAGCTTTTTCTGTGACGCATTTCATAAATGCTGACATCGTATCTGCTGCTTTAATTAAGACTGCATATTCATCAGAGCTACCTAATAAAGCCTCCTCATAGCACGGTTGAACCTCTTCTGGTAATGTATGCCACAAAGTTTCATTTGCCAACTGTTCTACTTCCCCATAGAGGGCACGCAACTTAGGATTAAAATATTTTACCGGTGTCGGCATATCTCCTGTAAAAACTTCACTCACATCGTGATACATAGCCAATACCGCTAATCGGTTCACATCTACAGCCCCATCAAAATAGGTATTCCGTAACACGCCTAATTGGTGCGCAATCATAGCTGTTTCCAAACTATGGCCTTGTAAGTTTTCTACTTCTGTATTGCGCATTAAGCTCCAGCGTTGAATATATTTCAGACGCTGCAATAGCGCAAAAAAATGACTCTCTTCCATGATAGACTCCTCCTCAATGATTATATAATCTATTATACTATCCTAGTTCTTTTTATGGTACTATAACTATATAAAATAACATGTTACTTACTAGGAGGATATATGCCCAATTACAATCAATACAAGGTTCCTACTACACTACGTAGTGGTGGCTACGTGGATATCCATAGTTCAGCCATTACCGTGACCTATGATATGCCCTATTATGCCATCAGCACGAGCCCTTTCAACGGTGGCCTGCACCATGTCATGGCAGTACGCAATCAGCAATTAACTTTTTTCGTCAATAATGAAAGTGAATTACCTGGTGGTTCTACCTCTGACTATTTAGCAAAAGAGTGCGTTCAATTAGACTTACCCATCCATTTTTGTACAGCCTTATTGACTAGTGCCTCTATGAATCGACATGCCTATGTATGTTACCAAGAAGGAACTATCATCGTAGAAGTCATTGCCACCGCCGGTGTTGAAAAAACAGCGCATCGAGCAGGCGATGGCTACACATACTACGAAAAAGATGGAGTTTTTCACGCTGGAGGCACCATCAATCTCTTAGTCTTTACTAATTGTGCACTTACTGATGGAGCACTTACAAAATCACTTCTCACAATTACCGAAGCCAAAACAGTGGCACTTCAATCTATAGGAATCACTAGCGTTCTATCTAATCAGCCTGCCACTGGTACATCCACAGATGGCGTCATCATGACCATCGATCCAAATGGAGCGCTCCTGACAGATACAGGAACCTTCTCCCAATTTGGTGACACCTTAGCTAAAGCCGTGCGAAGTGCTATAGAAAAAGCATTAGAAAACACAGCTACCTTGGATCTGTAAATTTTATGGACTTATTTGCTACCATTTCGTTAACCTAGACCTCTATAGAATGCATAGCAGAACAAGAGATGCCTTAATAGAGTGCAAATAAGTTCTCTAAATCTTCTCGACTTCGTTCTTGTTGTAAAGCCAACATCAAAAGAATTCTAGCTTTCACAGGTGACAAGGAATCGCTAACGATAAAGCCTTCTTTTACATCTGATGAATTACTGGACACAATACCATTTCCAATGCGAGATGATCGTACTTTGGGAATGGTAATTTTTTTGAGCGTATCTCGTACAGCCTGTGGCAATGTGCCATGCCCAAAACCACCCACAATTAACCCTTGTGATCGACTTGCTACCATAGTTAGTATTTCTGTATCCATACCTCCATAGAGATTCACAATTCCCACTTGTGGCAATTCCACTTCTTCACGCAAAATAAATTCGCTGTCACTTGTATGCTTACGACATGGAGTATAGTAAAAATAAGCCTTTCCATTTTGTATACACCCCATATGGCCTAATTGGGTATTTCCAAAGGTAGCCACATCGGTGGTATGTAATTTTGCTACTTCTCTAGCGCTATCAATATATCCATTCATCACTACAAGAACACCTTGGTGGATAGCACTTTCACTGCGCGCCACTTGCACTGCTTGCAGCAAATTCACCGGACCATCAGCACTGAGTGCTGTAGCAGGACGCATGGAACCAGTCATCACAACCGGTTTCTTCGTATGTACCGTCAATTGCAAGAAATACGCAGTTTCTTCCATCGTATCTGTGCCGTGGGTAATAACAATACCACCTATATCATCTCGCTCAGCCACTTCATTCACAAGTAGTGCTAACCGTACCCACCGATAAGGGCTCATTTCAGAACTATCTATGTTAGAGAATTGCACACTTTCAAAAGGACCATACTCATTCAAAGCAGGCACAGCCTGTATCAAATCATACACGCCTATGGATCCCGCTCTATATTCCGTTAATGCACTAGACCCATTTCCTGTACCTGCAATGGTACCTCCTGTGCCTATAATCATAATCTTTGTATCCTTCATGTGATAACCTCCTTTGAAATCACTATTCTTATTATAGCATTCCTTGGCACACCATTGACATAGACTTTCATCATAAAAGAATCATTTATTCTTATATTGACCCCTTACGGCTAATAGAGTATAGTTATTTTATTGAATATTTCATCCATCCTAAGAAAGGGTTTATTATGACACATACTAACTATACAACTAATGTATTACACTGGTTCCGTGAAATCAGTCAAATCCCTCGTGAATCTGGTAATGAGCAGGGTATTAGCGATTTTCTAATGCAATTTGCCAAAGATAGAGGTTTAGAAGCAGAACAAGACGAAGAATTAAATGTAATCATTCGTGCTAATGCAACTGCTGGCTATGAAAATCATCCATCTATCATTTTACAAGGTCATATCGATATGGTGGCAGAAAAATCTGACACATCCACTCACGATTTTTCCAAGGACCCCATCGAGCTGATTGAAGAAGGTGAATGGTTGCACGCCAACGAAACTACTCTAGGTGCCGATAATGGCATCGCTGTGGCGATGGCACTGGCCGTGCTAGATGATCCAACCATCCCGCATGGACCTTTAGAATGCCTATTTACCACTAATGAAGAAACAGGTATGAATGGTGCCATGGCTGTGAAAGGTGACCGCCTACACGGACAATATTTGCTCAATATCGATACAGAACAAGAACATGAATTCATTGTAGCCTGTGCTGGGGGCTGTCGTTTGGACCTTACCTTGCCAACGAACGCTGTACCAACACCAGCTGGATTAACTGCTTTGAAAGTCTCCGTAGATGGACTCCATGGTGGTCACTCCGGCATTGAAATTGGTGAACAACTTGGTAATGCTGTGACAATCCTAGCTCGCTTATTAGTGGAAGCACAACAAGAATCCCCTATTTCTTTAAGCCATTTTACAGGTGGTTCTAAGCATAATGCAATTCCTCGCTTTGCAGAGGCAACTATTCTTTGCCAACCTTCTGATGCAGACGCATTACAAGCTCATATCCAAGGCAACGCTGAGATCATTCGTCACGAATTATCTCCACAAGATCCAAATCTACAAGTGAAAGTCACTCCTTGTGACACACCTGCTACGATCTATAGCGATGCACAAGCACACACCTTCTTGCAATTCTTATACTTAGCACCTCATGGTGTATTTGGTATGAGTAAAAAGTTGGAGGGCTTAGTAGATACCAGCAACAATATCGCTATCGTCGAAGATAATGACACACAATTAGATATTCTCATCTCCGTACGTAGCTTGACTATGAGTCAACTAGCTTACCTACGTGACCGCATCATGACATTGGCAAAAGCACATGGCTTCACGGCTTCCGAGCAAGGTCGTTACCCAGCTTGGGAATACGAACGTGGTAGCCGTTTAGAAGAACAAGCGATTGCTCTATACAAAGAGGTAATCGGTGTAGAACCTCATGTAACAGCCGTGCATGCAGGCCTTGAATGTGGCTTATTAAAAGCACAATTACCGAATACACAAATGATTAGCTTTGGTCCTACTATCTTAGGCGCTCATACTCCAAAAGAACGGTTACACTTGCCAGCAGTAGATACAGTATCTAAATTCTTATTAACCTTATTAGAAAAATTACAATAACACCATACACAAGGGGGGATCGCTACGCGATTCCCCCTGTTGTATACACATCATTATGAATGTCCTGTCCTTTGTATATTCTCTAGCACAACAAAAGAGCTGTACTTACATGTCACATAGACATGCTAGTACAGCTCTTTTTAATAGGAAAAGCTACATCTACCATCTAGGCAGACATACATACATCCATCTACTTATTACACAGGAATCCAAGACGTCCCAAATCATCTAACACACCATCTACAACGGTACGACCAGCTATTTCTACCACTTTTCCAGATAATTCTGTTTCATTTACTTTTAACTTTTCATCTGCCAGTACATAGAGTTCTTCTAATGTTTTTGGTGTTTCTAACTCTTTCATCATCAGCACATGTCCAGAGTTAAATCCAGTGATACTGTCGTTGTATAAGTCGGAGATATTAATGAACTTATCACCGCCTCTATCCACAACAGTTTGTACATAATTAGCCATCTCTTTTGGCACTGTGGACATACCTTCTTGGAATGTAGTAATTTCTTTTTTCTCCGTCACAGGTACAATGAATCCACATAACAAGAAACGAATGAGCATACTGTATAATTCTATTTCATTGTATTCTGCACCATTCTGCAATCGTTCCAGTTCTGCTTTACAATCTGCGACATTAAAGAATTCTCCTTTTCGGCATTGATTTACAATGGCTTGCTCTATAGCATTGTCAGTATCCTTCAACTCTTTACCTTTATTAACCATACCAAAATACAAAGAATCTAAAGTTTCAATTAAAAACTCTTCATTATGACGTAGTAAATGCGCTTGCGACTCATGGCATAATAGGGAACGACGGAATTGTGTGTCATAATAAAAATCTAGAATTTGTTCCTTTGTATTCCAATCTCCACCTGACATAGTATTAATTAATTTCCTACGTTCTTGTTTCATCCAAGTAATCGCCGACAATTGTAGATCTGTATCTGCTACATATACCATGTTATAGTTTTTAGCTCTCTTAATGAAATCACTCACATATACCGGATCATTGATAGGTTCTAAATATTCATGAGCAATATAATAGGTTTTGTGATCCAATGCCGAATCAAAGCTATTTGTTTTCCACTCCAAGGTAGGAACAAGATCTTTAGACTCTTTAATAAGCTCATTCATATGATGTACAAAGGAAATTCCTTTTTCTGTACGTTCTAATAAATCCATACCTTGATCATTTTGTGTGGCAAATATCATCATTTCACGAACTTGATTCAATCGATGCCAACCTGGGTATACGTTATAAGAAATGTAGGCTACCCCACGTTCGGACAAGTTTACATTACAGATTTCTAAAATTTTATCTTTTACCACATCTGGCACCCAAGACCAAATCCCATGAACGATAATATAATCAAAGGTTCCAAAGTCTTTGTCAATTTTTAGAATATCTTGTTCTACTAATTTTACATTTTTTAACTCCATAGCGTTGATGATTTCGTTACCAATTTCAATTTGAGATTCGCTAAGATCAACCCCTACAAAAGTAGCCCCTTGGTGATACACAGCCTGTCCAATGATATTCCCACCCATAGAACAACCTAGTTCTAACACGCGAGCCTCTTTAGCTGGAACTGGATTTAACCCCCACAATTTTGCCTTTGCTTCTAAACTATTAATGGAGGTAACCCCAAAAGATTTAGATGGATACACTAATTCATTATAGGAATTTTTTAAGTGTTCGATTACCTCTGTTTCTTCTTTTGTAATCGATGTATTTTGGTTTAACTTCATTTATAATTCCTCTCTTATATTTTCTGCATAGAACAATCTAATCTATAAGGTCATAACATTTCTTATATTCAATGAAATCAATTTAATTATAGCAAAGTATCCTAATTTTTGCGAATATTCTATGGACTTAGTTTATGATACCTCGTATTCATTACCCATACTATGATGACTACTAATACAGGTACCAAGTATCCTATACATAATACTACTTAGCTATTAAAACTATATCCATAGAAGCAAAAAAATACCTAACCCAAAACTTAGGTTAGGTATTCTATAGTGGTATCCAATATGTTCTATATCATAGGAATCCATCACTAGGTATTATTCTGCAATTTGTACTGGCACAACAGTAGTCGCTTGCAATGTATTGCCCACTCGTTTCGGTACCACAGTGTTATCTTGTGCACGGTACACCGGTTGGTTCACTTGTACAGGTACTACAGTCGTTGTTTGTTTGAACTCTGTATTGCCTGTACGTTTCGGTACTACTGTATCACTTTGTGCCGCTTGTGCAGATACTTTCATAGTCGATGTTGATTCTGTATGTTGTACGCGGTCTTGGGACCAAACGGCACCCATCACGCTAGATGTACTGATAATTGCCACTACTATTGCCATAATAAATCGTTTCATTGTATTCTCCTTGTATAACTTATATATCTTATTCCATCACTTAATCTATATCTATATCCTTCGATATACTTATATAGTAACATACGCCTAATGATACTACAAGGGAATTTACAAACCATAATCATTCTTTATTATAATAGATGTGTTGCAATTATGATATAGTTCCATATTATAATTCATCACTATGTAAAGTTATATGCTTGCATATAAAGTGAGACTATCGTATTTAAAATAAAAACTATTAATGCCCTTCTTTAACTTGGAAGATCTCCCCAGTAACAGCGTCGATTTTAATTTCTACTTCCCGTGTTAAGGTTTCCCCATCAATTTCATAATGAGCACGACCATGATCTGTATCGAACTTAACTTTTTCAATTCGATAGTCAGGGTATGCTGTTTTGAAGATTTCCATCGCTTTTTCTTGCGTAATTTGTACTTGTTGCTGCGTTGCTTGTGGCACTACAGCTCCAGTTTGTTGTACAGCATTATTTGTCGTTCCTGCTGGTGTCCCATTCACCACTGGCGCTACTTGGGCTGATCCTTTTACAGCTGGAATGGCACGTGTATACTGTTCACGATCGTGATACCAAAACCACCCCATTGCACAACCTGTCACGATTACGCCTACTAAAAAAGAAATAATGCTTCGTTTCATACTATGTCTCCTTACTCAAATTTCACATTCTTAATACTCACATAGAAATTGGCGACCGCCTATACTAGATTTGCATAGTACATTAGTATAATATGTCTGCATAATACATCTACATAGTATATCTACATATTTCTATATGGTTTATAGTAATATAGTATCATACCTCTATTTCTGTGGGCAAGGGGGGGTAAATCCAAACTTCATCAAACTTTTAAATTACTCCTCTTATACTATCCATCATTACAACATCTAGAAATCGCAAAACATTATGTCTCTATATTAGCATTCTATGATATCAGAGTTCTGATTGAACCCTCACAGTACATCATAGATTTTATAATGTCCTAACACTTGCAAGTAATTAGATAGTTCTCGCACTTCTGTTAAAGCTTGTTGTACTACTTCTTCACGGCCTTCCCCTTCTATATCAATGTAGAAAAAGTACTCCCACGGCGTGTGCATACATGGTCGTGACTTGATATTCACCATGTTCAGCTGATGATTTTCAAAGACTCGTAATACTTTCACCAGTGCCCCTGGCGTATTCGATGTTTGTACAATGATACTTAACTTATGGGCATCATGAATCACTACATCCTTGTGGGTAATAATGAAGAATCGTGTAAAGTTTTCCTTGAAGTTCGCAATGTCTGATGCCAATAATGTGAGTCCATATAGTTCTTTAGCAGATGCATTAGCAATGCATGCTTTCGTGATATCCTGTGTTTCGTTTACGTATTTTGCGCTCATGGCTGTATTGTTCATAGGTGCTAATTGCCATGAACTATGAGTTGCCAAAAATTGCGAACATTGCATGAGTGCTTGCTCGTGGGAGTACACTTCTTGAATCGTGTCAAGGCTGGCTCCCGGTATCCCCAGCAAACTATGGCTAATACGATGTCGCACTTCTCCTACGATGTGGATATTCTTATCTTTGATTAAATCCGTACTATCTCGCACTTCTCCGACAATGGAGTTTTCAATAGGCAATATAGCATAATCGATGCGCCCTTCGTGAACAGCCTGTACGAGCTCACGATGACTTTGACAGCGCTCAATCCGTTGTCCTTCCACGGATCCGCCCTTTTCTATATATTTTGAAAGTACATTCTGTAACACTTCATAGGCATAGGCCCCAGGTACGCCTGTATAGCCTAGCACAGAGTGTGCCAACTGTAGATCCGTAACTCGTTCATCTGGCATAGTAACTCCTCCTATATTCCGTTCCTAACATTGACATATGTACTCTATTATACACAAAAGTACATGAACCCTTAACCAGTATATATATTTCTTGTGAGATAGGTCTGTACAGACCTTCCTCTTTTCCCTAAAATTATACATAGCTACTTTTCTCTAATCCCCTCATAGCGCCCCTAGGCGATGTTAGTGGTATCTAGACAACAACATATGAAAAAAGAGCGGCATACTCCGAAGCAAACCTAATGATAGTATCAGTTTGTGGAGGAGTGTACCGCGATTTTTTATACCTTATATACTCTTACATCTTATCCTAAGTGCGCTATGACAGCATCAGTCATACCTTGAGTATTTACTTTTGTAAATCCTTCACGGTACATATCCCCTGTACGATAGCCCGCATCAAGAACGGCTGTCACTGCTTGTTCGATGGAATCTGCTACTTCTGGCAAGTCCAAGGAGTAACGACACATCATAGCAGCAGACAAAATCGTACCTAATGGATTGGCAATGCCTTGTCCTGCAATATCCGGTGCCGATCCATGGATTGGTTCATACAAGGAAGTACCTGTACCAATGGAAGCAGATGGCAATAAACCAAGAGATCCAGAGATAACAGCCCCTTCATCGCTCAAGATATCTCCAAATAAGTTCGTTGTCACTAACACATCAAATTGACCTGGGTTTGTTACCAATTGCATAGCTGTGTTATCTACATAGTAGTAATCCATGTTGATATCTGGATTCGCTTCTGCTTTTTCTTTCGCAATTTTTCTCCATAAACGAGAAGACGCCAATACATTAGCTTTATCTACGCTCACCACTTTGCCAGATCGTTTACGAGCTGTTTCCACAGCTACATCCATGATGCGTTCTACTTCATAACGAGCATAGGTCTCTTTGTCCCAAGCAAACTCTGTTGGGCCTTCTCCTTGTGCTTCTTCCCGTTCCCCAAAGTAGATGCCGCCTGTTAATTCACGAACGATGACAAAGTCAACGCTTTCTACCAATTCTGGTTTCAACGGAGAAAATTCACGCAATGCTGGATAGATTTTCACTGGGCGCAAGTTACAGAACAAGCCCAATGCTTTGCGTAAACCAAGGATGGCTTTTTCTGGACGGATGGACGGATCTACGTCATCCCATTTAGGGCCGCCTACAGCGCCTAATAATACAGCATCTGCTGCTTGGCATGCATCGATGGTATCTTGTGGCAATGGTTCACCGAAGGCATCGATGGCCGCACCACCTGCTTTTTTCTCAATCCAGTTTGCTGTTACACCAGCTTTGGCAAAGGCTGCATCCACCACAGCGCGTGCCGAATTTGTTATCTCTTCCCCAATGCCGTCACCAGCAATTAGGACAATTTGTTTTTCACTCATCATATTACTCCTGTCTTGTTTTTGCAAAATTCACCAGTCCACCTGCTTTGGCAATATTTTGCACAAATTGTGGTAGTGCCGTTCCTTGATAGCTTTCACCAGTTGTCACATTATGGACAACACCTGTGGCCATTTCCACAGCGATTTCGTGACCTTCTTGAATGCGGTCTACTGCATCACCAATTTCGATTACTGGTAAACCGATGTTGATAGCATTGCGGAAAAAGATACGAGCAAAGCTATCTGCTACGATGCAAGAAATACCTTTTTCTTTAATCACTGCTGGCGCATGTTCACGAGAGGAACCACAACCAAAGTTTTTACCAGCCACCATAATTTCACCAGCTTTCACATTCGGTGCAAAAGTCGTATCAATGTCTTCCATAGCATGTTCTGCTAATTCCGCCATATCCGCGATTGCCAAATAGCGTGCTGGGATGATTACATCTGTATCTACATTGTCGCCGTAGCGCCAAATTGTTCCTTGAAAGTCTGCCATATTATACCTCCTCAGGGCTTGCTAAATACCCTGCTACTGCACTTGCTGCCGCCACATAAGGACTTGCCAAATATACTTCACTGTCTACGTGTCCCATACGACCACGGAAGTTACGGTTTGTGGTAGACACGGTACGTTCTCCCTCTGCCATGATACCCATATAACCACCTAAGCAAGGACCACACGTTGGCGTACTTACAGCACAGCCTGCTTCGATGAAGATATCCATTAATCCTGCTTTTACAGCTTGGTTATATACATCTTGGGACCCTGGGATGACAATGCAACGCACGAAATCCGCTACCTTGCGACCTTTAAAAATTTCTGCGCACATTTCTAAATCTTCAAAGCGTCCATTCGTACAAGAACCGATGATGACTTGGTCGATTTGAATGCGGTCTTCTTTCACAATGTCTTTCATGTAATGTGTATTGGAAGGAAGATGTGGGTACGCTACCACTGGTGTTAATTCGTCCAATTGGATGGTTACTACTTGGCAATATTCTGCATCTTCGTCTGCTGCAATCGGTTCGATAGGGCGTGTGATGCGACCTTGGATATACTCCTCTGTCACTGCATCGTATGGGAATACACCACATTTACCGCCTGCTTCGATGGCCATGTTACAGATGGTCAAACGGTCTGCCATCGTCATGTACTGCACACCAGAACCATGGAACTCAAGAGCTTTATAACGAGCTCCATCCACACCGATTTTACCGATTAAATCCAACACAATATCTTTACCGGAAATCCATTTGGCAGGTTTCCCTTCTAACACGACTTTGATCGTTTCTGGCACTTTGAACCAAGTTTTACCTTCTGCCATAGCAACCCCAGCATCTGTAGAACCAACGCCGGTAGCAAACGCATTTAATGCACCGTACGTACAAGTGTGAGAGTCGGCGCCGATGATCATTTCCCCTGGTCCAATCAAACCTTGTTCTGGTAATAATACGTGCTCGATACCCATACGCCCTACTTCAAAATAGTGCGTAATCTTATGTTGTCGCACGAAATCGCGCATTACTTTGGCTTGTGTAGCAGATTTAATATCTTTATTCGGTGTGAAATGGTCTGGTACTAAATAGATGCGGTTTGCATCGAATACAGGTTTACCGATTTTTTCAAACTCTTTTTTCGCTGGCGGAAATGTAATATCGTTCATTAAGATGAAATCTAATTGACACTCGATCATTTGACCTGCTTTTACTTCTGCTAGCCCTGCGTGACGAGCCATATTTTTTTCTGTTATGGTCATACCCATGACATTAACCCTCCTGGTTTCCAAACTCTTGTTCTAATTCTTTTGCTAAATAAATGGCATTCACTGCGTTGATATAGGCGTTTACACTAGATTTTACGATATCTGTGCTCACCCCACGGCCTTGGAATCTGCGGCCATTGTAGTTAACTTTCACAACCGCCTCACCAAGGGCATCCTTACCCACTGTTACGGAACGGATTTGGAAATCTTCCAATACAAACGGTGTGTTCACTAACCGTTCGATAGCTCTGAAAGAAGCATCTACTGGACCATCACCAACAGCGGCATCCATGCGTTCCCCACTCGGTGTTAATACACGAATGCTAGCAAGAACGTATCCATTTTGATCGGAACGGTAATCGTGTTGTACCACGTGAAATGCTTGTTCGTGATGCATAGTATCCATCACCAAAGCGTAGATATCTTCATCGTAAACTTGTTTTTTCTTATCTGCTAAGGCTTTAAACTGCACAAATAGCTCATTCACTCGTTCTTCTTCTAACTGAAAGCCTAAATTCACTAGATGATCTTCAAAGGCATGACGACCAGAATGTTTGCCTAATACGATAGACGTTTTTTCCGCTCCTACACTAGCTGGTGTCATGATTTCATAGGTAGTTGGATTATTCAACATACCATGTTGATGAATACCAGACTCATGAGCGAAGGCATTCGCTCCGACGATAGCTTTATTAGGAGATACGGCAACTCCGCAAAGTTTGCTCACCAATTTGCTAGTACGAGTAAATAGTGGTGTGTTGATGTGTACATCAAATGGATAGTGGTCATGACGTGTTTTAATGGCCATTACTACTTCTTCGATAGCCACATTACCAGCTCGTTCTCCTAAGCCATTCATAGTACATTCTACTTGACGAGCCCCAGCTTCAATAGCTGCCAACGTATTGGCATTCGCAAGACCTAAGTCATTGTGACAATGTACACTGATGATTGCTTTTTCGATACCTTTCGTATGCTCTTTAATGTAGCGAATACGATTGCCAAACTCTTCTGGAGTCATATACCCTACTGTATCTGGCACATTCAAGATAGAAGCTCCACCTTCGATAGCCACTTCAAAGACACGGCATAAATAATCTAAATCTGTACGAGATGCATCTTCTGCGGAAAACTCGATTTCATCAAATTTACCTTTCGCAAACCCAAGGATATGTTTCACTATCGCTAGTACTTCTTCACGAGTTTTCTTTAATTTGTATTCTAGGTGAATATCGCTAGTAGCAATAAACACATGAAGACGACTCCGCTCTGCACTAGCTAGCGCCTCTGCTGCTTTTGTCACGTCATTTTCGTTGGATCGAGCAAGGGCTGCGATCGTACATCCACGTACCTCTCTCGCAATCGTAGATACTGCTTCAAAGTCACCTTCCGATGCTGCTGGGAACCCCGCTTCGATGACATCTAATCCAAGGCGTACAAGAGATTGTGCAATTTCTACTTTTTCTGGTGTTTGAAGGGACACACCTGGTGTTTGCTCCCCATCGCGTAGTGTAGTATCAAAAAAATAAATTCTGTTGTCCATGATGATTCCTCTTTCTAAAAATAAAAAATCGCCCCCAGAGATGACTATGCATCCCTAGGGGCGTTATATGTAGCGTATTGGTTTCATAAAGGTTTTTACATTTTACATACTATATTTCTAGTAGTACTACATCGCAGATTTTTCTCTATCTTGTGTAGCGGTTTGTTCACAACCAACCGCATATTCTACTGCTAGTAAGCTATGCTTACAACTATCAGAACATTCTAATAGAGTCTACTTGTACTGTATACCTTATACAGATCTCATCGTAAAATGTAAGAAACACTAATCAACCTATGATACAAAAAAGCCCCTCAATGTGCAGTGCACATCAAGGGGCATTATCATTTCAATAACACGGTCCCACCCTAGTTGGTTCTCACAGTTATAACGGAACTACCGTCGATGACTACTTGATTTCACCATCGCTGCTCACAGGGGAGTTTCAATATAACCGTTCTACTACTTCGCACCAACCAGTAGCTCTCTGAAAGCAACTAACTATATCTTTATACCTGTTCATCGCATTTGCTTTATGTAACTGAAAACTATTCTATAGCATTTCTAGTCGCTTGTCAATAGACTAATGTGTTTTTTATTTAAGTGTGTACACAATACGAATAAATTCTGTTATATAGTACAAAAGGACTGCACCCAGAATCTATTGTATTCTCGTTACAGTCCTTTCTATGTTACATACTCACTATGTCTTATTTTTTATTTTCGATGGCCGCTTTCACGAATCCTTTGAACAACGGATGTGCATTGTTTGGACGAGATTTCAATTCTGGGTGGAATTGTACGCCTACGAACCAAGGATGATCAGCTACTTCAACACATTCTACTAGACGATTATCAGGGGATGTACCAGAGATAATCAAGCCTGCATCTGTCAATTGTTGACGATAGGCATTGTTGAATTCCCAACGATGACGATGACGTTCGTAAATCAAGTCTTCGCCGTATGCTTCATGCACTTTTGTACCAGGTACTGTTTTACATGGGTATACGCCAAGACGCATTGTACCGCCTTTTTCATCTACATCTACTTGGTCGTCCATTAAGTCGATCACAGGGAACTGGCAACTTTCATCAAATTCTGTGGAAGTAGCGCCTTTCATATCTAAAACGGAACGAGCAAATTCCATCACAGATGTTTGCATGCCCAAGCAAATGCCAAGGAACGGCACTTTGTGCTCACGAGCATATTGGATCGTAGAAATTTTACCTTCTACACCACGGCAACCAAAACCGCCTGGTACTAAGATACCATCTACATCTTTATATACTTCGACTAAATCAGTACCTTCAGCTTCTACCGCTTCAGAATCAACCCATTTAATGTTCACTTTTGTATCTTCTACGATACCTGCATGACCCAACGCTTCTGCTACAGAAATGTACGCATCATGTAATGCTACGTATTTACCAACAAGAGCGATGGTAATTTCTTGTTTAGGATGTAAGATTTTATGAACCATTTCTTTCCATTCTGTCATATCTGCAGGACGATCTTCTAGGTTCAATTTGCGTACAGCAATGCTGTCTAATCCTTCATCTTGCATCATCAAAGGCACTTCATAGATCGTGCTACAAGTGCGGTTTTCCACGATAGCATCTGGATCCACGTCACAGAATAATGCCAATTTATCTTTCATTTCACGGGAAATTTCTTTTTCCGTACGGCATACAATGATATCTGGTTGAATACCGATGCCACGAAGTTCTTTTACGCTATGTTGTGTTGGTTTTGTTTTCAACTCACCAGCTGCACTAATATATGGTACCAATGTTACGTGGATATATAACACATCATCACGGTTCACTTCTTTTTTCACTTGGCGGATAGCTTCCAAGAACGGTAAGCTTTCAATATCACCTACAGTACCGCCGATTTCTGTAATTACCACATCAGCATTGTCTTCTTTACCTACACGGAACACAGCATTTTTGATTTCATTCGTAATGTGAGGGATAACTTGCACAGTAGAGCCAAGATATTCACCTTTACGTTCTTTATTGATCACAGACCAATACACTTTACCAGCTGTAATATTGGATGTTTTACCTAAGTTAATGTCGATGAAACGTTCATAGTGGCCTAAATCTAGGTCAGTTTCTGCACCGTCGTCAGTGACGAACACTTCACCATGTTGATAGGGACTCATTGTACCTGGGTCAATATTAATATATGGATCAAATTTTTGAATTGTCACCTTATATCCACGGTTTTTCAACAAACGTCCCAAGGATGCTGCAGTAATGCCTTTACCTAATGATGATACGACGCCACCTGTTACGAAAATATACTTTGTTGACATGATGCCTCCCTAATAAATTATGCGCTTCTGATTACATTTTTTCAGGAGCAGAAATACCTAAGATACCAAGACCATGTTGTAATACATGTGCTGTTGCCGTAATCAAGCCTAATCGAGCTTGTTGCAATTCTGGTTCAACGCCCATGATACGACCTTGTTTATAGAAGGAATGGAATAGACTTGCTACATCGTACAAGTATTTAGCGATACGATGTGGTGCTTTATTATTAGCAGATAGTTGAATTTCTTCTGGATAAGCCGCTAATTTTTTAATCAATTCCACTTCTTGTTCACTTTGCAATGCTGTGAAAGATGTATTTGCCCAGTCGCCATAGGCAATACCCGCTTCTTTTACTTGTCCAAAAATACTATGAATACGAGCATGTGCATACTGGATGTAGTACACTGGATTGTCGTTAGATTTAGAGGATGCCAAATTGATGTCGAAGTCCAATTGACTATCTAAGGAGCGCATCAAGAAGAAGTATCTTGCTGCATCCACTCCTACGTCTTCAATCAATTCATCCAAAGTTATGGTTTCACCAGTACGTTTGGACATTTTTACAAGTTCCCCATCACGGTATAAGAATACCATTTGTAATAACAGAACTTCTAATTTATCTGGATTGAATCCAAGCGCTTCCATAGCTGCTTTTACACGAGCAATATAACCATGATGGTCAGCACCCCAAATGTTAATTAATTGTTTGTAACCACGTTCGTATTTATCTTTGTGGTACGCAATATCTGCGGCTAAGTATGTTGGCTCTCCATTGTCACGGATAACTACACGGTCTTTGTCATCTCCATATTGCATAGATGCCAACCAATAAGCCCCATCTTTTTCATACATTCCGCCAGACTCTAATAACTGATTCACCAATGTGCGAATCTCACCGCTTTTATGCAAACTACGTTCGCTAAACCAACGATCAAACCCTACGCGGAAATTACGTAATGTTTTGCGTAATCCATTTAATTTTTCTGTTAAAGCAAATTCTTTAAAGAATGGAACACGCTCTTCTTCTGGAAGCACTGCAAAGAAATCGCCTCTCCAGTTAATCAATTCCTGCGCTGTATCGATGACATCTTGACCACGATAGCCAGACTCAGGGAACTCATGTTTCATATCTAATAGTTCTAAATAACGAGCATTCACAGAGGCCGCTAAGTTATCGATTTGCTTACCTGCATCATTAATGTAATATTCAGCAAACACATTATATCCAGCTGCACGCATTAAATTTACCAACGCACTACCATAGGCAGCACCACGACCATGGCCTACATGTAACAAACCAGTTGGGTTTGCACTAACATACTCGATTTGCACTGTATCTTCTTCACGAAGTGGTGCATTACCATATGTGTCCCCTGTTGTTAATATATTTTTTAAAGTATCGTAAATCACATCAGAGGCTAGGAAGAAATTAATAAATCCCGCACCTGCTACTTCTGCGCGCGTTAACCAATCATAATTCATATGGGAAATGATCGTTTCCGCAATAGCTCTTGGATTCGATTTCGCTATCCGTGCAGATTGCATAGCAATATTCGTAGAAAAATCGCCAAATTCTTTCTGCGGTGGCACTTCCAAATGTGCTTCTGGATAGGCACCTTCTGGTAATTCTCCTTGTTCTAGAGCTATCTGCAAAGCATCCTTAATGGCTGCTTTCAAAACTTCTTTCATGTCCATAATGTACATCCTCCCGAATCTCTACATATAGCTGGTTGTAAAATTGCCATTCACCACCAACAGAGATATCATATCCTAAACAAATATGGCCCTTGCCATCTTTCAAATCTATGTCTAATTCATGGGTTAACATAGCTAGTTCTACCGCCCCATATGGCGTTTCCAAACTTGCAATGTTAGTCTTCCCCAGTTGATACTCATGGCGCATAGAAAATTCACCAGTTCTTAGGAGTACCACCGAATCCTTATAGGCTTTAATGGTTGTTTTTGTATTCCCCAAACCAGTGACTTCACTTTCATCATAAATGATGTGTTTCGCCAAGGCTGTTTCATAATACTTACCAGAGGATACTAATTCCACCACCGTATCTTCTCCATCCGCATCACGTTGCGTACTTTTCACGGACACAATGACTCGTTTCATTAGCATTCCTCCTCTCGTATTCACGCACTATCTGTATCATTTCATTATATCACAATTTGCCGCAATGAGGGCATCTTTTTGGGACCGTTCCATGCGCTTTACTTGCTGTTCCATGGATTGAGCGTCTTGCTTTCTACTGAAAGCTGTGCTCCATACCAAAGTGACTGGTCTTCGACTTCGTGTATACTTGGCGCCCCCCTTAATTTCACCATTATGGGCTCGTATACGTTTTTCTAAATCCGTAGTCCATCCCGTATAGAGAGAGCCATCTGCACAGCGTACCATATAGGTGTAAAATTTTTCTTCCATCTTACTCACCAGCTGGGATTGGTGCTAAATCAACAGACTGAATCACCACTGGTTCTTTTGGAGTATCCCGTTTATCTCTCGGCACACGACTGATCGCTTCTACTACATCCATACCCTGCACAACCACTCCGAAGATGGTATGCTTATTATCTAACCAAGGCGTTGGTGCCACTGTAATAAAGAACTGAGCATTCCCTGTATTAGGGCCTGCATTAGCCATCGCCAAAATCCCCATTTTGTTAAAGTGCAAATCATTGCTTACTTCATCAGGAATTGTATACCCAGGACCGCCTTTTTTATTATCTCCACCTTGGATCATGAATCCATCGATAACACGGTGAAAGGTTAGATTATTGTAATATCCTTGCTCAATTAAACTTTTAAAGTTTTTCACAGTAATAGGTGCCTTACTACCATATAGACGCACTTTGATATCGCCTTTATTCGTATGAATCGTAGCATATTCATCAGCAATTGGCGTCGCATCAAAGCTAGGCATTTTTGTTTCTACTTTCACTTCTTTCCCTACTTCAGATTTTGCTTGCTGAGCTGCGTCAGTACCACAAGCAGCCGTCACTACTAACGTTGCTCCTAATAGCGCACTCAGTAAGATACGTTGTATATTCATTAATTGTTGTCTCCATTTCTAAAATAAAGACCGCCGTTAGATGAAACCTCTAACGGCGGTCTTTGTTTATTATATCATACTTGACGCAGATGTGCAAAAAGAATCTACCCTATCTCGCCAAGACTTGGCGAATATAATAGCCACGTGCTCGCAAAGAACCATTCAAGTAAACAATCTCATTCGATTTCACACGAATCAAATATAATGCATCATCACGGTCTAATAATTTTTCCATACCAATTTCTGTTAGTACCTTAGCATACTCTTCATCATCAGGGCCTAGCACTGTTGCTACACCTTGAATCTGAACACTCTTCGCCGTACCTGGACCCTCATAAGGATCGAACACAGTAAGAGATACATTTTTATCTTCTTCTAAGTGAAAGAATTTCTCACCACCTTCAGAGAAAATATCAATGTATCCACCATGCACAGTATACGATAATGGAGTGCAACGAACACCCGTTTCACTATGCGTGGACAAAGCACACGTATGATGGGCTTTCAAAAAATCAACAATCTCAACATGCAATTCACGTGGGTCCATCTTTCTTGCAGTTTTATCCTTCTCTGTCCAAAAAGAAGCTGCTACTTTATAATCCATCAATTCTCCTTTCAACCCCTGCACGAACTTACCTCATTCTATTATAGCACTAACAGCCATGTCCATTTCAAGTACTTACAGAATAATTTTGAAAGTTATTATTAAAAAGATGCCACTCCCCTTGAGGAACGCCATTACGAGTAGCAGCCTTGTGGTGTTCTTTCATTACCTAAATCGCACAAACGTAAGAAGAGCACGGCATGTTCCTGAAGAAACATTATGAAATACCGTTTCTGAAGGAATGTGCCGTGCTCTTCCCCTCTCCTGAGGAACGCCGTTACGAGTAGCAGCCTTGTGGCGCTCCTTTACTATCTAAATCACACAAACGCAAGAAGAGCACGGTGTGCCCCCGAACAAACATTATGAAATACCATTTGAGAGGGGGTATACCGTGCTCTTCCCTTTATCTTATTAAGAACGCCACAGGCTGCATAGCAAAACAAGAGACGACTTAATCACGATCATATTTCACGCGATAAATCTCACCTGTAGCTGCATCAATTTTTACATCTACTTCTTCGTATCCACGGAAGCCTTCAATTTCATAATGAGGGCGGCCATAGTCCACATCAAAATCAACATCTTTAATTTGATAATCTGGATATTGCGCTTTAAAAATTTCTACCGCACGATCATAACTGATTGCTGCTTGCGCTTGTACTGGTGTATATTTACTGAAAGCCGCTTGTGCTGGCACTGCAGACACAAATAAACCTGCACCTACCACAGCTGCTAACGCTACTTGTTTCATTACTTTATTCATAATATTTTCTCCTCAATACACGAAACTTATCTTTTATATCGATATATCTCTATATCCTATAGTATTAGTATATCTTAGATACAAATAGGACGTCAAATATAACCATAGATCTCTCTATGCTAAATTTGCATAGTTATAAACTATAACAAAATAAACAGCCCTCTTTTTCCCTAGGGAACGCAGTTAGCCGTAGTAGCCTTGTGGCATTCCTTTACTGCCTAAATAAAACAAATACAAGAAGAGCACGGTGTGCCTCAAATAAACTAAGGTAATGTCACGTTCATTTATATCATAATTACACCTATCCTAAAAGAGCACGGCATGTTCCTGAAGAAACATTATGAAATACCGTTTCTGAAGGAATGTGCCGTGCTCTTTATTTGCTTTATATAGTATTGTTTGAACGTGACAATCATCAACAGGAGAGCATCGCGCTCTTCCCTTTATCATATTTAGTTAAGAACGCCACAGGCTACATAGCGGAACTAGTGACACCCCACAGGCTATATAGCATCACCAGTGACCCTTATAGTACGATGTAATGTATCACAGCATATGTGATGCCCAACATAACAAGAACTGCCACATAATCAATGCCTTGCAAGCTCACTTTTCGCATAAATGTATGTTGCTGATTTCCAAAGCCTCGAAGCTCTAAAGACAACGCCATTGTCTCAGATCGACTTAATGATTTCAGCATCAATGGTTGAATGACAGTCATATAAGATTTTATCTTTGTCAGCCAATTGCCTTCTAAAGACATACCACGGCAAGCCTGTGCTTCTTGTACCGCTTTACTTTCACGTAAAAAGTCTGGTACAAATCGTAAAGCCGCTGTAAACATAAATGCATAAGCATAGGGGATGCGACATTGTTGCACAAGAGCCACTGTTAAATCTTGTGTTTTTGTTGTCACGATGAGCATCATAAAAATAGTAGTCATCGTCAACATACGCAAAGCCGTCACAATAGCAGAATCCACAGACCAGCTACCCAAATACTGTACGATACCTAAGAATGCAGAAAATCCAATTAAAGCCAATAAAGGTTTCCATTGACGGAACAAGATACCACCAAGTAGCATTAACAGCAATTCTACCCCAAATAATGCTAACAATAGCTCCGGAGTTTTCATAGCAATGGCTAAGATGGACACGAAGATAGTAGCCCAAATTTTTGTTAATGGTACAAATTTCATCGCTTTCCTCCTAACCTTTCACATACTCTGCATATCGCAGTTCAAACTCTTTCATAGACTTACAATACCCTAATGCTGGTACCGTTTCACTGAGTACCACACTCGGTGGTTTTGTCAAACCAAGTTCCAATAGATCCTCTCGGTTTGTAAATAATTCTTCTGGGGACCCATCAAAGGCTTTCGTGCCGTATCCCATAATGATCACTCGTGTAGAATATTCTGCCATAATTTCCATATCATGAGTAATTAATAATATCGTCAAACCTTGGGCTTGTAATTCTTGCAATAATACCAAAAGTTCCTTTGTTTCCGTTCCATCTTGACCGCTCGTCGGCTCATCAAGAATTAACAATTTCGATTGCATCGCCAAGGCAGAGGCGATAGCTACCCGTTGCTTTTCTCCACGGCGCAGGCCTAATGGATAGGATTCTGCTAAATGAGAAATACCTACTCGTTCCAACGCATCTTTCACAATACTACGAACGGTTTCTGTATCATATCCCAACTGTTCAGGCCCAAATGCCACCTCTTCTGCCACGGTTTGGCGGAACATTTGACGATCTGGTTGTTGAAATACATAGCCAATAAAACGGCCTCGTTCAGAGGTAGGCATATGTGTAATATCTCGGCCATCATAAGAAATCTTGCCTTCTACGGGTATTTCTAAACCGACTAATAAGCGGGTCACGGTAGTTTTTCCACAACCATTACGACCACCTAATGTAATGAACTCACCACTGCCAATAGTGAAAGTCACATCTTTCATAATGTCTTGTCCTGGCACATAGGAAAAGCGCAAATTTTCAACTTGTAACATATTAGCGTTCTCCTTTCAACAGACAAGACTGAGCAGATTCCAAGGACAACCATGGTGTATCTAAGGCGATCCCTTTCGCTGCTAATGATTTATAGGTCACAAATAAGGATGGTAATGCATCTACATAGGTATTTGTATCATACATGTAAGATAACACATTTTCTACAGAGCTATCGATTTTTAGCTCCCCACCATCGACTAATACCATACGGTTTGCATACGGCAATACAGCATGTAAATCGTGGTCGATAACAACTACAGTAATACCATGGTCACGATTCAAGGAACCTACCAAACGATACAATTCTTCTGTTCCTTCTGGATCCAAGGAACTAGTTGGTTCATCTAAGACTAAGATAGATGGGTTGACAGCTAGTACAGAGGCAATCGCTAATCGTTGACGTTGACCACCAGATAAGCTATATACATTGCGGTCTTCTAAGCCTGTCAATCCCACTTGGTCTAATACGATGGCAGTACGCTCTTCGATAGCTTCCGCCGTATAACCACGGTTTTCAAGGGCAAAGGCTACTTCTTCTGCTACCGTCATTGTTACTAATTGTGTATCATAGTCAGCTAAGACAATACCGATATCATCGGCTACGTCTGGAATTTCTAATTGCGTCACCGCTTTACCATTGATGAATACCATGCCTTCCATAGTACCACCGTAAAACTTAGGCACAGCCCCTGCCATAGCCATACAGATAGTAGATTTACCACAACCTGCTGGTCCTGTAATAACAAGGAAATCTCCTTCGTTCACAACTAAGTTGATGTCTTTCACAGCATATTTCATTTGATTTCCATAGCGATAACTCATATGGTCGATGACGATAGGAGCTTTCACGGATGGTACAATCTGTAAATCACTGTGATCACTGCTGTCCGTTAATTGTTGTCCTTTCACAGTTTGGCGAGCCAACAATTTTTGCGCCGGAATGTACAGGAATGGTGCCACTACGGCATTACAGAGAGCCACCATCAACACCAATGGCCACATAGCATTCCAATACACATTGCTAGGCAAACCTAACACGAGGTACAAGCAAGTAATGAAAGCGCCACCAGATGCCACAGTACTGATGAAAGCACTCAATATAGGCATCAAATTTAACTTACCAATTTTTAGATTAGAAATGTAATGCACTAATACAGCACATGTGAAAGCCCCTAAAGGCTCACTGATCAAGTTACCGTATGGCAATGCCGATTTCGATGTAAATACATTGATCAAGGCGGCTACCAAGCCGATGCCCAAACTTTGTCTAAGGGTTGGACGCGTTAAGTTGATAGCTACACAATAGGTCGCTATGGTCCAATTCGGTGTCACCCCTGCCACACTTGGCGATACTGCATGCAGAATTGTTCCCAACGCTAGCATGATGGTACTTACCGTTATCCAACGAAACTGGCCACCCTGCACATGGGTATAACTCAGTTTCGACACATCTTTGATTTCTTTCATTCGTTCCTCCCTATCTTCTTCTATATCACTTGTATCGTATATTCTAAAATACAATTATACTATTTTTTTACGATTCATGCTATCACTAACCCCAATATTTACATTCACTCCCCGTAAGGATTCTTACGGTTCACCCTATCAGTAAGGCAATTTTTATGTAGATACAATTGGGTTAAACCCATACAACACAAAAAACCGCAACACTTTCTCCACTAAGAAACTGTTGCGGTCTTTATCACTTCATAGTCGATAGCCCTTTATATACGACTAGCTTTTAATAATTGTTTTGTATACGGATGTGTTGCCAATCCTAAGTCTTTTGATGCCAAGGTTTCTACGATAGCGCCCGCTTTCATCACGACAATGCGATCGGTGAGAGCTTGCAAAACGCCTAGGTCATGGCTCACAAACACATAGGTAAACGGTTGCTCTTCATAAACGCTTTGAATCAGTTCGATGACCCGCGCTTGATTGCACACATCAAGGGCGCTCGTCGGTTCATCAAATAACACAAGTTCAGCGCCGACTGCCATCATGCGAGCTAAGACCAATCGCTGTAACTGGCCGCCACTCAATTCATGGCGGTATTTATGCCATACCGATGGTTCCAACCCCACTTTTGAAAGCCACCATTCACAGCGCTCTATTGCCTCTTGTTTGGTGCCTATGCCAAAGTTCACGCAAGGCTCTAGCATAAATTCACCTAATGCCATGCGAGGACTAATACTATGAAAGGAGTTTTGAAACATCATTTGCAAAGAACGATATAATTCTTTTTCATGCCCCTTCCACTCTGACACAGAGCGACCAAAGAGGTTTAACTCCCCCACAGTAGGCGTTTCTTGCAAGGACAAGAGTCGCAATAGAGTACTTTTACCAGATCCACTGCCTCCCGCAATACCGATACGTTCCTGAGCACCAACACTAAGATTAACATCCTGTAAAGCTGTGACAGTTTCCCCTTGACGGCTGTAGATTTTGCTAATTCCTTTTACTTCCACTATCATACTTTCACCTCCTGTAAGGACTGTAAAAGTAATTTTGTATATTCATGTTGCGGATTTGATAAGACCTCTTCGGTCTTACCGATTTCCACCAATGCACCTTCATGCATAATGCCCACACGATCTGCCAATCTACGGGCTATCTGAATATTGTGTGTAATAAACAGCAACGTATTCTGCAAACGCTGTTGTACCTCTTGTAGGACTTTCACAATGTCCTGTTGCACCAATACATCAAGAGCACTGGTCGGTTCATCGGCAATGAGGAGTTGCGGATGTATGAGCAAGCTCATGACGATAGCTACACGCTGCTGCATACCGCCACTCAATTGAAAGGGATAGGAGTCCAATACAGTGTGACCACCAGGCAAGGAAACTGCCTCTAACAACGCTACGATATCCGCTTCATCATAGGCTTTACCATGAGAGGCTAAGACTACCTTCATTTGGTCACCCACCCGTTTGAAAGGATTCAGATAATTGCCCGGATTTTGGTAAATCATAGCTATCTCTACGCCTCGCAGACGTTGCCACTCCTTTGGACCATAGGTGAGCAAATTCTCGCCTCCGTAGTGAATGGCTCCTTCTAGGTCTGCCTGTTCCAGCAACCCTAAAAGAGCTTTCGCCACTGTGGACTTCCCTGATCCACTTTCACCGATGATGGCAAATGTTTCATTTCGTTTTAACGTGAAAGACACGTCTTTCACGACCTTTACTCCATCGTAAGAGACGGATAAATTGTCTACGCTTACTAAATCTGTATTAGTCAATGGTACTATCCTTTGTCATTACATAAGAATCAAATTGGGGCAACTATTTCGCCCTTTACACATGCCTACCATCTTGTAAGGCATCACTAATGTAATTTAATAACACAACAGTGATAAAAATTGCTAACCCTGGATAGATCAACAGCCAAGGCGCTGTTTGCAAGAAATCTCGAGCATTCAGCAAAATAGCGCCCCATTCTGGTGTAGGCGGTTGTACGCCAATGCCGATCAAGGAAAAGCTTGCCACCGTAATAATCGTGTCCCCCATATGTTGAATGATGACCAACAATAGAGTCCCTCGAAGATTGGGAATCATGTAGCGACGGATAATGCGCCACAAGGACGCCCCAGACATACGTGCTACAACCACATATTGTGCTTGTTTTTCCAAATTCACCAAGTTCCGTGTAATCTTTGCGTATTCTGCCCAACGAGTTAGACACAGTGAAATGATAATATTTTCCACAGACGGCCCCAATATACCGATGCAGGCAATGGCCACGATCATGCTAGGGAACCCTAGTATCATATCGATGCAACGTGATCCCAATTCATCAATATACCAAGGACTCATACTTAACAGGCCACCGATACAAATGCCAATGATACTGCTAATGGCAATGATGGATATAGCTATGAACAATGAATCTTGTCCGCCCCATAATATCCGTGAAAGTACATCACGACCCAATTGGTCCGTACCTAATAAATGCGTCGCACTTATATCTTGTAATCTAGCCCCTAAATTTGTCTCATTAGGGTCAAAGGGAGCTAAGTGAGAACCAAATAGAAAGAGTCCCATCCAAAGTATAGTCAGTAAAATGGCCCCTAAGAGTAGCTTATCTTGTTTCCATAAACGAATCATGGGCGCCCTCCATATCTTCTTTCAGGATGAAGTAAGTACATCCATATATCCACTGATGTATTGACCACCACATAGACTAGAGAAATCCATACGATATAACTTTGAATCACAATATAATCACGACTAATAATACCATGCACCATGAGTTGGCCCATCCCTTTGACAGAAAATACCGTTTCAATCACTGCAGAACCGCCCAACATAGCGCCGGTCGTAATCCCTAACATGGATAACAGCACAAGGCGCACTTGAGGAATAATGTAATCGCGATAGATATATCGTGTCCGTATACCCATCGTTTTTGCCCCTATCACCGGCAACGATGCTTGAGCTTGCACCACAGCATTGCGAACACGACGAATGTATAAGCCACAAAACCAAATCGCCAAGGTAATACTCGGCAACACGTAAGCACTTAACCCCTTCGTATTTGTCACAGAAAAAATAGGAATCTTCACGGCTAGCGCATATAATAACAACAAACCTACCCAAAATGCTGGTACTGCTAAAGCTAGAAAGGATACTATACGCACCACATAATCGATCCAAGTATCTTTATAATGCGCTGCCAGTCCTCCTAACCCTATCGATAGGATACTGCCTAAACCAATGGAAACCGCCACCAAGGATAAGGTCCTTGGTAAAGCACTTTGCAACAAATCTACAACGGGCACATTCAGGAAGATAGACTGTCCAAAATCTCCGTGTAACATCTGCCACAACCAACGACCATATTGTATATACCAAGGGTCATTAAGACCTAACTCTTGCCGAATTTGTTCCACTATAGTAGGATCTGGTGTCATACCTTGCAGATAAAATCGTGCCGATACGGGGTCTACAGAAGACATTTGCATTAAGAGAAACGTTCCCAATGTAACTGCTAATAATACACCCACCATAGATGCCAATTTATATAATAATACTCGTACCATATCAATCCACCTTTTCTTTATATTTTCTCCCTTAAAGTATATAAGATAGGGCCTCTCTTTGTAAATACAGCAATTTAATTTTATCCCTGACTATGATTACATATATAATTGTAAAAGCAGTTAATAAATTATATACTTCCAACATATATTCACTTTTATGAGAATCATTGTCTTTTAAGGAAAGATACGGTATACTATAGTTATTCTTTTAGTTTTTTATAAGGAGGATATATGAAAAAATGGGTTGCACTAGCAATGACACTGTTTGTTGCTATCGGATTAATTGCTGGCTGTGGTTCTGATGAATCAAGTAAAACTGGCAAGCATTTAAATCTTGGTTTATATTGGTTTGGTGAAACATTGAATCCTACACATGAATGGGATGCGTGGACATTAACACGAATCGGTGCCGGCGAAACGTTGGCGACAGTAAGTTCAGATATGAAATTTGAACCTCAGTTAGCCGATTCCTGGGAAGTGGTGGATCCATTGACTTGGAAATTCCATATTCGCGAAAATGTAAAATTCCATAATGGTTCCATGATGACACCTACGGCGGTAAAAGCATCTATTGAACGTACAATCGCCGAAAGCAAGCGTTCCAAAGAAGCTGTAAAGATAGACTCTATTACAGTGGATGGTCAAAATCTAATTATTAAAACAACAGAACCAAATGTTGATTTACTAGCTAGTTTAACTGAGCCTGCTTTTGTCATCGTAGATGTACAAGGTACAACAGATATGGATAATACGCCAATTTTGACTGGTCCTTACAAAATTGTAAAACATACAAAAAAAGAAGAAATTCAGTTGGCGCAGTTCAAAGAATACTGGGGTGGAACACCTGCTTTAGATTCTTTAACAGTTAAAGATCTAGAAGATAATAATAAACGTGCTATGGCTCTACAGTCTAAAGATGTAGATATGATCCAAAAGGTAGATAGTGCTAATCGAAGTTTATTTGAAAAGGGTGATTATAACATCATTGAGTCCGCAGGGGTTCGCACATATATGCTACAGTTGAATGTCCGTGAAGGCAATGTATTATCAAATCCGACCGTACGAGCAGCTATCGCAAATATGATCGATTATGATGCATTAGCAAAAGTAATCGGTAATGGTGCCGTTACTGGAGGTGCCCCATTCCCTCCAACAGCCAACCTAGGCTTTGACGAACTAAAAAATAAACAACATAAAGATTTAGCTAAAGCAGATGAATTACTAAAACAAGCTGGTTACACAAAACAAGGTGATACCTACATGAAAGATGGCAAACCATTACACTTAGTGCTAGCTCTTTTTGGTAAAGATAGTAGCGTTTACGAAAAACTTCAAGATGATTTAAAACGAGCTGGTGTTGAAGTCGAATTAAAACGTGTACAAGGTCCTGATGAATTATTAACTTTAGCTCCTAATGGTTTTGATATGGGAGAAACAAACTGGGTAACAATGTCCACAAATGATCCATATTGGTTCCTTAGCCTAGCTTTCAAAAGTGGTGCTAAATCCAATCGTGGCGACTATTCGAATCCGAAGGTTGATGAGTTAATTGATAAAATGACAACCACATTTAACGAAGAAGAACGCACAGCGATTGTCAAGGATATTCAAAATGTGTTGCTAGAAGATAATGCTGGTTATTTCTTGTACTATCCAAGCGCCAATGTTGTAACAACAAAACGAGTTAAAAATGTGAAAGTATTCCCTATTGACTATTATGTGATTACAAAAGACACTACTGTAGAATAAGGGTATGCTCTATTCAGTCTCTTTCCTATAAGAACTGTATAAAGATGTAACTATAATAAAATAAAAAGAAACATCAGTGAGATGCATGATATAACTGTTTTCAGATATAGCAAAGTAGCCTCACTTATGTTTCTTTTTTTATAGTTTTACTTTTCTCATCGGCTAGGACATCATAAATACTATTTGCTTTCCTATTTAGTCAACAGTAACATCCTTCGTCATTAAATAATAATCAATTGGGAATGCTTGTGCATTATGAACGCGTTTGCTTGTTACCACAGAGGATACTGGGTAATACAAGAAGTAGGCCGCATTATCTTGAATTAAGATATTTTGGATTTCTTTTGTAATGTTACGACGTTCTTCTGCATCAAAGGTATTTGTCATTTTGTCCAACAATGCATCTACACGAGGGTTGGAGTAGCCACCACGATTAGCTTTCGTACCTGTTGCAAATAAAGCAGATAAGAAACGGAATGGGTCATTACTAGTTAAGGTAGACCAGTTATTTTCACCCATAGTTAAATTATCTGTAGCACCACCTAAGACATCATCAGCGCTTTGTACACGTTTTAACTCTACTTGTACGCCAGCAGCTTTTAAGTCAGATTGGATTTTTTCATAGGATACAGTATCTTTGCCCCATACACCCATTGTTAATTGCAATGGTTTACCATCTTTTGTATATACGTCACCTTCTTTTGTGTAACCAGCTTGTTTTAACAATTCATCTGCTTTTGCTAAATCTTGATGTTGTTTATTTGGCAAGCTATCAAAGCCTAAGTTAGCTGTTGGAGGGAATGTAGCACCACCAGGAATCGCACCATTACCCAATGCTTTTGCTAATCCTTCATAATCAATCATATAAGAGATTGCAGCACGAACCATAGTGTTTGCTAATGGAGAACCTTCTTTCATATTGATTTGTAGCATATGCGTACGAACACCAGCTACTTCTAACAAGTTGTAGTCTTTATTTTCAAATAAGCTACGGTTAGCACCGTCTACTTTTTGGATAATATCTACCTCTTTAGATTGTAATGCCATAGCACGTTTGCTGTGGTCTTCGATATTTTTAACAGTTAACGTATCTAAACCAGGTGTGCCACCCCAATATTCTTTATGTTGTTCTAGTTGAATTTCTTCTTGCTTCGTATGTTTCACAATTTTATAAGGACCTGTTAAGATTGGGGCATTTTCCATATCTTTTGTGTCCGCTACATCTACGATCACGAAAGCAGGTTCTGTTAAGTCTGCCAATAAATGCGCATTGGGCTCTGTTGTTTTGAAGATTAGGTTTTGACCATCCACAGTGATACTTTCAATTTTGATGGCATCTTTAGATCGTTTGCTGTTAGCAATAGTTCTTTCGATAGATGCTTTCACCATATCTGGAGTCATCACAACGCCATTATGGAATTTTACATTTTCACGAATATGGAATTTCCAAGTCATTGGGTCAACATTTTCCCAAGAGTCTGCCAATTGTGGTTGGAATGTCATATCTTTATCTACTGTCGCCAATGTTTCACCGGCACCAATACGAGTCAATGTCCATGCATCCCATTCATGCGTTGGATCCAAAGTTTCCCCAAACCAGAATAAACCTAAGCCTGCATGCTTGCCACTTTTACTAGTGTCTGAACCGCATCCAGCCAATACGCCTAGGGCAACAACTAAGGTCATTGCTAGCACTAACCAACGTTTCATAGTTCCTCCTTTTACACATGCTTACCATCTTGTAAGGCATCACTAATGTGATAACACAACGGTGATAAAAATCCACCTTTCTATAAACTCTATCTTCTAGTATATAGGGTGAGACCTCTATTTGTAAATATACCAACTATGAAATTAATGCATAACTATTCCTTTTTCATAAATGATAGAGTGTTCATTTATATATATTTACAGGTATTTTTGCGAAAGCAATATATAAACTTTATTCATTCTAATTACGTTAGTATGCATTTATAATGTTATGCAGGACGCAAAAAAGGACGGCGGCAACCGTCCTTTTTTGTTTGACAACATGCTCGAGTTATCAATCCTTAGTACCTAAGCTTATTATATACCAAATATCCTCAAAATACAAAACATCCCTTATTATAGTCCAAAACGAGCCATAATAGTATCTACATGACGTAACAATGGTGTTGGATCAAAGCAAGCATCAATTTCTTCAGGGCTTAAATACTTAGTAATCTCTGGGTCAGATTTTAATCCTGTGGCAAAGTCTTTTCCTTCCAACCAACGAGCCATAGCATGACGTTGTACCCAACGATAGGCTTCATCACGAACAGCCCCTTTATCCACCAAATGTGTTAAAATCGTTTGGCTAAATACAAGACCACCTGTTAAGTTCAAGTTTTTCATCATATTTTCAGGGTATACTAACAATTTATCTACTGTACGTGTAGCTAGATGAATCATGTAATCCAATGTAATCGTTGCATCTGGTAAAATCACACGTTCTACAGAGCTATGAGAAATATCTCGCTCGTGCCATAAGGCTTGGTCTTCAAATGCCGCTTGTGCATGACCACGCAATACACGCGCTAAGCCACAGATTCTTTCACAAGTAATTGGATTACGTTTGTGAGGCATCGCAGAAGAACCTTTTTGTTTCGGACTGAAATACTCTTCCGCTTCACGCACTTCTGTACGTTGTAAGTGACGAATTTCCAAAGCGATACGATCCAAGGTGCCACCGATAACAGCAATCATAGACAACAATTCAGCATGACGGTCACGAGATACTACTTGTGTCGCTACTTTCACAGGTTCCAAGCCCAATTTTTCACATACATATTGTTCCACAAATGGATCGATATTAGAGTACGTGCCCACAGCACCAGATAATTTACCTACCGCTACAGACTGACGAGCTTGTTCTAAACGAGCAATGTCGCGATCAATCTCGGACATCCAATTCACCAATTTGATACCAAATGTAATCGGCTCTCCATGAATACCGTGCGTACGACCAATCATCGGCGTGTATTTAAACTCTACCGCACGGCGAGCCAACACATCACGGAAATTACGCAACCCTTTTAACAATAAATCACAGGCTTGTTTCATCATGTATCCTAATGCTGTATCTTTTACATCTGTGGACGTTAAGCCAAGATGAATGTATTTTGCAAACTCAGGACCTACATATTCGCCCACCGCAGTGACGAAGGAAATGATGTCATGATTTGTTTCCCGTTCAATTTCACGAATCCGTTCTACTTGAAAGTCACCTTTCTCACGAATCGCTACCGCCGCTTCCTTCGGGATAATACCCAATTCTGCCTGCGCTTCAGATGCCAAAATTTCAACTAATAACATCGTATCGAACTCATTCCGTTCACTCCAAATATGTCCCATCTCTTCACGAGTGTAGCGATTAATCATTCCTTAACTCCTTTATCTAATCCATTTTCTTATAGAAATATATTTACTATCTATTATGAAAGTCATACCTCACAGGGCATTCTATATTACCTTATCATTATACAAAAATCAGGGGCAACTGTCAGCTATTAGTTAACAGTTCAACAATTATTAAGTGGTTGTCAACTAATAGTTTACAACCACTCAGCAACAGAAAGCACATTCTCAATTCTCTAAATATATCAGACTAGTGCATCACAAGAACCTCTACATCACTTCTAAAAACTGACCTACATGAAAGTTTTTAGAAGCAATACGACTATTCTAAGGAAATATATTAATTGGGCAACAAAATTTTTATAGCACCCAAGCGAACTGTCAACCAACAGTTGACAGTTCACTTACGCATATTACGCATCCCCGCTGGGATAGTCCCTACTAAACAAATCACTCCAAACACAAGTAATGCAACAATACTATTATATTCCATCATTTGTAGTGCTGTTCTTCCTTCTATGGTGTAGGCTAGGATAATTCCAATCAAAGCCATACTCAAGGTTTGTCCTAATAGGCGTACTGTGGAAATCGTAGAAGAGGCAAAGCCAATGTACGTTTTCGGTACAGAACTCATAATTAGATTATTGTTCGGTGGCGCAAAGCAACTCACTCCGATACCTACGATGGCTAAGCTTATCATGATAATTGCCATACTTTCAGTGAAAGTACCATAGGCCATGCTAAGCAATCCTAAGCCGATGAGCACCATCCCCCATCTAGCAAATTGGGATGGATTGTATCGATCAGATAAAGCACCCATACGAGGCGCTAAAAATACCATAATTCCAGTTTGTATGCATAAAATCAATCCGGTCATACGAGAATCAAAGCCCATTATCATTTGTAAAAACAAGGATAATACAAATCCTACGCCAAAAGTGGCGCTAAAGTTCATCATGGCAGCCACACTAGACATAGTAAATCCTAGATTCGACACAAATATCCTAACTGGAATGAGCGGATCCTTACTATGCCATTCTACATATCCTAACACGCTTAATGCCACCAATCCTACTACAAAAGCATAGACACTCCACCAAAATCGAACCCATTCGGTAATACCAATCATCACTGCACTGATACCCAAGGCGTATAAAAGTAAACTTCTCGTAGAAATACTACTATCTGGTGTATGTACCCATTCCTCATGCAAAGAGCGAAAAGCCATCACATTTGCAACAACACCTAGTAAGGTAGTAAACACAAAAATACTGCGCCAACTATAATAATAATTTAGAAATCCACCTACGGCCGGCCCCAAGGATAATCCCAAATAGACCATACCTCCGATCATACCAAATGCATAACCGCGCCGTTCTAATGGTACTGATAAAGTTAAAATAGACATAGACGTAGTATATACAACCCCTAAGGCAATTCCTTGCAAGGCTCGATACACCGTCAGCATCTCTACTGAGTCAACAAAGCACATAAACCCAGATATCATCGTAAATACAATACTACCTATATAAAATAGCTTGCGCTTTCCATAGATGTCCGCTAGCTTACCAGCAGGAATCACCGCCACCGTACAGCACAGTAAAAAAGATTCCACCACCCATGCCATATCATTCGTAGTAGCCCCAAACTCTTGCATCATATCTGGAAAAGACATCGTGAGAGAACTCGATACAAAGGGATTTAAAAACGCCGCTATCATCATTGTATATAAAACAGATTTCATCTAATTATCACTCCTCATTTCTAATGTACTCACATTATAGCAACATAAATGAAATTTTGAAAGTAAGCGAAACCTACAAACAATACTATTCTATGAACTGAGCCTATTTCGTCAATTCCCCCAAGTAAGAGTTTAATATTCTTATGACATCAAACCTGACTTATGCTATACTAGAGATACAAGTTGATTAAGTTCCATTGGGACGACGAAACCTCACAGTTGCAGCTGTGGGGTTTCTGCTTTTTTTAGATGACAATTCTTTCTAAGCATGATATAATTTAGTTGACAACAAGTTGACTAGTTCCATGGGAACAACAAACCCCCACAGCGGCTACTGTGGGGGTTCTGCTTTTTAAAGAGAGCTACCTCTAGATTGGGTTAGTTACCTTTAAACCATCTGTCTAACCACTTGCAGAAATATTGACTGATTATTCCTGCCATAACAGAGATTAACAAGTTGACTAGTATCTCCATGAATCCACCCCCTTCCTGTTACCAGTATCGGGGAGGTAACATCTACAGTATAGCAAAAATTCACAAACTATAAAACAACATATCTCCTCTCGGAGTATTATATGCAAAAGAAAAGCCGTATAACTTCAAGAAAACTTTCGCGTAGGGCAGTTTTCTGAAGTTGTACGGCTTTTCACCACACTTCATATCCTAGAGATATGTCGTTTCTACTTAAACTCGTTGCAAAGAGCTGCAAACATGTCTGCATCTGGTTTCACCACGTCATGTACTAATGCACGAGCATGTGGACCACCGTTGGCAGCATATAATGCTTGTTCAAAGGATGGTTTTGTTGTATCTTGATAAATCAAGCCTGTTACAAGTCCATTTGTTTCACCTAATGTAGCGAATGCTTGTGCACGGTTTGTTGGATCGTAACCTTCTGGCAAGTTTACTAGATTATCTTTAAAGTAATCATAGCCATTTTGTTTATTGTACGTTACGCAAGGGCTGAACACGTTAATGAAAGAGAATCCTTCGTGTTGCATACCTTGTTTAATTAAATCCACCAATTGTGCACGGTTTACCATGTAACTTTGTGCTACGAAAGTAGCACCAGAAGCAATGGCTGTTTCACAGATTGGCAATGGACTTTCAAAAGAACCATGTGGAGACGTTTTTGTCACAAAACCCACGTCAGAACGAGGAGATGTTTGGCCTTTTGTCAAACCATATACATGGTTATCCATAACCACATACGTAATATTTACATTACGTTTGAACGCATGGATCGTATGACCCATACCGATAGCGAAGGCATCACCGTCACCACCGCAAACCACAACGTTCATATCTTCATTTGCTAATTTCACACCTTGTGCATAAGGAAGTGCACGACCATGTGTTGTATGCGCACCATAGGCATAGAAGTAACCACCGATACGGCTAGAACAACCGATACCAGAGATAACAGCCAATTTTTCAGGCGCAATATCAAGAGCAGCTACTGCATCAGCGATGGCTGCTTGTACCCCATAATGACCACAACCTGGGCACCAGTTAGGGCGGATATCATTTCTATATTCATTTGCTGTAGCCATTATAAAACCTCCTTAATTGCCGCTTTTACATAAGATGTTGTAAATGGATTACCATCATATTTTAAGCAACTAGAAAGTTTTTCTTTATTCGGCATGTTGATGCGGAATAAGTTAGTCAATTGACCTGTAGCATTTTGTTCGCAGATCACAACTTTTTTAGCACTGTTATAGAATGGTAGCAATTGTTCTTTCGGGAATGGTTTAATCAAGCGAAGTTGTAAATGGTTCACTTTATGGCCTTCTGCCTCTAATTCCACTACAGCTTCTTCAATAGCACCACGGCTAGAGTTAATACCGATGACAAGAACATCTGCTTCCTCATGTTTTGCATTGTTTAAGAATGGTTCATATACATCTGCTACTGTAGATAATTTACGGAAACGTTTATCTGTTTGTGCCACGTGCATAGAAGGTGCTTCTGCTGGTTTACCTTCTTCGTTATGCTCTAGACCAGTAGACAAGAATAGACCATTTTTCATACCTGGGATAGTACGAGGGGAAATACCACTTTCAGTAATTTCAAAACGTTTGAAATACTTAGGATTTTCCAATGCTGGCAATTCTTCTTCTTTCATTAAATTACCACGTTCAATACCAACACGGTTCAAATCAAATGTTGGTACAGATTGTTTATTCAAGCCTTGTTGTAAATCAGGCATGAAAATAACTGGACATTGGTATTGTTCTGCCAAGTTGAAGGCATGTTGAATTTCGTAGAAACATTCTTCAATGCTTGTAGGTGCGATAACGATATTGGAATAATCGCCATGCGCATTGTAGCAAGCTGCATCGATATCGGATGTTTCTACTTTTGTAGCCATGCCTGTAGATGGGCCAGAACGTTGTACATCGATGATAAGCATTGGCAATTCAGCCATAGATGCCATGGATAAAGACTCCGCCATCAAGCTCAAGCCAGGGCCAGATGTACATGTAAAGCCACGAACACCAGCGTATACACCACCCATAGCCATCATACATGCCGCAATCTCATCTTCTGTTTGTACCACAGTAGAACCAACTTTATCCATTTTCTTAATCATGTATTCCATTACTTCAGAAGCCGGTGTAATTGGGTAGGACGCCATAAAACGGGATCCCGCTGCAATCGCACCTAATGCTAAGGCTTCATTACCAAGTAAGAACATTTGATCTTTTGGTGTTGGTTTGTCCAATGTATCTACTTCTACATCACCCAATTGTTCTTTTACAAGATCATAACCCAATTGGAATGCTTGTAAGTTTTTGTTAATAATATCTTCGGATTTTTTCGCAAAGCGAGCTTTAATGGCTGTTAAGAATAATTCTGTTTCAAAGCCTAATAAGGCAACAGACATCCCCAATGCTACGATGTTACGCATCAACAAGGAACCTTGTTGTAATGCCGTTTCAGAAATTGGCAAGGCCAAACAAGTCACACCTGTGCCTGTGAAAGCTTCAAAATTAGGATTTACTTTGCTATCGCAAATGATAAAGCCACCTTCACGTACTTCTTTACCGTGCATATCTACAGTTTCTTGGTCAAGCGCTACCAAGAAATCGATATGCTCGCCTACTGTCATAATTTGTTCTAATGCGATACGTAATGCAAATGTTGTATGACCACCTTTGATACGAGATGCAAACAAACGTTGGCTGTACAAGGAATAACCTTCTTTGGCAAGAATCGTAGCTAAAATTTCGCCACAGCTTTCAATACCTTCACCTTGCTGACCGCCCATTTTCCAGATAAAATCTTTACGTTTTTGCAAGAGATTCACCCTCCTTAGGATTGTAATATAGGACCACAGAAAGACTGTTATTTATTAAGTGTTTTCGATACACATCAATCTCTCAAAGTTCATCTTTAATAATAGCATTTTTACCGTTTTTCATCAATCATATTCCCTATATTTATAAACTATTTTTGCGCCACTTAAAGACTATTTATACATCTATTTTCTAAACATATATAATACTCTCTATATATAGACATTCCCTATAAGCAAAAAAATACAAAAACCTCGGCCAAGAGAATACAGCCGAGGTCTTTGTATTTGAGAAAAAAGAGAGAGAACATTTGAAATAGCTTCAAATGTTTTGTTGGGGCAATGGGGGGCGCCCCTTCGGTAAAAGTAGGGTCTTTTACCTGGGAAGGTATAAGATAAACCCTTCCCTATTGTAAGTTAGGTAGATAAAGAGAGAGATCTTTATCTAGCAAAGGTAGTGTGAACCCTTTGCCTGAGTTATTATAGCAAATGATACTTTAAAAGTAAACACATGAACCATAAATTTAAAGCTTTTTTATATATTTTTTACATATAACATTATAAAATATTTATATTATAGCCTATTAATATTCTTTCAATAGGATATTTACTTCTCTTTCTGTTTTGCCAATAACTCTGCATGAGCCTTTTTAAATACAAACGCATTCCGTACATGAGCTCGCATTCGTTCTTCTGCCAGCTGTCCATTGCGATCATGGATAGCTTCCATAATTTGTTGATGTTCTAGGTCACAAGAGATTGTTCGAGTTTTATCTGATGTACTGATGTACATATCGCGATTGACCATTTCCCGAAAATCTGCTAGATAATCTGCTACACGATCATTTCCAGAAAATTCTGCAATTAACGTATGAAAGCGACTATTAATAGCCACCCGTTCTTCTGGATCTTCCGTGTGAATCCCTGCATCACACACTTCTTGTAACTCTACTAGTTGCTCCTCTGTGCATCGTTCTGCACAAAGTCTAGCACCCAAGCCTTCCATTACTTCACGACATTGATACATGGCTACAATCTCTTCTGGAGAATAACCTTTTACCGTCACACCTTTCCATGGCTTGATAACCACCAAATTATCTTTCGCTAATTTACGAAATGCTTCACGTACCGGTGTGGCACTCACATTTAATTGCTCTGCAATACGCACTTCACTTAATTTCATTTTTGGCTTTAAAGAACCCGTTAAAATGGCTTGCTTTAGCGACATATATACTTGCTCACTCAACGGCAGTCGCCCAATTGAGTCAATACTATGCAAACGATACTCTTCCGTCTTATCCATCAAATCCCCCTCCAGGATGTTACTTTTCTATATTTTCACCTAGTCTGGCATACGTAACACATTTCTTTCATTATACGTGAAGTAGGTCCTAAAAATCAATGAAATCTACAGAAACAACCCTTTCCCACAATTAAATTTCCTATGCTATAATAGTAATAACTACTATATTTATGTTTAACATAGGAATCAACCATGAGTCGTTGTCTAATTATTATAAACCCTGTATCAGGTGGCGGTCGGGCTCGCCGATACGTAATGGAACTACAATGGCAACTAAGCGCGCTCTTTGATCGCTTAGAAGTAAAATTTACCCGACAATCCGGCGACGCCACCCGCTTCGCCATCGAAGCCTCCAACGAAGGGTTCGATGCTATCTTTTGTATGGGCGGTGATGGCACCATCAATGAAACTGTCAATGGTATTGTGAAAGCTGGCTGTCGCTCTAAATTCGGTTTCATTCCCCTTGGCACTGTCAATGATATGAGCCGTGCTTTGGGCATCCCCTTACAACCATTAGAAGCTATTCACGGCTTAAAAAATAGTACTATCCGCCATGTCGATGTAGGTCGTTGTAACGATTCGTTTTTTTGCAACAATATCGCCATTGGGGTCATCCCTGAGGTTGTGGCCTCCGTCACGCCAAAAGAAAAACAATTACTGGGCCCCTTAGCCTACTTTGCCAAAGGTGGACAAGCTTTATTTACAACCAAGGATTATAAATTCCGCATCACTACCGAAGAAGGGACCCAAGAATTTATGTCCCCATTGGTCATCGCCTTATTGACCAATGTGGTATCTAGCTTTGAACATTTTATGCCTACTGCTTCCGTAGATGATGGGTATATGCGTATTATTATTTTCAAAGAATACTTCATCATGAACCTATTCTTCATCTTGCCACTCATTCTAAGTGGTTCTATTTATAATTCAAAATATGTAACCATATTAAAAGTCAAACAAGCTCGCATCGAAGTGTGTGACACCATGGATGCGTCCACCAATATGGATGGCGATATCGGACCTGATGCACCAGTAGACTTAGAAGTATTGCCTAAGTTTTTACAGGTCTACGTACCTAATAAGCGTCGCAAAAAAACACAGGGATTATTCTACAATCCATTACAAAAACAAATCTAATCTCAAGAAATAAAACACTTACAATAAAGGAGAGTTGATACATCAACTCTCCTTTATTATTTGTTAATTTAGAGGCTCTACAGTAGTATGAATCCATTCTGTAGGACTATTTCGTCTGTTTCCTATATCTACTTGTTGTGCAATCCCTCGCAGTTGAGTATCTCGTACCACAATATCACGAATGCCGCCTCCTATGGTTGTAGTCTCACGAACACGCATAGCAAGTAGTACATCTTCCATAGTCAACCCTTGTAAATACATATGTTGAATCCAAGTATTTCCTGTATTAGCAAAAACAATGCCTACACGACTATGACGAATCTGTAAATTGTACGCATTCCACTGCTCCGTTACACTGGATCCTACAGGGTGTCCTGCTAATACCACAATCCCTTGTTGCATACGTTCCATCACAAGATTCTGTGTCAGTAACCCTACACCATCCCAATGTAAGCCATCACCACTGTGTCTACCTTCCATACGCACCTCTTGGATGCTTAGTTGATCCACTTGTGTGGCCTCCACCATATGAGCTGATGCATTTTTTAACACCGTATTTTTCAGAAAAATATCCTTACCATGATGGATAACCACTAAAGAAGACCGTGTAGAATTACCTTTTTCATAACTAGCCCCTCTACGCATAGCAGCTTGTACTTCCGACTTACTTAACAAACCAGTATGATCAAGCACATCTTGCGTCACTGCATCCGCTTCAGGTGTATTCTCCTCTTGTAAAAGGTCTTCTTTCCATCCATATCCATCAATAGTACCACCACGAATGACAACGTTTTCGATAGGTCCTTGCTCATCGCCTTCTAACTGTAAAAGTCCTAAATATGGCGTACCTCCTGTCACCACATAATTAGGTTTCACAAAGGCAGAGCTATTATTAACCGCCATCAGTACAGCATCCTCATCTAATTCTAAGGTCATATAACTGTGCAAGAATAGCGTTCCTGTGAGATATACACCTTTACTAATATGTAAGATACCTCCCGCTGGGGTATCACGTATCGCTTTTTGTAACGCTAACGTATTGTCCGTTATTCCATCTCCTACTGCGCCATAGGCGGTAGCCTCTAAACGCGGTTCTTGAGGTAATGTTTTGACTGGTATCTTGGAAGAATCAGACAAGGTAGAGCCCGTATCATCTACAGCTTTTACTTGCACTAAGTATACTGTATCAGATTCTAGTCCCTTCAACTCTATTCTAGGAATGATAGATACGCCCTTTGCACTAGGACGAATTTCTTTCACTTTTTCTTGATTAACGTAAATATCATACCCCGCCAATCTGTCATCATTCACTGGATTCCACGCTAAGGAAATCGTGGTACTAGTTATGCCTAACTTAGGGATTTGCAATTCAAAATCGCCTGCTTCTATCACATATTTCGTCACCGGCGTTGTATATTTCACATACATATTCCAGCCTAATCCTAGCAAAGCCAAGATTAGACTCAATCCTATGGCCCACCACCCATAGGTTCTATATCGCTTTTGTTTCATTATGTCCATCCTGTTCTCATGTATTCACTATGGCTCGCATATCTAACACATAGCGTATATGTACCATTCTACATGATTTACAAAAATGGTCAATACTCAACCGATAGTAGTAACTCGCATAATATGAGACATTGGTACAAGCACATCTCCTACCGTCATCATTCGATACACTGTATCAATCTGTTGTAATCGCCCTTGCACCGTATCATACGCTCGCCCATTATGATAAACTACACTGACTACATTCCCTATCACTAGTCCCTTACACTGTGCATCCAATACTTCCAATTGCTCCTCTGAAAGTTCTTTACGATTCTCTTTATATCGTGCAGTTTCCTCCAATAACTCTTGAAATCCCTTCAAGGCAGCAAAGGGCATAAATTGTTTAGCCCTCTGTAACAATGTCATCTTTGGTCGTTTATGTTGCATTATGTCCTCCCACCAAGGTATTACGAAACTGCATGGTCCCCTCTTCTTGCAAACTGCTAGCACGAAGTATAGAATTACCTCCAAATTTTTCCTTAATCGACAATACGGTCCGTTCCACTTGGTATGCTTTTTCTTCCCTATCCTGAAACGTAGAAAACAAATCTTCTTCCCAAGGTACGGCCTCACGACTGACCAAATCATCAAACCCCACCGATAACTGCCGAATCTCTTGATGAGGGTGAGTAGTTTTTTTATACAGTTCCAATACTGCCTGTGAAAGTACCTCTAAGGAGCACGTATACTTCGATAACCGTCTTGATCCACCGGTACCTTTCACCTTTTTATCTGCATACCGCACCCCTAAGGAAATATATTTTGTCAGCGCTTCCTCTGCAATCAATTCCAACAATAAAGATTCCACCATCTCCCGAAGAGGCACAAGACACTCCTCGTAGGAATAATTCCTCAGCAAAATTTGCCCTCTCGACAAAGAGTGTTTCGCTGGTCGGTACATATGGATCTCTTTCATAGTGCATGTCTCACGCCCCCAAGCATGGTCAATGAGCAGCTCTGCATTAATCCCAAATTCCTTATACCAGCGTTCCTCAGGCACCGTCGTAATACCATGCAAATCCACTACGCCATACTTATGTAACCGGCTTGCGATTCCCCTTCCGATTTGCCAAATATCTGTAATCGGTTGATGATGCCATATTTTTTCTTTAAATAGCTTCTCATTAAGAATACCAATTCCCTGTGGCGCATGCTTGGCCAACACATCGAGAGCTACCTTAGCTAAAAATAAATTAGTTCCTAATCCAACTGTAGCATGAATATGAGTCTGTTCTAATACCTTATATTTGAAGAGCAATGCTAGTTCTCGCCATGTTTTCTTATACAATCGACTATAGGGAGTCACATCAATAAAATACTCATCAATAGAGTACACATGAATATCTTCTGGTGCCACATAGTCCAATAAGACGCCATAAATAGAGGCAGATACTTCCATATATCGTCGCATCCTAGGCTTTACTGCCATATACTCAATAGTAGAGGGAATCTCAAACAATCGACATCGGTTCTTGACGCCTAATTGCTTTAATGCCGGAGAAATAGCTAATGTAATCGCTCCTAGCCCACGTGATGCATCGGCCACAACTAATGGAGTTGTAAAGGGATCTACCCCCAAATCTGCACACTCCACAGAAGCATAAAAACTCTTCAAATCTAAACACATATACACTGCCATACTATCCCTCCTCCACACTAGTATAGTAGCATATTTGTTCTATTTTTTCAATATATATGTTCGGTATATTAATCTTACAATAGTATAGTAATTTACTATATTTTAAAAAGATTACTACACAATATGCCCTGTATTTGACTTGGTTTACCACTAGGAAATGCATCTCATTATATCCGACCTCAACGTTTTTAAAACAACTTTAACATGCAACGAAGCTAGTATTTAACTAGGATCGCCTCTATTAAAACAAACTCATTTTGTCCTATAAGCCACAGTTAGACATGTACAATTACAATATAAGGCTTCCATGAGCACGCAAAAAACAGGTTGCCCCGAGGGACAACCTGTTGTAAGTTTGTGTAATACGATTGTATTTCTGATTATAAGAAACGGTTCAAGGAAGCAGTGCTTGCCAAGTGACGATCTGTCATACCCATTTCTGCTGGAGTGCAACCCAATGCAAGGCCAATTAATTGGCTCATGTGGATGATAGGCATATCACCATTCATTGGAACAGTTGCTTTTGCTTCTTTTTGGAACATATCCAATTGCATTTGGCAAAGTGGGCATGGTGTTACGACACAATCAGCACCTTCTTTTTGCGCATCAGCATTGATAGAACCAGTCATTTGCATTACAGAATCATGTGCAGGATATACTGCATGGAAACCACAGCAATCTAATTTACGGGAGAAATCGATTGGAGTAGCACCTAATGCTGTAATCAAATCTGCCAAGCTTGTTGGGATTTGCATATCTTCGAAGCCCATTTCTTCTTCTGGACGAAGGATATGGCAACCATAATATTCAGCAACACGAAGACCAGTCAATGGACGAACCACTTTTGCTTTCAAATTATCTAAACCATATTCGCGGATAAGTACCCACAAGAAATGTGTTACTTCGCTAGTACCTTTGTAGCTCATACCAGCTTCGCCAAGAATGTTATTAACTTTTTGGCGAGTTACTTCATGGTCATCAAGCTCTTTTTTAGCTTCACGAAGCATTAAAGTACAAGTGTTACAAACTGTAAGAATATCTAAGCCTTCTTTTTCAGCTAACGCAATGTTACGAGCATTAGTGGAAAGAGTCAATAATGGATCGATATCTTGAACATGAGATGCGCCGCAGCAAGTCCATCCATCTAATTCTTGGATTTCGATACCTAATTTTTTCGCTACTGCAACGGTTGCTAAGTAGTCTTCTTTAGATGCGCCTTCTAATACGCAACCTGGGAAAAATCCGTATTTCATTATTTTCCAGCCTCCTCTACTGCACGACCGATTGTACGAACACCTTCAATACCATTCACTGGTTTATGAGGAACTACCAATTCGAATGGATTGATTTTGCCATGTTTCCATAAACGAAGAGCGTATAGACCTTGTTTTGCGGAATCCAATAATCCGTCTGTTTTCAAGCTCATTGTTACTTCGTTTAGGCGACCAGTTTTTAACAAGTCTTGTTTGAACGCGATAGCATGACGAGTACCTTTATTGGACAAGCCTGCTTGTGTCGCTACACGGCGAAGGTTGGAAATATCTTTTTCTGGTTTCAAATGTTTTGGACAACGAGTGATACAGTTCATACAATGTACACATTTCCACAAGCCATGATTGAAAGCTGGTGTAGTATGCGCCATTGGGGACACATCACGGGAATCCATTACAAAACGATTAGCTTTTGTATATACATATGGATCCAAGAAGTCTTCACGGTTAGCAGACAATTTATTACATTCGGAAGCACAGCATCCGCAAAGGATACATTCTGTGTTCATAACGAATTTTTTGAAGTCTGCAGCAGATTGGCGTGTACCAGTTTTAGTAGTGAATTCTGGTTTTACGAAAATCCAAGGAGCTACTTCTTTCAAGCGGCTAACTTTTGCTTCCCAGTCAACTACTAAGTCACGGATTACATCAAAGTTACCGATTGGAGCTACTGTGATTTCATCAGAACCGAAACGTTCTGTAATTTCATCAATTTTAGCTTCACAACCAAGCATAGCTTGACCGTTAACTTTCACGGAGCAAGCGCCACATACTGCAGAACGGCAAGCTGCTACGAAAGTTAATGTTGGATCTAATGTATCTTTAATTTTTTGTAAGCCCCAAAGGATAGTACGGTCTGCTTCATAATCGAAAGTATAAGACTGTACATACGCGCGGCCTTCGTTAAAGCGGTGGATATGATAAGTAATTTGTCTCATCTTAGTACTTCCTTTCTTGTGGTTCGTATTTAGTGAACACTACATCGCGTTCGGACATTACGTATTCGCCATTTTCGCCAAGTTTCCAAATAGCGTGTTTTAAGTATTGGGAATCATCACGTTTAGGGAATTCTTCACGAACGTGAGCACCACGAGATTCTTTACGATGTAAAGCGCCCAAAGCGATAGCTTTCGCAACTGTCAACATAGATTTGATTTCTACGTAGTTTACGAATGCCATATTGTAAGTACGGTTAGAGTCACCTACATAGCAAGTTTCATATTCTTCTGTCAAACGATCGATCACTTCAAGAGCTTCTGTGATACCTGCTTCATTACGGAAGATACCTACTTTATTCCACATAGCTACTGCCAATTCATCACGAATTTCAGCTACTGGACGACCAGAAGTACGGGATGTAACTTCAACGAATTTAGCTTCCCATTCTTCAGCTTTTGCTTTTAATTCAGCATCGCAATCTGCGAATGCGCTAGCTTGTGCATAATCAGCAGCGCCCGCACCGGATACTTTACCGAACACAACGCCGTCTGCCAAAGAGTTACCACCTAAACGGTTAGCACCATGAATAGAGATACAAGATGCTTCACCAGATGCGAAGATACCAGGAACTTCTGTAGCACAAGTTTTGTAGTCTACTACGTCGATACCACCCATGATGTAATGGCAAGTAGGACGAATTGGCACTGGATCAGTTAAAGGATCGCAATGTTCAAAGCAAAGAGCCAAGTCACGGATACCATGAAGTTTTTCGATGATAACTTCAGGTCCTAAATGACGAAGGTCAGCTACTACGTATGCATCAAGGCCAGAACCATTGAAACCACGACCAGCTGCGATTTCATCTTCGATTGCTTTTGCTACAACGTCACGAGACGCTAATTCCATTTTGTTAGGAGCGTATTTTTTCATGAAACGTTCGCCCTCAACGTTTAACAAGTATCCGCCTTCACCACGAACAGCTTCGGACATCAAGATACCAGTTTTACCAAGACCAGTTGGATGGAATTGAATCATTTCCATATCTTTTAAGCCTACACCAGCGCGGAAAGCTACTGCCATGCCGTCACCAGTAGAAAGGAATGGGTTAGTTGTACGAGTCCAGAATACACGGCCAGCACCACCAGTGGATAATACGATGGATTTAGCTTTGATAATTTCTACTTTACCTTTTTTCATATTCCAGATAATAGCACCACCAGCTTTACCGTCTTTTACAACGATATCTAATAGGTACCATTCTTGTAAGAAATGTACGCCTTCTTTAAGACATTGTTCATATGTTGTATGAAGAATTACGTGACCAGTTTTATCCGCACTGTAGCATGTACGTGGATAGGATTGTCCACCAAAGTTACGTTGTGCGATTTTGCCTTCGTCTGTACGAGAGAAAGGAGTTCCCATGAAATCCATTTCTAATACGCCTTCTGGGCAACGTTGACAGAAGAATTCGATAGCATCTTGGTCGCCAAGATAGTCAGAACCTTTTACAGTATCGAATGTGTGAACTTCTGTAGAGTCTTCTTTTGCTACGTTATTTAACGCCGCATTAACACCACCTTGTGCCATTGCTGTGGCAGAACGTGTTGGGAAAATTTTTGTGATTAATGCTACACGCAAGCCATCACGTCGTGCAGCTTCTAGAGCAGCTCGTTGGCCTGCTCCACCACTACCTACTACGAGAACATCATATTGTTCCATACGTACCTCCTCAAAAAACACTTGTCTTATTTTGAACTATACCTCTTACATACTGTTCTTAAAATAAGGAACTATGTTTAACTGCATATATGACTGATATATGCATCAATCTATAGCCTTATTATATACGGTATTCCAAAGTGTTACAATTGTCACAGCAGCCCTTAAAAACCCTCTTTTTACAAGGGATTAAGCGGTTTTGATAACGCTTTTCACAGGTTTTAAGTAAGCATTTAACAATATACTATTTTCAAGGTAATTCTCATTCAATTTATACTTATACAGTGTACTTTTATCTTTTCCCCCAACTATCTTGTTATTACACAATTTTTTAGGTTATATAATTTTTTGTCATTATTAAAAGTTTCTTTAGAAATAATTTCCTCTTACTATTTCTAAAATTACTCATTTTTATTATGTGATAGTTTTTCTCATAATTTATTTTCTTTCTTTTATATATTTATTTTGCATTATTAAAATTACTAAAACTCATATTACAATATATTGATTTTTATCACACCTCGACTACAAGTCATATCTATTTTTTTCCATTTTCTTTTTCTGAAAGTACCCACTACAAACTATCTTATACAAAAACGACGAAATTTTTCATTCTCTTTATTTTGTAAAGTATCTTTTCCTCATTATGGTATGCATTTTTGACATGCTGAGGGCGTTGTGAAAAAATGACTGATATAGTATAATTTTAGAAGATGTTGTGCCAAAGCACTTTATCTCTATACAATATATTGATATTGAGTCCGTGTGAAAACATATCTATGCACTCTCATTTGCGATTCGTAAATGGGAGGCCTTTTATGGTCAAGGCCTAATACATTATGTTAACCGGATATGCTTTCACATATATTCAATATATGTGGATAATTTTTACAACAGGTACAAAAACTACATCGTCAGAAAAAGGAGACTCTCATGAGCATTATGATCAAGAAACGGGATGGCCATTATGAGCCATTGTCGGTAGAAAAAACGAAGAAAATGGTTGCCTTTGCTTGTTTAGGCTTAGACTCTTGTGACCCTATCGAGCTTGAAATGGACTGTAAATTGCAGTTCGTGGACGGCATGACTACGAAACAAATTCAACAAACTCTTGTTCAAACTGCCATCGAGAAAGTCATCCAAAAGGTAGATGATGGTTTCGGTAACATGGTGAACCGTATGAACCAAGACTGGCAATTCGTGGCAGCTCGTCTATACTTGTTCGATTTATACAAAGAAGCTGCTATTAACCGTAAATACAAGGCCTTTGGGTATGGTAACTTCACTGATTTAGTAAAAACCTTAGTTGCTGCTGGCCGTTATGCAGACTTTTTCTTAACACAATATACAGAAGCTGAGTTAGAAGAACTAGGCGATTATATCAAGCCAAAACGTGACTACTTATTTAACTACGAAGGTATTAAATTATTGGCAGACCGCTATCTAGTGAAAGGCTTCAACAAAGAAATTTACGAACTTCCACAAGAGCGTTTCATGGCTATCGCTATGCATTTAGCTGTCATCGAAGGGGACAAAAAAGTCTACTACGCTAAAAAATTCTATGATTTGATGAGTGAATTAAAAATGACTACAGCTACACCAACATTGGCGAATGCTGGTACACCATTCCATCAATTGAGTTCTTGCTTTATTTCTGGTGTAGAAGATAATCTATGGTCCATTTACGATGTGAATGCAAAGTTCTCCCGTGTGTCTAAGCATGGTGGCGCTCTTGGTATTTATCTTGGTAAAGTACGTGCCTTGAACTCTGACATTCGTGGCTATAAAAATTCTTCTGGCGGTGTCATCCCTTGGATTCGTTTATACAATGATACTGCCGTTGCCGTAGACCAGTTAGGAAAACGCAAAGGCGGTGCTACAGTAACACTTGACGTGTGGCACAAAGATTTCTACGAATTTGTTGAACTTCGTACGAACAATGGTGACGATCGCCGTAAGGCACACGACATTTTCCCTGCTCTATCTGTACCAGATATTTTCATGGAACGTGTTATCAATCGTGAGCACTTCACTTTATTCGATCCACATGAAGTATCTCGTGTGATGGGCTTCCAATTAGAAGACTATTACGATGACGATACGAATAAAGCATTCACGGAAAAATATTTAGCTTGTGAAGCTAGCCCAGATTTACACGGCATCGAAGTCAGTGCTTTAGACATGATGAAAAAAATTATGCGTTCTGCTGTAGAAACTGGTACACCTTTCATCTTCTTCCGAGATACGACGAACCGTGCGAACCCTAATAAACATGCGGGTATGATTTATGCTTCCAATTTATGTCATGAAATCGCACAAAACGTTGGTTTCACCGATTTAGATGAAGAAATTATCCAAGACGATGGTTCCATTGTGACTCGTACAAAAGCAGGGGACATGGTAACCTGTAATTTGAACTCTATCAACCTAGGTCAAACCTCTGACGAAGAATTGGAAGAAAATATCGCCTTACAAGTTCGTATGTTAGACAACGTTATTACTATCAACCAATTCCCTGTGCCTGAAACACGGGTAACAAGTGAAAAATATCGCGCTATCGGCCTTGGCACTAGCGGTTACCACCACTACTTGGTGAAACATAAAGTACAATGGGAAAGCGATGAGCATTTGGCTGTAGCTGACACATTGTTTGAAAATATTGCCTACGCTGCCATCAAGGCATCCATGGAATTAGCGAAAGAAAAAGGTGCTTACCCTGCTTTCAAAGGTTCTCAATGGGAAACGGGGGAATATTTTGAACGCCGTGGATATACCTCTGAAAGATGGCAACAACTGCGAGCAGATGTGGCAAAATACGGTATCCGTAACGGTTACTTAATGGCTATCGCTCCAACAGGCAGTACATCCAACATTGCTAATACCACAGCTGGTATCGATCCTATCTTCAAAAAATTCTTCATTGAAGAGAAAAAAGGTAGCTTTACACCTAAAACAGCACCTGATTTGAGCAACGAAACTATGTGGTTCTACAAAGAAGCCCACACGATTGATCAACAATGGTCTATCAAAGCGTGCGGTATCCGCCAACGCCATATCGACCAAGCACAGTCTTTCAACTTGTATATTACGCCACAAATGAAAGCAAAAGAAATTCTAGATTTATATGTGGAAGCGTATAAACAAGGTATTAAGACAATTTACTATATCCGTAACCAATCCTTAGAAATGGATGAATGCACTAGCTGTTCCTCCTAATCTTTGGTGGGGTTAAACCTGATACATATAAGAGCACGGCATGCTCCTCACAAACGGCATTTCATGATGTTTGTTCGGGGCACACTGTGCTCTTTTGGTATGTCTATAGTATTGTCCTAGTGACCAACTTAATTTGCTAGACACTATCTGGCAAATTGGATATAACAAATAAAAGTTCCTTATATTTTGCAAATTCTATCTTGAAAATCCCTTACCATATTCTCTTGTTAGTTTCTTTGATAATTCTATTATTAACTGTTTTCTAAACGTGTCGAATTGCACACGGTTAAAGTTTCTATCATTAAACTATTCTCAGTAAGTTTTCAGCCTCAAGAACATACCTAGATTTGATACAGTGGGTAAATAAACTTAAAATCGATGAAAAATTAGTCATCATTTATAGGTATGTTTGTATTCTGTTAGTAACTATGGTATACTTGACTTACAAACAAGAAGAGTCTTCAACGTGTGGTGGCGTTAGGCTCATCTCAAAAAAATGATGAAATGAAATGGCCTAACGTGTTGAGGTGGTGAGATACCTCTTTACGTTAGGCGTTTTCATTATTTATATAAAGCAATAATGTTAACTACTAATGATAAAATAGAAATGATCAAGCTGATTGTTTCATATTTCGTCATAGTATCACCTCCTCCCATAATAGGAAGAGATGAGCCCAACTCACGTTGATGACTCTTCTATGGATTTCGTTTATAATCAAAACCAAATTCTCTCCCACCCTTTCGAGTATAATCGAATTGATATGCGCAATCTGTAATACTTTCGACCATACTCGAAATAATTATTGGAATCTTTAATTGTTTCGAGTATAATAGAATCAATGAAAGTGAGGTATTAGCTATGGAATATATTAAACGTCCTAAGTACTTAACCCAAATAGAACCATTCATTGATAAGCCTGTAATTAAAATTCTCACAGGTATGCGCCGTGTTGGAAAGTCTACTTTATTAACGATAATTAAAGACACTATCTTACAAGAAGTGCCTGATGAACGTAAAGTTTATATTAACTTTGAATCCTTAGAATTTTTAGAGATAAACAATGCCACATTATTGGCAAAATATCTCATAGAAACAACAAAGCACTTGGATGGGAAGCTTTACTATTTCTTTGACGAGATACAGTTAGTGGAAGATTGGGAAAAAGTTGTAAATGGTCTACGTGTTGATAAAGATTGCGACATCTATATTACTGGTTCCAACTCCACCTTAATCTCTGGCGAACTTGCTACCCTTCTTGCTGGCAGATATGTAGAATTTGAAATACAGCCGTTTACATTTGATGAGTTTGTAGAAGTATTCCAAGAAAAACAGCTTAGTAAGGAAGAGCTATTCACTAAGTTCATCCAATTAGGTGGTATGCCTACCTTAAAATACTTTAACTTAGAAGAAAATAGTAGTTATAAATATCTAAATGATGTGTATCATACGGTTTTGATCAAAGACGTGTTGACACACAATAAAATTCGCGATGTAGATATTTTCAATCGAATCCTATCATTTACTATACAAAATATAGGGTCCCCCGTTTCTGCAACTAGTATTAAAAAATATTTAAAGAGCGAGCATCGGGATGTTTCCATTGATACTATACTGAATTATTTAGACTATTGTCAGCAAGCTTTCATCCTGAAAAAAGTGCCTAGATTCGATACGGTCGGTAAAAAGAATCTTAAAATCGATGAAAAATATTACCTTACAGACCATGGATTTCGGGCTGCCAAAGGGTATTCTAATACGAAAGATATTGAAAGAACCCTGGAAAATATCATATATATTGAGCTGATATCTAGAGGATATACCGTAGAAATTGGGAAGGTAAAGGATATGGAAATCGACTTTATTGCTACGAAGGATAAAGAACGAATATACTATCAAGTGTCCTATCTTATGGAAACAGAAGCTACACGACAACGTGAATTTGGCGTCTATGCGCATGTACAAGATAATTACCCTAAGTTTGTTCTCTCCATGGATACCATTGACTTTAGCCAAGATGGAATCGTTCACAAACATGTGATTGATTTTTTGTTGGAAAACAGTTTATAAATGTATAAATGCTATCATAAGAATGTACAGAAATGATGATATAAGACTGTACTAAATGAATAGCCCCCACATTCTAATATAAAGTATACAAAAGCACAGGGCTCGCGTCCCTGTGCTTTTTATATACCATATTTCTTCATAAAAAATGCATCTACTTCATCTATACTATAGGTTTTATCATTCTTTAACGAATCTATTCCTTTTTGCAATTCCCTATCCAATTCTTCCTTCAACAAACTGGCTAAAGATACTAATGTATTTCGTTTATTTTCTTTCCGTACCTCCTGTGTCTTTTTAGACACACGACCTACATTCTCCATACATATATACCTCCCTTTTTTCATTTCATTAACGATTTTATTTTTCTAATACCTCTAATAAATACGGATACACTATTGTTTTAACTTTTATCTAATATCATTATATATTGCTATATCCAAATTCACAACGCTCTACCTATTAATCATCCCTCCCCCTATCTTTTTAGTATGCATTTTTAGTATAATAGGAGGTAGTTTATATCTACAGACCTATGAAAGCATGTATTCTATCCAGGCTTTCATAATAATTCATAAATATATTGTTATTATAGATAAGGTAGGAGTTACTTTCATGGAAAAGAAACTGATTTTTAATGAACATGGCGACCGTGGCACACAAAGTATGGTGGGCGGTAATACGACGAATTTACGGGAATGGAATCGTATTAAGTACGATTGGGCGAATACATTGTATCGCACGATGCTGAACAATTTCTGGATTCCTGAAGAAATTTCTTTGAACGAAGATATTAAGCAATTCCCTTATTTAACGGACAGCGAACGCCGTGCCTTCGACAAAATTATTTCTTTCTTGAACTTCTTGGACTCCATTCAAAGCGAGAACTTGCCAAACTTGAGCCGTTATATTACGGCATCCGAAGTGGCTTCTTTATTGAATATCCAAGCCTTCCAAGAAGAAATTCACGCTCAATCCTATTCTTACATTTTAGATACGGTAACGAATCCAATTACTCGTGACCGCATTTATGATGAGTGGCGTACAGATGAACATTTACTAGCTCGTAACCGCTTCATCGCTGACATTTACCAACGTTTTAGCGATGAACCATCAGAGCACAATTTGATTCGCACTATCATGGCAAACTACATTTTAGAAGGCATCTATTTCTACTCCGGATTTAGCTTCTTCTACACATTGGCTCGCCAAGGTAAAATGACCGCAACTTCCACGATCTTTAAATACATCAATCGCGATGAAGTGACTCACTTAGTATTGTTCCAAAACATTATCCGTGAGCTTCGCATCGAACGCCCTGAACTATTCACTCCTGAACTAGAGGCTGAATTGACACAAATGCTTCACGAAGGTACAGAAAATGAAATCGCTTGGGGTCAATACATTACAGATGACAAAATCCTTGGCATCAACAACACATTGATCGAGCGCTATATCAAATACTTAGCAAACCAACGTGCTGATTCCATCGGCTTGCAACCGTTATATCCAGAAATCAAAGAAAATCCTATGGCTTGGATTGAAAGTTTCTCCAACTTGAATAGCACGAAAACTGACTTCTTTGAAGCAAAAGTTACAAACTATACAAAAGCAGCAGCATTTGATTTCGATGATTTGGAATAAGAATGCCTGTAAGGTTATATACATAAAAGCTACACGTAGATACATTCTACTGTGTAGCTTTTTGTTTTCTCGATTGGTATGTAATTTAAAGAGCTTTATGATTTAACTATCCTAGATTGTAACTAATGATAGATATATCATATTAATTTAAAATAGGAATGAAAGTTAGCACTAGCTATACATAACTAGTGCTAATTTTCTTATATCAGGCTACCAGGGTAACATGATTAGTATTTCCAATTAATGCTTCCTCCGAGAGTTGCCCCACGTTTTTGACCGAACCAGCCTTCAACATTAAGCGTAGCACTGAAAGCATCTTTATTGCTGCCATATGTATAGCCCGCTTCTACAAGACCGCTGGAACCTCCTAAAGAAGGAGCCAATGTACTTAAACCTTTAACAGTTGCATGCGCCTCGCCAGAGAATTCACGTTCATAAGCAACACCTAAATACCATGTATTATGATTACTCATGTGTTTAGAAACTTTGTATCCTAAGCGTGTACGAACACTATTCACACTGTCAAATGCATATGTTTCACCTAGCCCTTTACCTGTAAGAGTGGCATTTGCTTCTCCTTGATGGCTATAGAATACATTAGCATATACATTACCTTCTAAATGATTACCATAAGACACTACTTTTCCAAGTCCTAAATGTGCACCATAGTAGCTGTTATGCGCATCATAAGAAGCATGAACATTGCTAGAAGCTGTTACTAACTCATTACTTTCATAGGTATAATTCGTACGTCCACCACGTACACTAGATTCTACATATACTCCATTATCAAGGGTTGTTTTTGCATACATACCAACACCGTAGTATTTCGCATTTCCTTCTGCACGAAGACCAGAATCCAAATGGCTATCATAACGAGCCCACCCCATTTCTAAGAATGGTCCCCAGTACGTTCTTCCTGACTGTTTAGATAAACCTAAAACAGCATGAGATCCTTTAATATTTGCATAAGATCCTGTTTCCATTTTCATGCGGTCATGGTTAATCCCTGCAATGATTGGTGAAGTTTCACCAGTATGATTTGCAAATGCTTTAGTAATGCTATCTTGTCCATTGTTAATAAAGCCAGAAACAGCTGTTCTAGTTTCCACTAAAGATTTAGTTTGTGGCAATACTTTTACAGGAACATTACCTGTACTTGGTGTTACTGGTTTTGTTGTATCGCCTGTACTTGGTGTTACTGGTGTTACTGGTTTTGTTGTATCACCTGTACTTGGTACTACTGGTGGTACTGGTTTTTCTGTATCACCTGTGCTTGGTGTTACTGGCGTTACTGGTTTTGTTGTATCACCTGTGCTTGGTGCTACTGGAGTTACTGGTTTTGTTGTTTCACCTGTTCTTGGTGCTACTGGTGTTACTGGTTTTGTTGTATCACCTGTGCTTGGTACTACTGGTAGTACTGGTTTTACTGTATCGCCTGTACTTGGTGCTACTGGCGTTACTGGTTTTGTTGTATCACCTGTTCTTGGTGCTACTGGTGTTACTGGTTTTTCTGTATCACCTGTACTTGGTGCTACTGGCGTTACTGGTTTTGTTGTATCGCCTGTGCTTGGTGTTACTGGTGTTACTGGTTTTGTTGTATCACCTGTACTTGGTGTTACCGGTTTTGTTGTATCACCTGTGCTTGGTACTACTGGTGTTACTGGTTTTGCTGTATCGCCTGTAGATGGTTTTGCTGGAGTAGTTGTTTCTTCAGAAGAATTTTTAACTACAGCAACAACAGATTTTTTATCATCTCCTGCTTTAGCAGTAATATCATAGCTTAAGGATACACCTTGTTGCAACTTGCCATATTGAACACCTGTTGTATTCACACCATTGCTATTATAGATAAGATTGATGCTATCTCCATTATGTAATACTGGAGCTGCGCCAGATACACCTACATTAATTTTGGTGTTAGATACATCTGTACCATGTGGATCAGTTAATGTAAGGATACTATCTCCATTCACAGCATTTTCAGGTAAATCAAAGTTATAGTTTTCAAAGTTTGCTAAATGCGATAAAGTAATTCCTTTTACTTTATTTACATTCAAGGTATTACCAGATTTAATATCACCAGTAGAACCCTCTAGGATATAATGACCACCCCAAATACCAACTTGTTTGTTAGCAAATGGTTCTGCTTTATTAATATCTACCGTATTACCTGTGGCTTCCACATCACTCATACCGCCGATGATGTAGTAGTTACCTGGTTTATTATAATATTTACGATCAGAGTTTTTTTCAATAGGCGATACTTCATCTGTATAAATACCATTTGCATCTATGCCATTAATATTATGTTGCTTTTGTTCACTTTTAACTTTGAATACACCAACACCACCTATAATACCGTCATTAATAATCACAGCATTTTTATTGGCTTTATTCGTTGCAGAATATCCTCCTACAATTTGACCTACCGTAGCAGGATCCTTACCTTTTACTAAAGACTTTTCATTTGCTCCAGCACCAAGCTGAACCAAATTACCAACTACTTCTTTTGATATTTGTTTGGATCTAATGCCATTGAATATAGTTTCATCTTCATCTAGCACGGTTGCAAATGCACCATATGCCACAGTTGGATATCCATTAATGATAACAACCCTATTATTTTTTAAAGTTCCTTTAGCATTTTTGTTAACGGACATCGCTCCATATAAAGTTTCTAATGTCGCATCACCAAGACTTACTACTTCGTTATCTACTGCATCACCATTTGGCTCGTTATTAGGGCTATCTCCTTCAGCTTTAACTATAGCTGCACCCACAATATCACTATAGTGTCTATCATCACTTTGAATAACAACTTGGTTTTTAGAGGCATTACCGCTACCAGTTACAATCGCTGCCCCTATTATACCTTTATCAGATTCATTAGGAGCTTTATCCAATGGACTTAACTTATCTATTTTATTATTAACACCTACTGGTACACTACTTTTATGATAAGCGAATAATTCAAGTACATTTCCAATTGCATGTCCACTTCCATCGACATTAGCCGTAAATGCTTGTTGATCTGTATCATCTACTAATGCTAGATAATTATTTTTAGCACTATTACCTCCACGTGCATTTACAAGTTCAGGTCCCCAAGTTCTAGGTTTCGATGTACTTGCTTCGCCATTATCATGCGAATCAAACTCATGAAGTGGATTTACACTCATCTCTACCTTAGGTCCTTCAGGACGTTCATACTTCGTTTCTTCCCCACGAGATTGGATGCGACTTCCAATGTCATCTGTTGTAAATACCATTTTTCCATTAGCATCTCTATGCGCAGTAGCCGCATTTAATGTAATTGGTTGAGAGGTACTATTAGCAGTATTTACTAAGTAACTAGTATAGGATGACAAACTATTAGTTGTAACCTCATCTATGCTAGTTGTCGCTGGACGACCACTTGTATTTTTACCTACTACAGCAACAACAGATTTTTTATCATCTCCTGCTTTAGCAGTGATATCATAGCTTAAAGATACGCCTTGTTGTAACTTGCCATATTGAACACCTGTTGTATTCACACCATTTCTGTTATAGATAAGGTTAATGCTATCTCCATTATGTAATACTGGAGCTGCCCCAGATACACCTACATTAATTTTTGTATTAGATACATCTGTGCCATGTGAATCGGTTACTGTAAGGATAGTATCTCCATTCACAGCATTTTCAGGTAAATCAAAGTTATAGTTTTCAAAGTTTGCTAAATGAGATAACGTAATTCCTTTTACTTTATTTACATTCAAGGTATTACCAGATTTGATATCACCAGTAGAACCACCTAGGATATAATGGCCACCCCAAATACCAACTTGTTTATTAGCAAATGGTTCTGCTTTATTAATATCTACCGTATTACCTGTGGCTTCTACATCACTCATACCGCCGATGATGTAGTAGTTACCTGGTTGGCGGAAATATTTATAGACTGTGTTATCGTCACCATAAGGAACTTCATCCGTATAAATACCATTTGTATCTACACCATTAATATTATGTTTAGATTGTTCATTTTTTACTTTGAACATACCTAGACCACCGATGGATCCTTCACCGATAATCACAGTATTTTTATTAGCTTTATTGGTTGCAGAAAAACCACCTACGATTTGACCTACTGTAGCTGGGCTTCTTCCGTCCGCTTGCCATTTATCATCTGGATTAAACCCTAATTGAACTCGGTTTCCAATAACTTCCTTAGATTTTTCTGTTGATGGTTTTCCTTGGAAAAATGATTCTTCTTCATCTCGAGTAGTAGCATAAGCACCAAATGCTGTGACTACTTTGCCTGCCCCTAAGGTAACTAAATTATTTTTTAAAGAACCTGTTGCAGGAAAAGTATTATAAGCTCTAGCTCCATAAATAATATCAATATCTTTACCACCAGCTACGAAGACATCATTATCAATGGCGCTGCCATCTCCATTATTGATTTCAGCACCTATGACATCTCGCAACCGTCCTACATTTCGTAGAATGACACGATTTTGCATTGCATTCACAGCATTATTTACCGCTGCAATTTCATGCAAATTATCGCCACTGAACATTTCTAATACATTTAGTCTAGCATTTCCATGCCCGCTCATAGGATGATTAACCACATATACAGTTTCTGTTGTTCCATTTTGCAGTGCTACATAATTAAACTCAGCATCTTTATCAGAATCACCCGCATCTGGTCCCCAAGTTACTTTATCATTAGGATGGTTTATCGATTGTACCGACATTGGATTGACACTCATGGCTCCATCGGCATCTTCAGAGTTTGGTCGTGTATATCGTGTCACTGCCCCACGAGATTCAAAGCGATCCTCAATGTTAGTAGATGTAAATGCATGCTTACCATCATAACCCTCATAAGGGTCATTTTTACTTAATTTAGCAATTTGCATAGTATTCGCTTTACCATCTACAATATACGTAACTGGCTCTCTTGGATTCGTGATGTAAGAGTCATAATTATGTGCCATGGCAGGTGTTAATAATACGCTCCCAGCGATAGCAGATAAAATGATATAACGAAGTCGTTTTTTTCTCATTTTATAATCTCCCTTTCTGACATTCATTACAAAAATATATTATTTCTTCATGATATCTTCATAATAGCAAATGTCCCCCCCCCGTCAACATTTTTAATGTTTTGTATTCATTAAAAGTACATACAAAAAGGTCTTCTCTATGACAATAGATTCTACGAACCTAATCAAAAGAAGACCTTATAAAAATGCTAAATACTATTTAACTATAAATGTGCAGACCATATTTAGTTATTAATACTATATCTACCTTACGCTTTCACCAACGCCCGATGGATCAATCCAATCACGAATCCTACGCCGCCGAATACAAGCCAGTCCATACCGATGCCATGCATTGGTACTTGTGTAGCAAAGAATTGCCCTAAGCTACCTAAGTCTATGCTCGCTGTTTCTAAGCCAGATACAAGAGCTGTGATGAAGGTTGCCCCTACTGTCCAAGCATATACGCATTGGCGACCGTTGAACAACGGATGTAAGAAAGCCAACACAATCAATGCGATGGATAATGGGTACAGGAACATCAACACAGGAATGGCTGCAGTAATGATGGTTTTCAATCCAAACATGCCTACGCCGAAAGAAATCAACACGAATAGCACTGCATAGGATTTATAGGATAAGCCACCAAATTGTGTGCTAAAATACTGTGCACAAGAAGTAACAAGTCCGATACTCGTCGTCAAACACGCCAACAATACGATAACTGCCAAGATCATAGCCCCTAAATCGCCGAATAACAAACGAGCAGATTCTGCCAATACAGGCGCCCCTGTATCTAAGATGCCTAACTGTTCTACGCTGGTAGCGCCTAAGCTAGCAATGAAGATATACACCACGCCTAAACAACCTACAGCGATTAAACCTGCTTTCATAGTGGCGCGTGTAATCTCATCACGTGTTTGTGCCCCTGAAAGTGTCACGAATTCGATAACCAAAATACCAAATACGAAAGATGCTAAGGCATCTAATGTGTTATATCCATCTAAGAATCCTTGTAGGAATGCTGTACCGCTAGTAGCGTAGGACTCTGTCGGTGTACCATAGCTGCCTAATGGAGTAATCAAAGATTTAACAATCAATACCACGATGGTCAGTAGCAAGGCTGGTGTTAAGATTTTACCAATGCGATTCACCAATTTTTGCGGATTAATAGAGAGCCACAATGTGACTACGAAGAACCCCACAAGGAACAAGGATAGTGCTGTATCTGAGGCAGCTCCACCTAAGAATGGTTTCACTGCAATTTCATAGGATACAGTCCCCGTACGAGGGATGGCAAAAGCAGGGCCAATGGATAAGTATAATGCCAATGTAAATAGGACCCCAAACACTGGATGCACACGGCTTGCCAAACTTTGTACGTTACGGCTACCGGAGTATCCCATGGCCATAACCCCTAACAATGGTAAACCTACACCAGTTACGATAAACCCTAAGATGGCCCACCACACATTGGTACCTGCATGTTGACCTAAGGTAGCAGGGAAGATTAAGTTACCTGCCCCAAAGAATAAAGCGAACAGCATCAGGCCGATAGCAATATAGGCTCGCCCCGATAGTTGAGTATGATCTGACATAATATCTCCTTTCAAATACATCCCATAATAACAAATATACACTGTATAAAAACACTTCTTATGCTTATTTTTTTATTATATCTAATTATAAGTAAAATAAAAAGCCATTTTCTTTGTGGAAAATGGCTTTGTCTATACCAATTATGCATATATATCCGAACTATAATTGATAGGCAAACTACATCTATTAACTATAACCAAGCATTACTTATTTTTAGTCGCAGGGCTCTACATATACTTTCACATCATAAAAGGTACTACCCCAACCATAATCGGTAGATCGTGAGGCAGTTAATACATTGATGGTATGCTCTGTATCATAGGACTGCGATTGCCACCAGACACCACTGCTCACAATAGTCCCCTTTGGCACCGCATCATCAATGACTAAGGCAATCCGCAAGGAACCTCGCTCATTATACATACGCACAAATTCACTGTGCCATACGCCCTTGCGCTGGGCATCATCAGGATGCATACGAGCAACCATCTTTGGTGTATCTTCTTGTATCTCACAAAAGGACGAATCTAGTATACGTGGATCAGCACCATTGATGAGGAAGAACTCCGCTGTATCTCCATGAGCCTCACGATACACAGGATAGGGCTCACACTCTAATGGGTTATATAATTCAATCTTACCCGATGGTGTACCATACTCTAGCTTATACGTACTGGATAGATCCATCTCCACTAGCTCCCCTGCCAAGATTCTATCTTGCACTTCTCTTGAAATCGGAGCATATCGCACAATATCTTCAATCATCTCCAACTCTGACATAGCAAACACAGGGTCATCGATGCCCATAGTTCTGGCAATACTACAAATGGTGTCCCAGTTAGAGCGACTTTCACCTACAGGAGGTATGGCTTGATAACCACAACCAATGGTGTAATGCCCATAAGAATTATAGATATCATTATGCTCTACGGACGTAGTTGCAGGGAGTACAATATCCGCATACTTTGCCGTATCTGTCATAAACCGTTCGTGCACCACTGTGAATAGGTCCTCTCGTGACAATCCTTTGCGTACCACTGTTTGGTCCGGTGAGGTCACCGCAGGATTGCTGGAATATACATAGAGGGCCTTAATCGGTGGGTTGTCCGCCTCTGTTAACATCGGTCCGAAATGAATCATAGGGTTCAACCGTGTTTCTTTTGTCTGAAAGCGCTCCCAACTGACACGCTTACCGCCAACAAATTGACTACCCGAGGCACTCGACAAGAGGCCACCTCCTGTATGTAGGTACGCCCCCACCAAGGCAGGTAGTACCACTACACATCGCACCGTATTCGCTCCGTTCCCATAGCGAGATAGTCCACTGCCTAAGCGGATAAATGGTGCCATTGCCTGTCCATAAGCACGAGCAAACTGGATAATCCGTTCCTCTGGTACGCCTGTGATTCGAGCCACTTTCGATGGTGGATATTGAGAAGTAACAGCATCACGGAATCCTTCATAGCCTTGTACATACTGATGAATAAATTCCTCATGTACTAATCCTTCTTCCACGAGCACATAAGCCACACCCAACGCAAAGGCTCCATCTGTACCTGGTCGTATGATAATGACTTCATCTGCTAATTTCATTGTCTCCGTATAGTACGTATCAATCACCCAAAGCTTGGCACCTCGCTGGCGAGCTATGGTCACATCATGTAGGACATGTACATCCGTAGCCACTGCATTGAGGCTCCACAACACCACACAATCACTGTATTGTATATCTTGTGGACGACTCCCTAGGGTATTCCCCATAAGACTAGCCCAACCATACCGTTTGGCAGGGGAACAAATCCCCTTATCTTGACGGGTCGCACCAAGTATGGCAAAGAGTGGATCCCCTGCACTCTTTTGTAAGATTCCCATGGTCCCTGCATAGGAATAGGGCATAATACTTTCAGAACCGTATGTATGGATACAGTGCTGAAACTGCTGAGCAATTTCCTCTAGTGCTTCGTCCCAAGTAATCGGTTTAAATTGACCGCTTCCCTTAGGACCTATGCGTCGCAAAGGCGTTGTCAGACGTTCCCTATGGTGGACTGTTCGTTCATACTGTTGCATTTTCTGGCACAGCGTTCCTCTCGTAAAGCTGTGATCTTTCATACCTTGTACCCGTTGTAACTGGTCTCCCTCAATGGTCAAGATCAATCCACAGGCATCTGGGCAATCATAAGGACATACTGATGTCCTTGTATGTATGGGCTTCGTCATCATTCATTCCTTACTAGTCATTATCAAAGTCATCAAACAAGTCAAAGTCAACATCAAAGTCGAAGTCAAAACTATCTCCAGAATTGTAATCATAAGAACTATCAGCCTCTTGTTGATCATACTCTAACTCATCTTCCATAATATCATTGTAGTTGTTATGGAAAAATTGATCCTGTTCTGTTTCGTTTGCACTAGAAAAACCATAATCTTCATCAGCATGCTCTGGCAATACATCCAATTGACTATAATCACGAATCGTCATTGCTTCATAAGGGTCCAAAGGTGCACGGTTTTCTTCTGACTCTTCAATCTCCACCATATCCATAGCTCGGTTCAAATCCTTTGACGTCCCCTCTTGTTGCACCATGTCCAAGAACTCATCCGAACTCACTTCACTCACCAGCGTATCCATGTCTTCTACCACAGATGTATCCTTCTGTGGTTCTATAGTTTGTAATTGTCCTCGTCGTAAAAATCGATTCATCCTCTATGCCCCTTTCTCAACCTCTCTTACATTACTTGTATTGTATCACCTGGCAATGAAATTTTACAATACATCGTTTTATCACCTTTCAAAGGTATGTTCTATATACTGAAAGAACCCCTGCGCGAAACAGGGGTCCTCTTGTATAGTTAATTGTATAGTTATATTGTGTTAGTCATATTCAGGATATTATCACATATAAGGGAGTGTTATGTGATTGGTTCGATGTTACTGTCAGGAGGAATTAGCCTAAAGTAGCACGTAAGAACCACAATTGTTTTTCATAGTAAGCAATGTGGTCTTCCATGATAGCCACTAATCCGAAGTTACCTTCTTCATCAGCTGCTTCGCGGATGGCACGAGCTTCTTTGTTCAACAATTCGAAATCTCCTACTAAGAAGTTGTACACTTGTTCTACGGAGAATTTGTTGCCTGGTTCTTCTTTCAAAGAAGCAATTTCTAAATATTTTGCCACATGCACTACAGGTTCTTCACCTTGCATTTTTACATGCTCAGCTACTGCATCATAATAATCAAATGCTACATCGTAAACTTCTTCTAAATATTTGTGAGCTGGCACAAATTGAGATCCTACTACATTAAAATGGAAATTGTGAAGTTTAATGTTCCAAATTGCTAAGTTTGCAATATATTGATTGACTGCTTGTAAGTTTTTCATACCTGTTTCTCCTTTTCTTTAGTTATTTTACTAATTTTGCTAATTATTCTAATTAGCAATTAATAATTATTATTTGTTATGTGTATATCTTAGCATAGTAAATCATAAAATGCAATAGCTTTTCATATAGTTTATCGAAATATTTAAATATAAAAAGTTCCCATTACCTATAACGTAATGAGAACTTGTAGTATATATTATTCACTTTTTTTGATAAACCCTTGTGTAGCGCTATACAAGCAGAACCACACAAAGAAACTAGCTCCTGTAATAATCATATACATAGTATCCGTTAACTCCCCCGAACGATACATCGCCAAGGTATAAAAGAAAGCTGTCATCGTCATCAGAATATAGGACAATACATAGCGCATGCCACGCTCTACATCTTCATCGGTGAACATTTCCTTCTTAAAACGCATCCAGTAAATCCCGCAAAGGGCTAAGCCACCTAGCATATTAGCAGCTAGTAAACTCATATCAGCCCGACCATTAAAGAACCAGCACAAAGCTAAATGATTAATAAACAACATCCATTTAATCATCGTGGTCAAACGGGCTGTCGTAATCGTCTGTTGTGGCTGTGGTTGGTGTTGTTTCCGTTTCTTTCCCTTTCCCATAAAGTCCTCTCTATTTAATCTATACTATGACACTAGAACAATACGTGAGATGTGTAAATTAAGCGTAATGCCAGTAATCCAATCCCAATGGATAACCCAATTAAAATCGTTTTTGCTCGCAATCGTTTCGCAATGAACGCCCCTAATTGACCACCCGCTAAGGCACCAATACCACAAGGAATGGCAATTTCAAAATGAATATGACCACTCAAAAAATGTGTTAAAGTCCCTACTGAGGTAGACATAGCCAAGATAAAATGACTAGTGGCGGTGGCCATATGCGTAGGAAATCCCATGATATAAATGAAAGCCGGCACATGGATCAAGCCACCGCCGATACCAAATAAGCTAGAAATAAAGCCTACTCCCATGCTAATTAAGATACCTACCACTTTATTATAGGTCAACTCTTCTAATTGCAAGGACTCTTCTTTGCGTTCCCCTTTATTCATATTTTTATAACCAATGAACAAAGACATGATTAGCAAGAAAGAACCAAACCAGAATCGGAACCCACTAGGATCAAAATATTCCGCTACATGAGCACCGATAATCGACCCTGGGAAGGTGGCAATCCCGAATAGAATTGCTGCGCTATATAATATTTTCTTCTGCCGCACATAGGCAATAGTACCCGAAATGGCATTACAGGTTACCGTAAACAAGGATGTACCTACTACCATAGCTGGCGTCCATTCTGGAAAGAAGTAAAGAAATACTGGCACAAAAATCAATCCGCCACCTGCACCAATGATGGTTCCCAATGCGGCTACAACTACGCCTAGCAATACAAAGCCTAATACACTTACCACATCCATACCTTAATCCTCCTTAGACAGCTTCGCAAATCGGTCTAACTTATGCTTTTTGAAGACCGCTTTCATGCCTCGCTTTTCCGCTTTTTTCTCTGCCTTTTTTGCTACTTTTTGCAAGACTTTTTCTGTCCATGCATCGCCATGCTCTTCTGCATAGCGTTCCCATTTAGACAATTTTTTTGCCCACTTGTCTACAGAGGGAGCTTCTTTTTTATGTTTCGACTTATCTTTGCTTTTTTCCTTCTTTTTCTTTTTTTCTTGTTTAACAATGCAGCATTTGTCTCGCTCTTCTGGTATGGGAGAATCTTCTGTGCAATGTTTGCAACGCTTTTTATGCTGTTTTTTTGTCTCTGTTGACGACTCCATCTCAAACATATCATACAAGTTAGATTTTTTGTTAGTATATTTCGTTAACTCAATGACCGCATCCTCTTCATCGTCTTTAGGGTCGTCATCCTCCCCATCGTCATCATAGTCATACTCATTAATATGCTTCGTTTCGCTGGTATTGCTGAATAAACTCATAAAAGAACTCGATGTCGCCTTCGGTTCAACCTTCTCTGCAAAGGTTTCCCCTTGCCAACGCTCAGCCATCACAAAATCTACGCCTAATGCCACACCTACATCATAGCCTTCCACACCTTCATCCGCCACAGCTTCTACTGTTGGTGTCTCTTCTAAGGAAGATATCATATCATACAGATAGTGCTCTGTTACCATACTTTGGAGCCCACGTAATTCTTCCCATTGTTTTCCCAATAGAGCCAACATATGAGCAAAGTTTTCTAAGTCTTCTACCACTTCCATAGCCATTTCAGGGGACTCCATATGGTGCGCCTCTAAATTCGCCACATATTGCTGTTGTACTTCTTTGCAATGACCATACGCTGTTTGCAAGCCTTGTAACAACTTTTCAATCTGTTCCTGGTCCAATATATATTGTTGCATACTATCCTCCTAGGACGATGTCGTGTCATCCTTCAATTTTCGTTTCCACATAGCTCCTGTGGTAACAATATCTTCTCCAAATCGTTCTTCCAAAGTATCTAGTACTTGTGCTAACCGATCTGGCTCTGTTTCTTCACTCTGAAAGAGCGACTCTTGCTCCACCTCTTGGTGAAAGCCACTGACCGTAATCCCCAATAACCGGAACGGCCCCTGTACATTAAGTTTATTATATAATACACAGGCCGTCTCATACAATACATCTTCTCTATCCGTCTGATAGGATAATCGTTTTTGCCTTGTTTTGGTGGTAAAGTCAGACAATCGTACTTTGATAGCAATGGTGTGACCTTTGAGACCTTTCTGGCGCAAACGCTTAGCTACATGATGCGCAAAATATCGCCATTCATTGTCGATTTCCTCTGGGTCCATTAAGTCCCTTTCATAGGTCAGTTCATTGCCTACGGATTGCAACTCACGATTCCACTCAATAGGACGATTATCAATGCCTTTAGACAGCAAATACACACGTTCACTTTGATGACCGCAATAGGGTTCTAACTCATGATACGAATCTAACTGTGCAATATCTTGAATCCGATGAAAGCCGCCTCGCTGTAATGCTTGTTCCATATGAGCCCCTACGCCCCACAACCTGCGTACCGGTAAATGTTTAATATGAGCTCTTTCTTGCCCATGAGGAATAATATATAAACCATCTGGCTTTCGTAAATCCGACGCTAGTTTTGCTAAAAACTTATTCGGTCCAATTCCAACAGATGCGACCAAGCCCGTTAAGTCCTTAATTTGTTCTTTCACAGCACGGCCCACCGCCATAGGAGACTCATAGAGTTTTCCTAATCCTGAAATATCTAAAAAAGCCTCATCCAAAGAAATGGGCTCTAAATAGGGGCTAAACCGATGCAACACGTCATGAATTTGATCAGAAATTTCGTGATATCGTTCCATTCGTGGCAATAGATAGATACCATCTGGACATAATTTTCTAGCCTTCCCAATAGGCATAGCAGAACGTACCCCAAATTTCCGTGCTTCATAACTACACGTAGCCACCACACCACGTGAAGAAAGGCCACCCACGATAACTGGATGACCTTGTAATTCTGGACGATCATGTTGTTCTACAGATGCAAAGAAAGCATCCATGTCTACATGCATAATCCAACGTTTCATATTATTCTGCCACCGCTTGTGGAGCATCCTCAATACGGCAGTATTTGATTTGTGCACAAATGCACTCATCTTTTGTTTTATATAATTCAGGCAAGAATTTAACAAATTCATCAAATGCTTCTTCATTAATGGAATAGCGTGTCCACAAACCGCTACGCACAGAATTCACAATACCTGCATCAATTAAAATTTTCATGTGATAACTAAGAGTAGATTGAGATAACTCAAAACTAGCCAAAATATCACACGCACATAATTCATTACAAGACAACATGTCTACAATGTGCAATCTTGTTTCATCGCTAAGAGCTTTAAAAATCCCTGCCAATCGTTCGTATGTAACTTCTAACATTCTCATTCTCCTATATGCATTCTATTTGTAACCTTACCTCCCTATTATATACAAATTTCTAAACTAAATCTAATAATTTAAATGAATAAAGGATACTTTTTAGTAATACAACTATATAATTTGAGAAAGATAAAAACGACAAAGCATAGCTTTGTCGTCTTTATGGGAAGTAAAGGATCTAAGATGTGTTCTTAGGAAAGTTTACAAATATAGTCAACACACTCAAGTAGTCCATCATGTATTGTTGAAGATTCGAGAGAGGGAGAGGAGCCTTCAACCACAACTACTACAGGAGCTGTTTATTTACATTAGATTTTGCCAACTAAGCCAAGATCTGCTGGGTTCAACGTTTTTTCACCAGGAGTCCATTTTGCTGGACACACTTCACCATGTTTTGCAACAAATTGGCAAGCTTGTACTTTACGTACTAACTCAGCAGCAGAACGACCTACACCCATGTCACAGATTTCTGCGGCACGAACGATGCCTTCTGGGTCTACCACGAAAGAACCGCGATACGCTTGGCCAGACTCTTCAGAGAATGTCTCGAAGAAGTCAGCTAATTCATGTTTAATATCGGATATCATAGTGTATTCGATTTTATTGATTGTAGGAGATGCATCGGACCATGCTTTGTGAACGAACGCAGAGTCAACAGATACGGAGAATACTTCTACGCCCAAATTTTTCAATTCTGCGTATTGATCTTGTAAGTCTGCCAATTCTGTTGGACATACAAATGTGAAGTCTGCTGGATAGAATACAAACACGCTCCATTTACCTTCGATAGTTTTATTGCTTACTTTAATAATTTCTGGTTTACGGAATGCATCTAATTCAAAAGCTGGTAGTTGTTTACCGATGATTGCCATGCTAAATCTCCTTTATTGTTACAACCTATACATAGCACATACTGAGTATGTGACTATGAAATCAATCTATGTGTCTATCATACACTATATTTTTAGAAAAATCAATATAGAATTATTCTCATTCTCTATACCAATAATGCATAGATTACTTTTCTAACATGGTTTCTAGGATGACAACATCGGTTTGCTTCATTCCTTCACGGGCAATGGTTGCTACCGTTTGCACCGTATGGTCAATGTCTTCTTTTACAATACCTTGGCCTGCTTTAAAGCTATTATCTGTCTTTGCTTGTGTATAGGCTAATAAGGAATTACCAAGGGACATACCAATTTTCATAGCACAAGATGCTTTTGCTCCATCGCAAACCACACCGGATGTGCCTGCTAATGCATTTGATAATGTTTCCCAAACTACTTCCTTGGATTCATTAAGCAAGAATGCTACACCAGCGGCTGTAGCAGAAGCAGCACTCACTACACCGCAGTAAGCACTCAAACGACCAATGTATTGTTTAATGTATAGAGCTAACACATTGGCTAAGGCTAAAGAACGCAACGTATGGTCACGATCGATACCGTATTCTTTAGCATACATCATAATAGGTACAGATAATGTAATCCCTTGGTTACCACTACCGCAGTTAATCATTACTGGCATAGAACAACCGTCCATGCGTGCATCAGAGCCAGCAGCTGCATAGGCACGAGCTTTATCCGCAATGGAAGAAGAATTGGAAATAATCAATTTACCAATGTTGGAACCATAATTGTTTTTCATACCTTCTTCGGCAATAGCCATATTCAAATCTAATTGTGGTCCTAAAATATCTTCCAACTCTTTCGCATCTACAGTACTAGCAAACTCATAGCAAGAGTCAAAGCACAATTCCATAGAATGTTTAGCCACTTCTTCTGCAGATAAGGCAATCAACACTTCTCCGTCTTTTTCTGCGTAAGAAATAGTGGTATGTGTATTTTGAACAATGACCTTAGACGTATGTTCACCAGCCACAGCAGTGACTTCGATGAATAAGTTTTCTACCCCTTCTGCTAGCTCAATATCACAGTAATCCGCTTCAAATAAACGGTCTGCTTCTACCACTTGTTCATGAGTAAGGTCTTCTAATACTTCTAATTCTTTCGCTGCAGTCCCTACTAAGGTGCCTAAAATAAGACTATAATAAATGCCCGTACGACCTTCTGAATTAGGAATGGTTACACTTTTTGCATTCTTAATAATATTGCCACTTAACCGACCATGAATGTGATCTGGTCGAACGCCTAATAGTTCTGCCGCTTTCGCCGCTGCAAATGCCAAGGCGATCGGCTCCGTACAACCAAAGGCTGGTTTTACCTCACGTTTTAATAATTCTATGTACTCTGTCATACAAACCTCCTACATATCTATGTAAAACAACGATACATTCCACCTCTACTTGAAATGCATCATATCTGTATATGTCATATAGTTTCATACACTACTTGTATATTGTATCATACCACATCCACAAGCTATACAAGTATATAAATCAGTTATAGGTGCCATAATTTCTTATGTATGCAATACGCCTCTAACGCCTCTATATCAACGTCTACACCCAATCCAGCACCATTAGGCACCTCTACAAACTGTGAAAGTCTCTCTGTACTGCAGTTTTTTATTGTACTAATAATAGGCGGTCGAGTCAAATCTCGCTCAAAATAGCGTAACGAATCTGACAAATCTCCCGGCATATAGGTATCTCCTAGAGCCGCTAATTGTACATGCATCCATTTAGAAATACTGGATTCTACCATGGATCCAATCCAGTACTGGATTCCATGGTCTCGACAATACTGTATGACCTTAGCCGTTTCTCGAAGACCACCTAAACGACCCACTTTTACATTGAGTACATCCAACAAACCATGCCTATGGGCATAGACCAAATCATCATAGCTCAAAATCGACTCATCTAAGCATATAGGAATGGTAATATCCCACTCTTGAGTTGTTTTACAATGATGATAGTCTTCTAAACTCTGTATCTGAAAAGGCTCTTCTATACAGGCCAAATGAAACCCCTGTAAGGCCCGCACCTTATCCACATCTTCATAGGTGTAACTTTGATTCGCATCCACCGCTAACGTAAGGTCTGGATAGGCTGAACGCACTCGCTGTACTCGTTCATACCCATCCTTGGGGGATACTTTCAATTTAATGCGCTGACACCCTTGTGATACATAAGCAGACACAGCATCCACCAAGGTATCCAAAGGGACGTCCCCAATGACAATGCCCGTAGATACGGTCGGCAGTAAGGATTGCTGTAGCACATATTCCACTGTATTGACCCCTAAGTGATGGCATTGTAGATGAAGCAAGGCATTTTCCACAGATGCCACAGTCATAGGCATTCCTTCCATCAGCCATTGTTGTGGCAATGTGGTTGTTGTTTCTTGCCCCAACAGGTTTGGTAAATACCTCGTACATAAGGTATCCCAACAAGATGCCACCGTTTCTTTTGTATAAAAAGGGTCTACGAAAGCCACGCATTCGCCGTAGCCTACATAGCCCGCTTCATCTTCCAAACGAACAATGAGAGTATCCCTGACACCGACTTCGCCCTTTGCCGTTTTGAAAGTAAACTTCATCGGTAGTTGCACATGGTACAGGGTGATATTTGTAATCATAGGACACCTCTCATTTCTATTACTGCAACTAGAATTATATACGTCTAGTTAACCTTTTAAGATAACCTAGCTAACTTCATACTATAGCTCCTCTATGACTGTATTACATAGATTCATCACTATATTATTTAGTAGATACGATGTCGATTACTGTATTACATAGTGAATACACTCCTAGCCACTATCTTCTTCCATATCCGCGCATCCTAAGAGTATAAATAATCCACACATTCACTAATACTTCCGATTATAGGAAAAATTGTTTTAAAATTTGCCGATACGCCTCTGGTGCTTCCACATGTACATTATGACCCACCTGCGGTACAATACGATGAACATCACCAAAATATTTAGCACCAATGGCTGTATATTTTGCATCTAGCTCACCGCTAATATAACAAACGGGCATGGTTAGCTCCGATAATCGATGTCCTACGTAAGGCATATTCCCCTGTCCGCTTCCTTCCAAGGTGAAAGCCAATGCATGGGGGCTATTGAGCAAGCGCCGTCCTCTAATCTGCTGTTGCACCTTTGTAGGTAAACCTTGTTGTGTCTTGAAAATTTCTAGCTGAGCCCAAGTCTCGCTAAACCAAGTGATATCATGTGATCGGATCCGTTCAGCCAGCCCTTGATCGGCTACATAGCGGTCTTGTCGTTCTACTCTATCTTCTATCCCTACAGAGCCACTTTCCAAGACTAGATGCGTCACTTCCTGAGGATACTCTAATGCATATACTAAGGCTAGCCTAGCTCCCATGGAATATCCCATGAGGGCATATCTTTCACCGGCTACGGCATAGATAACCCGGTGCAAATCGCTAAGCATCTGAGTCAATGTATAAGGTTGTAATTCCATAGGTCGAGCCGACCTACCATGACCCATACTATCGATACGTATCAGTCGATACCCACTGACCCCAATGCCATCCCAGGTAGACCCGGATTCAGAAAATCCATGAAAACAAACTAACGGTTTTCCCGTACCCATTACAGTCACCCCATAGTAGTATTCTCCCATGTGGATCTGCATACGCTGCATATCTAAGGTTCGTATATCTTGAATCATTAGTCTCATATTATTGTACCCGATAGACCTTGTGCAATTCACGACCGATTTCTTTAGAGGTAGGCACTTCAATGAGGTGAATCCCCTCTGTACCGATATAATGTTGCATCGCCTGTTCTAATTCTGCATTGTTGGTGACTTTCACATAGTCTAAGCCATACATGGTCGCTAAGCCACTGTAATCGATGCCTTGCGGTGTGTTGAATAGGTAATCAAAATCATCCGTCCCTTTTTGTGGCAAGTATTGGAAAATCCCGCCTCCATCATTGTTATGCAAAATGATGGTCAAGTTCATACCATGTGTCTTTCCAATGGCTAAACCATTCATATCGTGAAAGAAACTTAAATCTCCCGTCAGCATCACTGTTGGTTTTCCATTCGTGCTAAGTCCTAACGCTGTAGACACGGTCCCATCGATACCATTGGTGCCACGATTTCCGTACACCATGGCTTGGGAGCGCCCAGTGGCCCAGAAATAGTCCATATCACGAATAGACATGCTGTTCGCCACCAGAAGTTGTCCCTCATCTGGCATCATTTGTTGTAACATGTGAATGGTCTGACCTTCAAATAGATTCGGTTCCTCTTGGACTTTGTCTAATTGTTCACGGCTGTTGGATTCGATACCTTGCCATACTCTAACATACTCTAGATCCGATACTGTATAGCAAGTATATGCTGTGTTAGATTCCTCTAATCTATGTCGATGATTGATATCTGTGATGTCCTGTTCCAGTCCAAATTTATAAGAGCTAGAGCCTTCCGTATCACTCTTGTCTAATAATCCCTGCACTGTATCGCCTATTCGACTACCTAGACCCAATACAGCAAATAAGCCACGATAGATCTCCGCTAAAAATACATCTACACTCGCCATCACATGTATGGTAGTCGTCAAACTAGGATTCACCACCTCTGCATTAGGGCTGACGGTAATATAATCGATGTCCGTCAAGGTCCCCATCCATTGCTGAATCCGTTTTGACACAGGGATTTGTCCCAATTGGATGACCACATCAGGTCGCAACTCTTCCCATCGTTCATGATGAGCCAAGAACGCATCGTAGGTACTGATCACTTTTTCGTATTGGCGCAAATTAGACAAGGGATCACCGATGACAACAGCACCAATCCGATCGGCGAAGTCTACAACTGCTTTCGGATTCGTCACAGTAGGACCACCCAAAATGAGCACTCGTTTTCCGTCCAGCAATGATGCCAAGGATGCTATCTCCTGATGTTTCACAAGTCGGAATGGTTTCGCACTGCGACCTTGTTTAAAATACTCCTCCTCACGATTGGGCACCAAGGGTTCAAACAAAGGTACATTGATGTGTACCGGTCCCAGTTTGTGGTCATTCGCTTTCAAATAGGCACGGCGTGCCACTTGACGAGGGTACGTGTAATAGTGACTTTCACTAGGCACAGACAATTCCTCATAATAGTTCACGGAGGTGCCAAAATATTTCTGTTGGTCAATGGTCTGCGGTGCCCCCACCTGTTGCAAGGTGTACGGACGGTCAGCGGACAAAATAATCATAGGCACACCACTGTGCTTGGCTTCCACCACCGCCGGTCCATAATGAGTCAACGCAGACCCCGATGTACACACCAATACGGCTGGTTCGCCTTGCGCTTTGGCAATGCCCAATGCCATAAACCCAGCGGACCGCTCATCAATATTCATATGCGTGTGAAAGCCTCCATGGCTTTGAAAAAGCATGGCTAATGTAGTGGACCGCGAACCAGGGCTGAACACCGCATGGCGCATCCCTAATTGGTATAACTCATCCACCAAACTTGCTATATATTCATTCATATCGTATCTCCCATACCAACCTGTGGCATTGCGTTATAGTTAATAGTGCTATCTACTATGTATTATACCATTGTTTTTAGATTCTGTACGTATCCATATGAGTTGCACTGGGTATCTATCTAACACCTAGACGCCCCTATCTCGTTCATAATGAACTGACATACATAGACATGGGTTCATAACAAAAAAAGGAATGCTGATTGCTCAACATTCCTGTTTAACTTCCTGTATCTGTTCAATACATCGGTACGGATTCATCATCCTACCCTATGGCATGCCTAATTGGATCTATACGTGGATGTATCATCCTACAAGGCATCCAATATAGTACCCATTTTGTTGATGGTTTCTTCGTATTCTTCATCACTATTGGATTCGCTCACAATACCACACCCTGCATAGGCATAGAGTCTGTTATTCATGATGAGGGCAGACCGAATGGCAACCACTAGAATACCATCTCCCATATCTTTCATAAATCCAAAGGGCGCCGCATACATACCACGTTCATGGGCTTCGTACTTCGCCAATAGGTCCATGGCTAACTCTCTCGGTTCGCCCCCTAATGCTGGTGTAGGATGTAATAATCGGCCCCATTCGATGAGGGACTTCGTGCTATCTTTAGCGGTGATAATAGTCCGCAAATGGTATAGCCGTGAAAGCTCCATAATGCCCATCTCTCCTACAGTCACGTCCTCCGTCACTTGTCGCATCGTATGCACAATACGATCTCGCACAATATTGTGCTCCACTCGATTTTTATGATCATTCAGGAATCGCTCTTTCGTCCACGCCTTAGGACCAAACTTCGGTGCCGTCCCTGCCAAAGCATAACTTAGAATTTCATCCCCCCGATGGCGCACGAGAATTTCAGGGGATGCCCCCACAAAGGTACGTCCCTCTTTCTCATACCCAAAAATAAAGCAATTTGGGTTATTCTCCACCAAACGGTCCAAGATACTCACCACATCAAACGTTGTAGGGCTGGTAAACTCTACCTCACGAGAGGAGACCACCTTCGTCATGCGCCCTTCATGGATATTTGTCAAAATGGCATCCATCAAGGTATCCCAATCTTGTTTATCATCACTAGTTTCTGTAAACGTATGGTCCACCCGCTCAATCTTATGGCGCTGTATGTCTACGCCCTCCCCTGCATGCAAGTAAAAGGACTCCCCATTTTCCACAATATAGTAATGGGTGAAAGCCACCATTTCATGGCCCATATTACTCCATTTTTTATCTTTCACAGTTGGGAAGAACGTGCCCCCATAAAATACATAGGCATACTGTTTCCGATCGACGTCGTCTTGTACCACCGCCAATCGTTTGGCGCCTACCACCACACGATCGCTTTGACGGTCCACCCAAAAGACTCGTTCCTCACCCTCGAAGTTTAGCCAAAACTCCAAAGGATTATCTAATTGTAAAGGCTCCTTAATATATTTCATATGACTCCTCATCGTCCCTAATACCTGAGTAGGGACATGTTATATAGATTCTATTACAATTATACCACACCTGTGAAATTCTAACGCAGTCCTAATATGTCATAAGGAGTATCATTATTCTAGCTTAGTCATTGAAAACTTAGATACAAAATATATGTAGACATTCAAACAACATACATTGATTCATATAAAAAATACATGTTAGGATACCCAAAATAGAGTATACCTAACATGTATTCCTGTCATAATCTTAGTATCTATACACTAGGAGATACCCTAGTTATCTATTCTCTAAGTTATTTCTTATTTAGCTTGTAATTTTGCGTAGATATCGTACAACGCTGCTTTTACTTGTTCGTTTTCAGCTGTTAAACGATCTACTGCGCTTTGTAATTCAGCTACTTTGGAGGAGTTTGCTTTTGCACCTTCTCCGCTGCCGAATCCAATTGTAACACCAGCATTAGCCATTGCGCCGTTACCATTACCGAAGCTTACGCCTGCATGGTACATTAAGTTTTCGCTAGCATAATGAGCTGCACCTAATGCTACAGCAGTTTTGCCACGGTATGTACCAACACCTGCCATTACTTGAGTAGTTTGACCAGGGTTGTATTGTAAAGGTTTCAACGCTGCTAACGCCGCTGCATTAGCGCCTACAATTTTCACATCATTTTCAACAGTCGTTAAACGAGCTTCATGGTTTTTGTCTTTTTCTTGTAAAGCTGCAATGTCTTGACCATATTTATCTAGTTTAACTGTAGAAGAATCTAAGCCACTAAGTTTTGTTTCTAAAGCTTTAGTTGCTTTCATTACTTTGTCATCTGCATTAGTACCAGCTGTTTCAATAGCTTCCGCTTTTGCGGCTTTGATATCCTCAGCAATGGCTTCTTTAGCTGTCTTAATTTTAGAATCTGCTTGTGTACCAGCTTCTGCTACTGCTTCAGTTTTTGCAGCTTCAGATTTAGTAGTAGCTGCTTGAGCTGCTGCAGCCGCTTTATCATCCGCTGCTTTTGCTGCTGCTTTAGCTGCATCTGCTGTCTCTTGAGCTTTTGTAATTTCACCATCTTGAGTAGTATTTTTAGCTTCTAATGCAGTATCTTTTTCTTCTAAAGCTTTTTTAGCTTCTTCAAGAGCTTTTGTATTAGCATCAATTTTACCATCTTGTTCAGTATTTTTAGCTTCTAACGCATCGATTTCTTTTGCTGTTTCAATTAAGCCAGTTGCTACTGTTTTGATATTCTCTTTATTTTCTTTTACAGCTTCACCTAATTCTATATTTTTTTCTACTATTTCTTTAATATAGCCTGTGTTTTTAGCAATACTTTCAGCATTTGTATTGATACTATCAACATTGTCATTAATAGCTTTTGTATTTTCATTAATTACTGTTGCATGTTCTACTAACTTTTTATTAGCTTCATCAACGGCTGCCGTATTTTTATCGATGGCCTTCGTATTGGCATCAATAGCATCAGCATTTTCCTTAATTTCTTCTTTAAGTTCAGTAGCCATATTATTAATATCTTCACTTAACTTTTCATTGCCTTCAAGAATACCCGTTGCTAATTCTCTCAAGCTATCTCTAGTTTTGCCAATATCCTCTGTATTTTTATTAACAGATTCACCCATTTTTTCAAGATCAGTTGTATGGCTATTGAGCATTTCTGCATGTTTAGTTACAGTTTCAGAAATAGTATCAATCGCTTCATCATTATCTTGGATATCTTTCTTTATCTCTGAGATTTTGTTATTGATACCAGTAAGAGCTTCATCATGTGCTCTATCTGCATCTTCAAGAGCAGTAAAACGATCATTAGCAGCCTTAATATCAGTGGCAGAGTTATATTTAGTTTCTAAATCTGCAATTTTACCATCTTGTTCTTGGTCTTTTGCTTCTAATGCTGTTTTTGCTGTAGTAATTTTGCCTTCTAGTTCTGTTTTTGCAGCATTAACTTTTTCTTCTGCTTTTGTGCCAGCTTCGGTGATAGCTTCTGTTTTTGCTGTAGTAATTTTGCCTTCTAGTTCTGTTTTTGCAGCATTAACTTTTTCTTCTGCTTTTGTGCCAGCTTCTGTGATAGCTTCTGTTTTTGCTGTAGTAATTTTGCCTTCTAGTTCTGTTTTTGCAGCATTAACTTTTTCTTCTGCTTTTGTGCCAGCTTCTGTGATAGCTTCTGTTTTTGCTGTAGTAATTTTACCTTCTAGTTCTGTTTTTGCAGCATTAACTTTTTCTTCTGCTTTTGTGCCAGCTTCCGTGATAGCTTCTGTTTTTGCTGTAGTAATTTTTCCTTCTAGTTCTGTTTTTGCAGCATTAACTTTTTCTTCTGCTTTTGTGCCAGCTTCTGTAATAGCTGCTGCTTTTGCTGTATCGATTTTATTATCAATTTTTCCTACTGCTGCAGTATTAGCTTCTACTTTTGGTTTTAGCTCATTAATCGCAGTTTCGTTAGCTTCAGATTTTTGTTTATTCGTCGCTACTTGTGCATCACTTGTACTATCTACTGTATCTTTAATATTAGCGATTGTAGCATTCATTGTACGAATATTAGATTCTACAGCCGTTAAACGTGTCTCTACATCAGCTGCATTTACAGCCCCCACACCACTTGTTAATACCAACGCAGCTGCTACGACTGCTGCTTTTTTACCATTTGATTTAGCAAACTCAGATGTTACCACATAACATTGTTTTGCTGCACTGTACACAACTTTGAAAATTTGATTCATAATAGATTTCCCCTTTTCTACTAGTTAAACAACTTGTACCACACTAAAAAGACTTAGAAGTTAAGTTATTAGTAAAACCCTTCTATAATTTCATGTTACGTTCATAATAACAGAATTAATTAAGTAAATCAATAAAAAATTTAACCCCCCCCCCGTATTTCTATTAGTTATATCACATATAACCTTCTGTTATTTAAAAATTATTTTCATTTACTTATACAGCTCTATCTTCAATTTTCATCCATATATAGCTTGAGGTCACAATAGAAAACACTCTTTCTCTATACAAAATAATTTGAGCCCCTAGTCGCCATAGATAATAGTATGTAATTTATATCTTTTCTGATATACTTATAACTATATAACTATGCAAACTACTACTCATAGCAACTGATGAATACTACTATAACATCCCAGAGAATAAAGGAGTTTTTATGCGATACAACACACGAATGACTAAAGAGCAGGCTAAAGAAATCTACGCTGATTTAGGGTATTTATCTCAGCCCTTTCCGTATGCGTCTGCTCCATTCCTTGAAAGTTACGCTCGTCTATTAGGTCTTTCACCAGCCCCTGCTAATACAGCTCGCATTTTGGAAATCGGATCTTCCTACGGCGGTAATTTAATTTCCCAAGCCCTGTTCTATCCGCAGGCGACTTTCACAGGCATCGAAATTGCCCCCACCCAAGTGAGTGTAGGCAAGACCTATATTGACCAATTGGGCATCACAAACCTTGACTTATTAGAAGGTGATGTGAATGAAAGCCACGATCACCTCGGCACCTACGATTACATCATTGCCCACGGTTTCTATTCTTGGGTGGACGAGGACACAAAGGATAATTTTCTTCGCCTCTGCAAAGAGCATTTAGCGGAGAACGGCATCTTGTACATGTCCTATAACACCTACCCAGGTTGGCATAAAATGGACAGTGTTCGCGCTCTCTTGAAGTTTGCCAACAAAGATATCGACACCTTGAACCATCGCGAAAAAGTGCGCCACGGTAAAACGGTGGCGAGCAAGCTAGGCGCTCTCATGCTTGAATACGATACGGTAAAAAACCAACAGACATCATTTTTGCAGTCCTTACGTCAAACATTGCAAAAGCAGGATTGCTATGTAGGCCATGACCATTTAGAGCCAGTGAACACGCCGGTGTACTTTCACCAATGCATGGACCATATGGCAGAGCATGGATTCACCTACCTCTGCGACTGCGATCTAAATTTATCATTTCCCGATGTGTATGACGAAACATTGCGCACGCAATTACAAGAGCTAGCTCCACATGATCCATTGGCACGAGAACAGTACATCGATTTCATGCTGAATACAGCATTCCGCAAATCCTTATTTACCCACAAAGGGGCTACGCCAAAATGCATCACCGAAACATCTGTCACTGATGCAGACTTCCAAAACAGCTTGGAGCAATTCCTATTCACTCTTCGCATTCCATCGGAACATTTAGAGCCAATCTTTGAAGCCTTAGCAAAACAGATGGATAGCTCTGCAACAAAAGCATTGGTAGATTTGTTCCAACAAGAAGGCCCGCATTTCTATGTGAAACACAACACATTAGTGACCTATACAGGAGAGCATACCATTCCTGATATGTGCTTGCCGTTGTTCTATCAATTCCTAGTAGAACACATCATTCAAGGCGGTATCACCCTATCTGTGCTGGAAACAGAGCATCCTTTCAAACATCATATTTTTGAAGAGAAGAAAAGCTACATCCCTGAGCGCTATATTCCATTCGTAGAAATTATGCCACAAGAAGGCGTGAACGCCTACATCTATCCTGGCAATCGCTACAATGACCCTATTTCCGATTTTAATGAAGAAGATTTGGAGTTCATGAAACTCCTCAGCAAACCAACCACAAAACATGATGTAATGTGCAAAATCTACGAGGCTATGACAGAAGAAAGCATTAGCCCTCTAGCCTTACAACAATCTAACAAATACACTATGATCCTTGCTTTCTACGAAGAAATGATTCGACGTATGGAATACTTCGGATTCTTAGAAGTAGACGAAACACAATTTAATTAATACTAAAACAGCGACTCCATCCCACGGGACAGAGTCGCTGTTTTCCATAGAAAAGCAAAAAAGGCTGCAACAGAATGAGTGAAACTCATCCTATCACAACCAGATTGCTGTTGATTATACAAGCTCAAGAATAGCTAATGGAGCTGCATCGCCTTTACGAAGGCCAAGTTTGATTACACGAGTGTAACCACCGTTGCGCTCAGCATATTTTGGAGCAATTTCATCAAATAATTTTTTTACTGCATCTTCGTTCATAAGAAAAGCAAGAACTTGACGACGAGCATGTAAGTCGCCACGTTTGCCTAATGTAATCATTTCATCAACATATTTGCGAAGCTCTTTTGCTTTTGCTTCTGTTGTTTCAATGCGTTCATGTACGAAGAGAGATGTTACCATACCGCGGAACAACGCTTTACGAGCGGAACTGTTGCGGCCTAATTTTCTGTATGCCATTAGTCTTTCTCCTCTTATTCGCTTTGAGATGTTAAGGAATCATTACTCTCATTGTAAGATTGTAATTTCTCTAGAATTTCTTCTACAGATTTTTTCCCTAAATTGCGGATTTTTCCTAATTCGTCTTCTGTTTTACCAGTTAAGTCACCGATAGTATGAATGTTAGCACGTTTCAAGCAATTGAAAGCACGAACAGACAACTCAAGATCTTCAATAGGAATTGTCGTTGGTCCTTTAGGTTCAGCATCAATATCGCCACCTTCTTGACCATTTGCACTTGTTAATTCTGCTTCACTTTCCCCTACATTGATCATATCATGAGAATGAGCTAGTCGAGTAAAGTTTCCTAGATAGGAAATCATGATTGCTGCAGATTTAGCAATTGCATCAGATGCTGTAATAGAACCATTTGTCCAAACTTCTAAAGTAAGCTTATCAAAGTCCATTTCGTTGCCCACGCGGACATCGCTGACTTCATATTTTGCTCTTAGAATTGGCGAGAAGATAGAATCAATTGGAATTTGACCAATCATATCATCTTCACGTTTATTCTTAGTAGATGGTACATATCCTTTACCGCGTTCGATACGCACATCCATTACAAGATGAGCTGCTTCATCCATTGTAGCAATTACCAATTCTGGATTTAAGACTTCGATTTCAGGAGGCATGAATTGAATCAAGTCACCTGCTGTTAATACTCCATCTTTACGAACATCGATATGTACATCCATCGGTACAGGTGCTTCATCTTCAAGACGAATGCACAACTGTTTAAGGTTCAGAATAATATCGGATACATCCTCACGAACACCTTCAATCGTAGAGAACTCATGAAGTACTCCGTCAATCTTGATGGAAGTAATTGCTGCTCCATCTAAGGATGAAAGCAAAATGCGACGCAAGCTATTACCGAGAGTAATACCATAACCACGATCCAATGGCTCGCATACGAATTTACCGTAGCGGCCATCTTCTGTCATTACTACTTTCTCGATTCTAAGTTTTTTTTCTTCGCTCATCAGGTATACCCTCCTCTAAAACTTGTCACTTTTCTAAGTATATAGCTCAGATTATACGCGACGACGTTTTGGAGGACGACAGCCGTTATGAGGAATTGGAGTCACATCTTTAATGCTTGTTACTTCAAGACCAGCTGCTTGCAACGCACGAATCGCTGCTTCACGACCAGATCCTGGACCTTTAACAAATACTTCTACAGTGCGAAGACCGTGTTCCATAGCTGCTTTTGCCGCTTGTTCAGCTGCCATTTGTGCTGCAAATGGAGTGGATTTACGGGAACCACGGAAACCTAGACCACCAGCAGATGCCCAAGAAAGAGCATTACCGTTTACGTCTGTTACTGTAACGATAGTGTTGTTAAAAGTGGAGCGAATATGCGCTGCACCAGATTCGATATGTTTCTTTTCTTTTCTTTTGGATCTAACTGTTTTCTTAGCCACAATATCCCTCCTTTATTATTTCTTCTTACCTGCGATTGCTTTACGAGGACCCTTACGAGTACGAGCATTTGTCTTCGTACGTTGACCACGACATGGAAGTCCCATACGATGACGTTTACCGCGATAGGAGTTGATTTCAATTAAGCGTTTAATGTTAAGTGCTTCTTCACGACGAAGATCACCTTCTACTTTATACTCTGCATCAAGAAGTTCACGGATTTTAGCTACTTCATCTTCACTTAAATCACGAACGCGAGTATCTGGGTTGATACCAGTTTTTGCTAATACTTCTTTAGAAAGAGTAAGACCGATACCGTAAATATAAGTTAAACCAATTTCCACACGTTTGTCACGTGGTAAATCTACACCGGCTATACGTGCCATCTATTCATCCACCTCCTATCAATTATCCTTGTTTTTGTTTATGTTTTGGGTTTTCGCAAATAACCATTACACGGCCTTTACGTTTAATAATTTTACATTTTTCGCATATCTTTTTAACTGATGGTTTAACCTTCATAAGTACCTCCTTTGTGGATCCTATGCTTACTTAAAGCGATAGGTGATGCGACCACGGCTTAAGTCATATGGTGTCAGTTCCATAGTAACTTTATCACCAGGAAGGATACGGATAAAATTCATACGCATTTTACCTGACACATGAGCCAAAACCACATGCCCATTTTCCAATTCAACTTGGAACATAGCATTTGGTAGTGCCTCAACGACCGTACCTTCCACTTCAATAACGTCTTCTTTTGACATATCTTTTATCCTCCGGTTACTGGTTATTGTATTAACCTCGGTGTATCACGCATAGTAAGTATTTCAGTACCATTTTCAGTAATGGCAATGGTATGTTCAAAGTGAGCAGCTGGCTTACGGTCCATTGTGACCGCAGTCCAGTTGTCTTCAAGAACTCTTACTTTGTGCGTGCCCATAGTAATCATTGGCTCAATACAGATGACCATTCCTGGTCTAAGTTCTGGACCTTTGCCCTTAGTACCATAATTTGGAACTTGTGGATCTTCATGCATGCTTTTTCCTAAACCATGTCCTACAAAATCTCGCACAACACCATATCTATGACGTTCTGCATGAGATTGTACGGCATGGGAAATATCTCCTACATGATTACCCGCTACAGCTTGTTCAATCCCTTTGAAAAGACATTCCTCTGTAACTTTTAGTAATGCATAGACTTTAGGACTTACTTCTCCTACTGGAACAGTAATAGCAGAATCCCCATGATATCCATTAATAGATGATACTAAATCAATGCTGATGACATCGCCATCTTTTAGTATACGAGATGCACTTGGAATCCCATGTACCACTTCATGATTTATGGAAGCACAGATAGTTGCTGGATACCCATAGTAACCAATGCAGCTTGGAACTCCTCCATGACTGCGAATATATTCTTCGGCAAATTGGTCTAACTCAAGCGTTGAAACACCCGGCTTAACTAGTTTAGCAAGCTCGGTTAACGTTGCTGCTGTCAGTTGAGATGCCTTTCGGATATGCTCAATTTCTTCGGGCGATTTAAAAATAATCATTGATTATTTCTCCAAAGCCGTAACGATATTTGCAAATACTGTGTCCACATCCTGTAAGCCGTTGATTTCTACATATTGACCACTATTACGATAGTAATCGATCAATGGTTTAGTAGACTCTTCGTATACAGCAAGACGTTTCTGTACTGTTTCCGGTTTGTCATCATCACGATTTTCAAGACGTGCTCTTTCACTGATGCGTCGAACCAACTCTTCAGAGGGAACACTTAAATTAAGTACAGCATCAAGAACGATGTTCATTTCTTTTAAAATCGCATCCAAAGAAACAGCTTGTGCTGTTGTTCGAGGGAAGCCATCTAAAATGAAACCTTGTTTACAGTCATCCTTGGACAAGCGTTCACGAACGATGCCAATGGTAACGCTATCTGGAACTAATTGTCCAGCATCCATATATTTCTTAGCTTCTAATCCTAATGGAGTAGATTCTTTTACAGCGGCACGGAACATGTCACCTGTAGAAATTTGAGGGATACCATATTTTTCAATCAGACGAGCTGCCTGCGTGCCTTTACCAGCACCTGGAGGTCCCATTAATAAAATATACATATCATAATCTCCTATTTCACAAAGCCCTTATATTGGCGTGTTAATACTAAAGATTCTACTTGTTGCATTGTATCTAATGCTACGCCCACCACGATAAGTAGTGCTGTACCACCAAAGTACACACCTTGAATACCTGTCAATCCACCAATCATATTTGGTAAGATTGCAACGAAAGCTAAGAAAAATGCACCTACTAATGTAATTCGAGTCATTACTCGGTCTACATAGTCAGCAGTCGGTTTTCCTGGGCGAATACCTGGGATAAAACCACCGTGTTTTTTCATATTATCTGCCATATCCGTAATATTGATTGAGATAGCTGTATAGAAGTATGTAAAAAATAAAATCAACACAGCATACAAAATAGTTTGTATCGGCGTTCCCCATTGGAAATAACTTGCAACTGTTTGTACCCAAGGTACTTGTACAAATTGTGCCAATGTGGCTGGGAACATCAATATGGATGACGCAAAGATAATTGGGATAACCCCTGCTTGATTGACTTTCAACGGCAGGAATGTTGAGTGACCACCATACATTTTTCGTCCTACTACGCGTTTAGCATATTGAATAGGAATTCGACGTTGGCCTTGTGTCACAGCAATTACAAGAACGATCATAGCTACCGCAATGATAGCAAATAGAATCGCTTGAAATACATTAATTGTACCTACTTGTAGGTACTGGTAAATGGTTTGAACCCCATCAGGGAATCGCGCCACGATACCAGCAAAGATAATGAGAGAAATACCATTACCTATGCCATGAGCTGTAATTTGTTCTCCTACCCACATCAAGAAACATGTTCCTGCTGTCAAAATAATAGAGATTAGAATTACAGACATGAAGCTATTATCAATAAGTGCGTTGCTAGCACGTAATGCATAAGTCATACCAAAGGCTTGAATAAAGCCAAGAATTACTGTACCATAACGTGTTACTTTAGCAATTTTTTTACGCCCTTCTTCTCCATCTTTACTCCATGCTTCAAATGTTGGTACTACGGCTCCTAACAATTGCATAATGATTGATGCATTGATATAAGGAGTAATACTCATTGCAAAGATAGAGAACTTACTTAACGCACCACCGGCGAACAAATCTAGCAAACCAAATAAGTTACCACTGGTGAATAAGCTTTCAATAACAGATGCCTCTACGCCAGGTACCGGAATATGGATACCTAAGCGAAAGACAATGAACATAAGTAATGTATAAACTACTTTGTTGCGTAATTCCGTTACTTTTGTGATATTCAAGAGGCTATCTAGCACCCTAGATCACCTCTACTTTTCCACCTGCTGCTTCGATTTTTTCTACTGCAGATTTTGTAAATCCGTTAGCGATAACAGTTAATTTACGTTCTAAAGTTCCGTTACCAAGGATACGGATACCATCACGTACGTTTTTCAAAATACCAGCTTCAATAAGAGCTACTGGATCTACAGTTGCACCGTCTTCAAAACGATTCAATTGGGATACATTAACTTCTGCATATTGAAGTGCAAAGATATTTTTGAAACCACGTTTTGGTAAACGACGATAAAGAGGCATTTGGCCACCTTCGAAGCCAGTGCGCACACCGCCACCACTACGAGAATTTTGACCTTTTTGACCACGACCGGAAGTTTTACCTAAACCGGATCCAAGACCACGACCTACACGAGTACGAGTTTTTTTGGAACCTGCAGCCGGAGCTAATTCATGAAGTTTCATTCGTGCACCTCCTTATCTATTATACTTCTTCTACTTTTACTAAATGTCTAACTTTATGAAGCATACCTTCGATTTGAGGTGTCACTTCTTTAACTACTTGGGAGTTAGTTTTTTTCAATCCAAGAGCTTTAACAGTCGCACGTTGATCTGCAGGACGACCGATTAAGCTTTTTGTTAATGTTACTTTAACTTGTGCCATTATTGGTCTCCTTATTAACCGTAAATTTCTTCAAGAGTTTTGCCACGAAGTGCAGCCACGTCTTGAGCTCGTTTTAATTGAGCTAAACCTTCTAGTGTTGCGCGAACCATGTTGTTAGGATTAGAAGATCCTAAGGATTTAGTCAAGATGTTACGAACACCAACTAATTCCAATACGGCACGCACTGGGCCACCAGCGATAACTCCAGTACCTTCTGCAGCTGGTTTCAAGAATACACGACCTGCGCCGAATGTTCCTGTAACTGTATGAGGGATTGTACCATTTTTAATAACAACATGAATAAGGTTTTTCTTAGCATCATCAATGCCTTTACGGATTGCATCAGGTACTTCCGCAGCTTTACCTAAGCCAACACCTACATGACCGTTGCCGTCACCAACAACTACAAGGGCGCTGAAGGAAAAACGACGACCACCTTTAACAACTTTGGCTACGCGGTTGATGAATACTACTCTTTCTTTAAGATCAAGAGTTGTGTAATCAATTCTTGCCATGTCTATAGTTCCTCCTTCTTAGAATTTTAAGCCTGCTTCACGAGCACCTTCTGCAAGGGCTGCTACACGACCATGATAAATGTAACCACCGCGGTCAAATACTACTGTATCGATACCTGCAGCAATTGCTTTTTTCGCAACAGCTTCACCAACTGCTTTAGCAGCAGCTACGTTACCGCCGTAGGAAAGATTTAATTCTTTATCTTGAGAGCTAGCAGATACTAATGTTTTGCCAGCTACGTCATCAATGACTTGAGCATAAATATTGCTTAAAGAACGATATACGTTCAAGCGAGGACGTGCAGCCGTACCGGAAATGTGACGACGTAAACGTAAATGACGTTTTGCACGAGCAATTTTGCGTTTGGATGTTCCTGCCAAGATGTCCACTCCTTTCTAATGTAAACTGTTATTACTTACCTTTAGCGCCAGCTTTACCTGCTTTACGACGAACAACTTCGCCTTCGTAACGGATACCTTTACCTTTGTAAGGTTCTGGTTTTCTCCATTTACGAATATCAGCTGCTACTGCACCAACAACTTCTTTGTCAGCACCAGAAACAACGATTTTATTAGGAGCTGGGACATCGATTGTAATACCAGCAGGAGCTTCCATCTCTACTGGATGGGAGAAGCCCAATGTTAAAGCAAGTTTGTTACCTTGCTTAGCCGCTCTGTAACCAACGCCATTGATTTCTAAAGTTTTAGTAAAGCCTTCATGTACGCCTGTTACCATATTTGCAACAAGAGCACGAGTTAAACCGTGTAAAGAACGGTGTTCTTTTCCATCGCTAGGACGAGTTACTGTGATTACATTTTCTTCAACAGCAATGTTAATATCCGGATGGAAAGTACGAGTTAATTCACCTTTTGCACCCTTAACTGTTAACGTATTCTCGTTTTGAGATACTGTTACGCCAGCTGGGATCTCGATAGGCATTCTACCGACACGTGACATTCTTTCTACCTCCTATTGCTATGATTACCAAACGTAAGCGATTACTTCGCCACCTAAGCCTTCTTTACGAGCTTGTTTGTCGCTCATAATGCCTTTAGATGTAGAAATAACTGCAATACCTAAACCACCAAGTACGCGAGGAAGTTCTTCCTTTTTCGCGTATACACGTAGACCTGGTTTAGAGATACGTTTAATACCGGTAATTACTTTTTCATTATTAGAACCATATTTCAATGTTACTTTTAAAGTAGCATGTTTTTCATTTTCAATTGTTTCAACTTCCTTAACGAAACCTTCGTCTTTAAGGATAGCTAAAACAGCAGCCTTCATTTTAGAAGCAGGGATTTCAACTGTTTCATGAAGTGCAGAGTTTGCATTACGGATGCGAGTCAGCATATCCGCAATCGGATCTGTCATTACCATCTTCTAAAAACCTCCTCTCGTTATCCTATTACCAACTAGCTTTTTTCACGCCAGGGATTTGTCCTTTGTACGCCAATTCACGGAACGCAATACGGCTAATACCGAATTTGCGTATATAACCATGAGGACGACCTGTTAAGTTGCAACGGTTGTGCAAGCGTGTTGGGGATGCGTTGGCAGGTAATTTGGATAAACCTTCATAATCGCCTGCTGCTTTTAACGCTTCGCGTTTTGCTGCATATTTTGCAACGATACGTGCACGTTTTTTCTCACGTTCGATCATAGATTTTTTAGCCATCTATCGTTTCCTCCTAATTATTTTTCAAAAGGCATGCCGAATTGTGCCAATAATTCACGAGCTTCTTCGTCAGTGTTAGCTGTTGTTACGAAGATAATATCCATACCTGTTACTCGTTCTACTTGATCGTATTCGATTTCAGGGAAGATTAATTGCTCTTTTAGGCCCAATGCATAGTTACCACGACCATCAAACGCTTTAGCGCTGATACCACGGAAGTCACGCACGCGAGGCAATGCCGCATTAATCAATTTATCGAGGAATTCATACATGCGTTCGCCACGAAGAGTTACTTTTGTGCCAAGAGGCATACCTTCACGAACTTTGAAGTTCGCAATGGATTTTTTCGCGCGAGTTACGACTGGTTTTTGACCAGCGATAATTTCTAAATCTTTAACAGCTGCATCCAATGCTTTGGAGTTACCAACAGCATCGCCTACGCCGATATTGATTACGATTTTTTCTAATTTAGGAATTTCCATTACGTTGCCATATTGGAATTTCTCTTGTAAAGCCTTCTTAATTTCAGAAGTATATTTTTCTTGTAAACGAGACATTTTGTAAAAGACCTCCTTTCCTTATCAATTAAAGTTTAGCGCCACTTTTAACAGCTACACGAACTAAAGAACCATTTTCCTCAACTTTTCTAGTACGAGTTGGAACTTTTTGTTCAGGATCTAACACCATTACATTGGATACATGGATTGTACCTTCTTTTTCAATGATGCCACCTTGAGGGTTCGCTTGGCTAGGTTTTGTATGACGTTTAACTAGGTTAAGACCTTTTACAGTTACTCGTTCTTTTTTGATATCAACAGCGATGATTTCGCCTTGTTTACCTTTTTCCTTGCCGGAGATAACAACAACTGTATCACCTTTTTTAACATGTAGTTTTTGGGACATGTTGAGCTCCTCCTTCTTATAACACTTCTGGAGCAAGGGAGATAATTTTCATGAAATCTTTTTCACGAAGTTCTCTTGCTACAGGTCCGAAAATACGAGTTCCGCGAGGGCTTTTGTCGTCTTTAATAACTACAGCAGCGTTCTCATCGAAACGGATATAGGAACCATCTTGACGACGGATACCTTTTTTAGAACGAACAATAACGGCTTTTACAACGTCGCCTTTCTTGACAACGCCACCGGGTGATGCATCTTTTACAGAAGCAACGATTACGTCACCAATATTGCCAAATTTACGGTAAGAACCGCCCATCACTTGGATGCACATAATGCGTTTCGCACCAGTGTTATCGGCAACATTCAAAATTGTTTGTTGCTGGATCATGACTTTTCCTCCTTACATCACTGATTATTTTTGTCTTTCAATAATTTCTACAACTCTCCAACGTTTATCTTTAGATAATGGACGAGTTTCTACGATTTTTACGATATCGCCAACTAAGCATTCGTTATTTTCATCATGAGCTTTAAAACGTTTGCTTGTTACCATTGGCTTGCTATATAATTCGTGAGGTACTTTACGATCGATTTGTACAACAACTGTTTTATCCATTTTGTTGCTTACAACTTTACCTACACGTGCTTTTCGTACATTTCTTACTTCTGCCACGACTTTAAGCCTCCTATTCAATCCAAACAAAATTTGTTATTATGCGTTACCTTTAATTTCTTCTTCTCGTTGTACAGTTTTGATACGAGCGATAGTTTTTTTAACTTCACGGATACGCATTGGATTTTCTAATTGACCAGTAGCGAGTTGAAAACGTAGGTTAAACAACTCTTCTTTCAATTCGGAAACTTTAGTGTTCAACTCGGCAGCGCTCAAATTGCGAATGTCATTAACCTTCATTTACGTCACCACCCAATTCTTTACCCTTAACAACGAACTTCGTTTTGATTGGAAGTTTATGGCTTGCAAGACGCATAGCTTCGCGAGCCACTACTTCTGGAACGCCGTTCATTTCAAACATTACACGTCCTGGGCGAACAACTGCTACCCATTTTTCTGGAGAACCTTTACCGGAACCCATACGAACGCCTGCTGGTTTTGCAGTGATTGGTTTATCAGGGAAAATTTTAATCCAAACTTTACCACCACGTTTAATGTAACGTGTCATAGCAATACGGGCTGCTTCGATTTGACGGTTTGTGATCCAAGATGGCTCTAATGCTACTAAACCGAAATCACCATGAGCAACTTTGTTACCACGCATTGCACGGCCTTTCATACGACCGCGGAATTGTTTACGATGTTTTACGCGCTTTGGAATTAGCATTAGTTGTCACCTTCTTCCTTTTTAGATGTTTGTTTAGCTTCTGGCAAAACTTCACCTTTGTAGATCCATACTTTAATACCGATGCAACCATATGTTGTATGTGCTTCTGCTGTTGCATAGTCGATATTTGCACGAAGTGTATGAAGTGGAATGGAACCTTCACGGTAAGATTCGCTACGAGCGATCTCTGCACCGCCAAGACGACCGGATACCATTACTTTGATACCATTAGCGCCTAAACGCATAGTGCGACCTACTGCTTGTTTCATTGCACGACGGAAGCTTACACGGCGTTCCAATTGACTAGCAATGCTTTCAGCAACAAGTTGAGCTTCCATGTCTACTTGTTTAATTTCAGCAATGTTTACATCGATTTGTTTATCTGTAAAACGTTTTAACTCTTTACGGATATCTTCGATACCTTGTCCACCTTTACCGATAACCATACCTGGTTTAGCTGTGTGGATAGTTACTTTAATACGTTTATTTGTACGCTCAATTTCAATGCGGGAAATACCAGCAATGAAAAGTGTTTTCTTCAAGAAAGTACGAATTTTTACGTCTTCATGAAGGTTAGATGCGAAATCTTTATCAGCATACCATTTTGCGTCCCAATCTTTTACGATACCAACACGCAAGCCATGTGGATTTACTTTTTGACCCACTCTGTTTCCCTCCTTCGATTAAGCTCTTTCTTTAACAACTACTGTTACGTGGCTAGAACGTTTCAAAATTTTGAAAGCCTGTCCACGGGAACGAGGATGAATGCGTTTCATTGTTGGGCCTTGATCAACATAGATCTCGGACACATAAAGATTATCTACATTCATATCAAAATTGTGTTCTGCATTTGCAATAGCAGATGTCAAAACTTTAGTTACTACATCGGCGCCAACTTTCGGAGTAAACTTCAAGATGGCAAATGCTTCGCCGATGTTTTTACCGCGCACTAAATCTGCAACGATGCGGATTTTACGAGGCGCAATACGAATATGTCTAGCGATTGCTTTTGCTTCCATGTTAAATCCTCCTATTTTCTGCCTGTAGATTTTTCGTCCTTACCATGACCTTTATAAGTACGTGTAGGAGCGAACTCACCTAATTTATGACCTACCATATCTTCTGTAATGAATACAGGTACATGTTTGCGACCATCATGCACAGCAATCGTATGGCCTACAAATTGTGGGAAAATAGTAGATGCACGGGACCAGGTTTTTACTACTTTTTTATCATTAGTTTCATTTAAGGCATCAATTTTTTTCAGAAGAGATTCTGCAACAAAAGGGCCTTTTTTAATTGATCTGGACACTGTTATATCTCCTTCCTATATCCTATTTTGTACGACGTTTAACGATTAACTTGCTAGAAGCTTTTTTCTTGTCGCGAGTTTTAACGCCATGAGCTGGTTTACCCCAAGGTGTAACAGGATGTTTACGACCAACTGGAGATTTACCTTCACCACCACCATGAGGATGGTCACAAGGGTTCATTGTAACCCCGCGGTTGCCAGGACGAATGCCTAACCAACGTTGACGGCCAGCTTTACCAATAGTGATATTTTCATGGTCAATGTTAGATACAACACCTACTGTAGCACGGCATTCTACGCGTACACGACGAAGTTCACCAGATGGTAAACGAAGTAATGCATAGTTGCCTTCTTTCGCCATTAATTGAGCGGAAGTACCAGCAGAACGAACGATTTGTCCGCCTTTACCGATTTTCATTTCGATGTTGTGTACTTGAGTACCCAATGGGATATTAGCCAATGGTAATGCATTACCTGGTTTAATATCGGATTCAGGACCGGAGTAAACTACATCACCCACTTTAAGACCATGTGGAGCAATGATATAACGTTTTTCACCATCTGCATAGTTTAACAATGCAATACGAGCACTACGGTTAGGATCGTATTCGATTGTAGCTACGCGAGCTGGGATATTATCTTTAGTACGTTTGAAGTCAATAATACGGTATTGACGTTTATGACCGCCACCTTGATGACGTACTGTCATTTTACCAGTGTTATTACGACCACCTTTAGAAGTTACTTTTGCGAGCAAGGATTTTTCAGGTTTGCTTGCTGTAATTTCAGTAAAGGCAGACACTGTCATAAACCGACGACCAGCGGAGTACGGTTTAAATGATTTAATTGCCATTATTGGGCCTCCTTACTAGACTCTTATACACCTTCAAATAATTCAATAGTTTCGCCAGCTTTTAGAGTTACGATAGCTTTTTTATAATCGCTACGTTTACCCATTGTGCGACCCATGCGTTTAGTTTTTCCTAATACACGGATAGTGGCTACTTTTTCTACTTTTACGTTGAAGATAGATTCAACAGCTTTACGGATTTCTACTTTGTTCGCATTCAAAGGAACTTGGAAAGTGTATTTGTTTTCTTGCATTAACAAAGTTGTTTTTTCTGTAATGATTGGACGAATTAATACATCAAATTTGTTCATTATCCAAGCACCTCCTCAATTTTTGCAATAGCACCTTCAGCGATGAAGAGTTTGTCGTGATGCAATAAATCGAAGATATTAATGTTCGTGTATGGAAGAGCTTTCACACCTTGAATGTTACGAGCAGATAATTCCACATTTACATCACCATCAGTGATGAAAAGAACTTTTGCGTCACCTACTTGGAAGTTATTAAGAATGTTTAATACTTCTTTAGTTTTTGGTGCAGCTAATTTCAATTCGTCGATTACGAACAATTCGCTGTTATTTACTTTATCAGATAATGCAGATTTAACTGCTAAGCGTCTAGCTTTACGAGGCATAGCTTTATAGTAGCTACGTGGTTGTGGACCAAAAGTGATACCACCACCTACCCAAATTGGGGAACGGCTAGAACCAGCACGAGCACGGCCTGTACCTTTTTGTCTCCAAGGTTTTTTACCGCCACCGCGTACTTCTCCTCGAGTTTTAGTTGCATGTGTACCAAGTCGTTCGTTAGACAATTGACGAACTACGGCTTGATGCATAACAGCAGCGTTTACTTCAACACCGAATACTGCATCATTCAACTGGATTTCGCCGACTTTAGCGCCGGACATGTTGTATTTAGTTACTGTTGGCATTATGTATCCTCCTTTCGACAATTAGTTATTTAACAGGTTTTACTGTGTTGCGAACCATCACTAGGCTACCTTTAGCACCAGGGATGCCACCTTTGATTAATAAAAGGTTACGTTCAGTATCAACTTTTACAACAGATAGACGTTGTACAGTAACTCTGCCACCACCCATTTGTCCAGGAAGTTTTTTACCTTTAAATACTTTACCGCCGCCACCGGAGATCATTGGACCGATGGAACCTGGTTCACGATGAGATTTGGAACCATGAGTTTCAGGACCACGGCTAAAGTTATGACGCTTAATTGTACCAGCGAAACCTTTACCTTTACCTGTACCCACAACATCTACTAGCTCACCTTCTGCGAAGATATCAGCTGCCAGAGTTTGGCCCACTGTGTAATCAGTTGCTTCAGCAAGGCGAAGTTCACGAAGATATTTAACTGGCGCAACGCCGGCTTTATCGAACTGGCCTTTTACAGGTTTAGTTAAATGTTTTTCTTTAATGGAACCGTATCCAAGCTGTACTGCATTGTAACCGTCGGATTCAACAGTTTTTACTTGCACTACTACGCTAGGTGTAGTTTCCACTACAGTGACAGGAACTAGTTTGCCTTCAGTAGTGAAGACTTGAGTCATTCCTAACTTTTTACCCAAAATAGCTTTAGACATAATCGCACCTCCTTATTTCTTATAATTTTATTTCAATAGATACACCAGCTGGCAAATCAAGGCGAGTGATTGCATCTACTGTTTTCGAATTTGGTTCAATAATTTCTACTAAGCGTTTATGTGTACGCATTTCGAATTGTTCACGAGAATCTTTGTTAACATGTGGAGAACGAAGAATCGTGAAAATGTTTTTTTCTGTAGGCAATGGAATTGGTCCAGAAACCAATGCGCCATTGCGTTTTGCAACGTCTACAATACGTTGAGCACTTTGATCCAATGCTTTGTGATCATATGCTTTCAAGCGAATACGGATTTTTTGTTGTTTTGCCATTGTTATATATCTCCCTTCGTCCATTTCCAGAATGAACTGCTCCATAGAAATTCTCCCTCGCGAGGGCAACCTTCTATATCATAGTTTATACACAACCTAAGAGCGGCAAATTTGCCGCTCCTTGATTGCACGGTTTATATAGATAATCTTTCAGTCAGATTATGCTTCGATAGCTGTAACAACACCAGCGCCTACTGTATGGCCACCTTCGCGAATCGCGAAACGTAAACCTTCT